>NZ_FNYW01000045.1 GCF_900109085.1 Alkalibacterium gilvum | reverse complement strand
TGTGGCCGCGATTATTTCTGCACGTAAGAACGGAACGTTCCTTAAAGCATTAACGGATAAGTTGCCTGAGCTTTCAACGAAACTCCAGCCGGAGTTTAAAGGCGCAGTGAAGGCGGCTTTGAAAAAAGTTAAACCTCAAGCCTCGATTGGTGTTAAATTTGGAAGAATAGCTAATTATGGCTCTACATCAAGCCCCATGGGTCAATTACAAAAATTATTCAATTAAGCTCTCTTTCTCAATCGTTAAAGGCGCTCGCAGAGCGACGAAACGATTGAGAAAGAGTTAAATAAAATGAGTGTTAATTATTTCTAGAATAACTTTCCGACAATAACTTTACACATACAAAAAAGAAACTCTCCTGGCAACTGTTTTCTATTCATGATACACTTATAAAGGAAGAAAAAACGTTCGTACATGAACGGAAACTGAAGGGATGATAGTATGTCCGTAAATATTTATGACACTGCTAACCAATTGGAACAAGATTTAAGAAAGACTGATGAATTTCAAAGTCTTCAAGCAGCTTTTAAAGCTGTAAGAGAAAACGAAGAAGCGAATAAAGTCTTCAACGAATTCAGACAAGTTCAACAAATGATTCAACAAAAGCAGATGAGTGGACAAGAGATTACTGAAGAAGAAGCTCAGCAAGCACAAGAAGTTTCAAAAGAGATTGGTGAGAATGCTTTGATCACTGATTTACTAGAAGCTGAAAAAAGTGTTGGTCAAATGATCGATGATATCAATCAAACAGTTTTAAAACCTGTTACAGAATTGTATCAATAAGACTTTTAGAAAGGACTTGCTCTTTGAGTAAGTCCTTTTCCTAAAAGCAACAAAGAACGTATGTGCCCCGGAGGAGGAAAAGAAAATGGTCAAATACATACATGCAGCAGACATACATTTGGATAGTCCATTCAAAGGATTGAAAAATATTCCAGAAGCACTTTTCAATAAAATAAAGGCATCAACGTTCAACGCATTTGAAAAACTTGTCGATACTGCACTCTTTCATCAAGTAGACTTTGTTTTACTTTCTGGAGATATTTATGATTTAGAAGACCGAAGTATCCGTGCGCAAGTTTTTTTACGTGAGGAAATTGAGCGTTTGAATCAGGCAGGTATTAGCGTATTTATTATACATGGCAATCATGATTACTTGACTAATGATGAATTACATCTATCATTACCAAATAATGTCACAGTATTTGATTCAAATGTCGAGACGATTCAATTTGAAACCCAATGTCATGAAACAATATCTATAAGTGGGTTCAGTTATGATCGTAACTGGATAGAAGAAAGAAAAATAAAAGACTACCCTTATCGGAACAATACAAGTGACTTTCATATTGGAATGCTCCATGGATATATGGAGGGGGAGAGTACATCCCATGCACATTATGCTCCGTTCACATTAAATGAACTCAAAGAAAAAAATTATGATTACTGGGCGCTGGGACATATTCATAAAAGACAACAGCTCTCTAAAGAGCCACTTATCTATTATAGTGGGAATACTCAAGGGAGACATAAGAATGAAGCGGGGGAAAAAGGATGTTTACTAGTGGAATTAAAAAAGTCAAGTAAAAAGGCAACCTTTATTCCAACAGCTGATATTAAATGGCAAACAATCAACATGGATTTAACAACACTTAAGACAATAGATGGAATGTTTGATGAAATAAAAAGAAAAATTACTGAAAAAGAGTATTTAAATTCTTTAATTAATTTAAATATAAAATTATCCCCAAAAACACCAAAATCGATTGTGAATACATTACAAGATGATGCTTTTTATCAAAACTTTCAACATGTTGAAACAGACTCATTTACTTATATCGTATCAGCTAGCATTTCACAAAGAGATAATAAAGATACAAGGACTTCTCTATTACAGACCTATCCAATAGCTTTTGATAGGGCTCTACAAACAATTGGTGAGAGAGAAACATTTCAAAAATTAACACAAGATTTTTTTTCGAAATATGCTTTCACAAAGTATGTTGAGGATGATATGGAAGAAATCAAAAAAAACAGCTTGGACTCAGCAAAAAATATACTGATGCAAGATTTAGGAGAAGAGATCAGTTATGATAATTAAAAAAATGATTATTTATGGATATGGAAAATGGATAGATACTGAATTTGATATTGATGCGTCATTTCAGTTATTTTTTGGTGAAAATGAGGCTGGAAAATCAACAATAATGTCATTTATTCATAGTGTGTTTTTTGGTTTTCCTACCCGCCATAGCTCGTTAAATCGATATGAACCTAATGAAAGTAGCCGATATGGTGGGAAAATAATTATTCAAGATAAGCGGTTTGGTGAAGTAAGTATTGAACGCGTGTCAGGGAAAGTAACAGGAGATGTTGTTGTACAACTTGAAGATGGAACGACGGGCAATGAAGCAATGTTAACGACGCTTTTTTATAATAAAACGCGTTCTTTTTATGAAAGTATTTATTCTTTTGACTTAAAAGGAATAGAGAACATCCAAAATATGGGGAAGGAGCAGTTAAATCGCTTCTTCTTAAGTGTCGGAGCACTTGGTCATGAAAAATATTTAAAGCAAGCAGACTATTATAATGCCCAAGCAGATAAATTATTTAAGCCAATGGGAAGAAATCCAAAAATCAATCAACTTAAAGCAGCATTAAAAAGTAAAGCCATTGAGGTAGAGAAAGCAAAAGAAAAAAACGAAACGTATATTGATTTAATGAAACAACATATAGAAAAGCAAGAGCAACTAAAGATAATTGAAAGTAAACTAAGCAAAACTGAAAAAGAGTTAAACTATTTTGATCAATTGTCAAGGCATGAGGAAACCCTTGCAGAGATTGATGAGATCAAAGCCTATTTAAAAAATAAACCCGTTCTAAAATTACCTGAAGATGGACTGTACCAATTAAGACAAATCAATAATGATACAGAAAGTTATCAGAATGAAATTAATGAGCGACAAGAAAGACAGAAAAATTTACAGAAAGAATATAAGCCTTCCAAAGAGCTTGTTTTGTATCAGGAAAACGAAGAACATTTAAAACAATTTGAAAACAACTTGGACTTTTGGGAGGACCAAGCACATTCTTTGCAACTGAAAATGAAGGATCTAGGTAATATTGAGCAAATGATAGCAGAAATGAAAATAAGAGAAGACATCTCACTTTCTGATTCGCTTCCGATTGAACTAAAGACTTCAGAACTTGATTATTTAAATACAACACGAGAACGTCTAGAGAAGTCAGAAGTAGAGCTGTCAGACTTACAAGACAAACAGAAAAATATAACACATAAAATCAATATAAATAATGATATGATTGACAAGATTGAGCCTAAATTACTTTCTTTATCAGGGTTTAATAAACTAAAAGAGATGAATGAAGAGGGAGGAGAGCCTGGGAAAGGGAAAAGACAAGCTCACTTGGTTCCAATGATTGCTTCAGCCGTTACTTTCTTTTCAAGTATCTATTTATTCACAGTAGAACCAGTATATGGTGTTGCGTTTTTTATATTATTTATAGTGCTCACTTATGCTACTTGGCGCGAACATACTTCCTTAAATAAACAGGAAAATAAAGAACAGCACACTTATTATGAGCAAAAGAACTTACGTAGCCAATGGAAAGAAATGCTTGCTATGAATGATGTTTACCAATCAGAGTACAAAGACACATTGAACCAGATTGATAGGTTAGAAACGACCAAACAATTGATTCAAAAAGATTTCGGACAATGGAAAAAAGATCACTTGTTTCCTGCATCTATTACACTTCTAAATATAGATGAAAAACGAGATATTTATGAAAAAATAAGAGAACTTTCTAATAAAGAAGCAGGGGTAAAACAGACAATAGAAACGATAGAAATGAAGCTGAGCAATCATCTTAGTGATTTTGAGAGAGTATTTAAGCGGGATTTTTTAACTGAAAATACGTTGGAAAAGTTCAAAGAGATGCGTAATATTTATAGAGAAATAAAGAATGAACAAAGAGGGATGCAAGAATATATCAAGCAAACTGAAACGATACAAAATGAAATCAACTATTTTGTAGGTAAAGTAAATGAATTAAAATCGACAAAACAACAGTTTATTCACTCACTAGAACTTGAAAGAGAAGGAGACGTCTACGATATTTATGCAGAGCAGGATATAATCCAAGAAAAGCGGATGCGTTTATCCATGTTATTAGCAAAGCTTCCTCCAAGAGATGATCAAAATGAAATCAAGTATGAAGTAACTAACTTGGATGTAAATATGAAGAAATTGAGTGAAGAGAAACGAACTTTACTAGAACAACAAAAAGAAATAAACAAAAATATTATGGCCGATGAGATGACTTTAAAGCAACTTGAAGATGGTGGCTTATACTCAGAAATTCTTCAAACATTCGAAAATGAGAAAAGTTATTATCAAGAAATTGTTTATAAGTGGACAACGTTTAAGACGGCAGCGGGAATTATTGAAAAAACACTCCATTATGCAAAAAAAGATAACCTTCCTCAAGCACTTTCTGTAGCTGAAACCTATTTTAGTTTTTTGACAAATGATAAGTATAAAAAGTTACAGTTTGAGCAAGAAACACTTTTTATTATCGACAAGTGGGGGAATAAATGGAAAAGTGAAGATTTATCTAGGGGAACAGTGGAACCTTTATATATCTCACTTAGACTAGCTTTTGTAAAAACGGCTAAAGAAAAAATCCAATTTCCTATCTTGATTGATGATCCATTTGTTAATCTTGATAATCAGCGTGTAAAAAAAATGTATGAACTTCTTTCTAAATTTGATGAGAATATCCAGATCATATATTTTTCTTTTGATCCTCGCATACAAGCTTTCATTGGAGACGATAAATACGTATACTTAAACTAATACTTTCACTAAGGAGAGATGAATTGTGAAGAAGATATATGATTACCATAAGGATGAACAAATTGAACTCTATGTTCTCATAAAGTCAGCAGATGAAAAAACGACGCGAACAAATAAACCTTATCTTTCTTTCGTATTCCAAGATATAAGCGGGGAAATAAGTGCTAATTATTGGGATGCCACGCCTAAAGATGTGGAGATGTTTAAACCTGGAACAGTTATTAAGCTTGAAGGCAAACGTGAAGAGTATAAAGGGAGTCCGCAAATACGTATTAAATCTATACGACCGACTGGGAATGACGAGCCGAATAACCCTGAGTTATATGTGGAACGTGCACCGATAAATAAAGATAAAATGGTTGAAGAATTTAATCACGCCCTGTTTGATATTACAAACGCTAATATGAATAGGATTGTACGCTTCATTATGAAGAAATATCAGCATGACTTTTTCCAGAGTCCAGCAGCAAAAACGAACCATCACGCGTTTATGGGTGGGTTGGCCTACCATACTGTTAGCATGTTGCGTATCGCACGCTCCTTAACAGATATATATACAGAACTTGACGTCTCCTTATTATTCTCTGGTGTTATCCTCCACGACGTAGGGAAAGTAATTGAACTGAGTGGACCAACAGCTACTGACTACACTCTTGAAGGTAAATTAATCGGTCATATTGTTATGATTAATGAAGATATCGTTAAAGCGTGCAAAGAGTTGAAAATCGATGAAGCGAATGAAGATGTACTCTTGCTTAAACATATAGTACTTGCGCACCATGGCGAGTTAGAATATGGATCGCCAGTTAGACCGCTTATACCAGAGGCAGAGATGCTTCATTATATTGACCAAATTGATGCAAAAATGAATATGATATCCCAAGCTCTTACAAAAACTGAACCAGGTGAATTTTCAGATCGTGTATGGGCAATGAATAATCGATCATTTTATAAAAAAACATATATTAATCCAGAAAAATCCACGGACTAAAAACGAAATATTTGTGAAATGTTAATGAAAAACACCGTAAGTTTCGTTGATACGTTTTCATTTTCAAATGAGCTATGGTATATTTATCAACGTACCGCTTGTTAATTCGTTAATGAGAGGAAATAAAAGTAGATAATAGGATGTGTATGAATGAGTATGAAAAAATGGTTAATAGGTGCAATGGCCTGTTCTAGTTTGTTGCTAGCTAGTTGTGCAAACGATGAAGGAGAGGAAATAGCATCAACCGAAGCGGGGAAAGTCCGCGAGAGTGAATTATACGAACGTATGAAAAATGAACAGACTCAAAGTGGCGTCACTTATGGTGAGCAAATGCTACAACAAATCCTTCTAGAAGATATCCTAGAAAATGAATTCAGTGAAGATGTAAAAGATGAAGACGTGGATGCTGAATTTGAAGCAGAAGCTGAGCAATATGGTGGCGTTGAAGCTTTTGAAGAAATGTTATCTCAACAAGGTTTATCTGCAGACGATGTAAAAGAGAATATCCGTACATCGCTATATGTTGAAGAAGCAATCGTTCAGCATACAGATATGACCGAAGAAGATATACAAAAAGCATATGATGAGTATGTTGTGAGTTCTACAGTAGCTCATATTCTTGTGGAAGAAGAAGAGTTAGCTAAAGATATTATCTCACAATTAAACGATGGTGCAGACTTTAGTGAACTAGTAAGTGAATATTCAACTGATACAGGCACGATTGAGTCCGGAGGAGAAATTGTCTTGGAACCAGGGAAATTTGTTCCTGAGTTTGAAGAGGCCGCGTTCAAGCTTAAACAAGATGAAATTACTCAAGAGCCAGTGAAATCAGAACTTGGATACCATATTATAAAAATGGTAGAAGAAGGAGAAAAAGGAACACTTGAGGAAGAAAGAGAAAATGTTGAAGAAATGATTCTTGAGGGATATCTACAGGATCAGGAATTGGTTCAGCAGGCAATTAGTCAAGTTGTACAGGACGCAAACGTTCAAATAACTGACGAAGAATTATCTGGAGCAATGCAGCAATTTATGCAAATGCCTGAAGTAGAAGATGATACAGAAGAAACGAATACAGATACTTCAGAAGAAGAAACATCTGATGAAGAGACTGAAGGTACTGAAGCAGAAACATCAGAAGAAGAAACGGATAGTACCGAAGAAGATACAGATAGTGCTGAATAGTTAGAAAAATTGAAATAAGAAGACACCTTTTCATCAACAGCAAGAATTTATTTGCTGAATGAAAAGGTGTTTTTTAGTGTAATAAGTTAATTAAGGTTATCTGTTGTTTTTTGTACTTCAGTTTGCATTTTTTCTGTTTTTTCCTGAATTCTGCGCAAACGTGGTTCAGCTTCATGTTGAAATTCCTTAGCTATAAGGTTCATCTCATCCATGACATCATTTTGAACAAAAGACACTTCATTTTTTAATTGACTAATCGACTGTTGTAAATCATTTATATTATCTGAAATATCCTGAATATAATCAGTCGTTTCATCTGCATAATTTTTTAAAGCTTTCTGGTTGTCTTTACCAGAGCGTGGCGTGTTAATTAACCCATAAATTCCACCTACTATGACTCCAGATAATGTACCAAAGATAAAATGTTTCATTAAAATCCTCCTTTATTCCTTAATTTCATTTTTGATGGCGTTCATGACTTGATCCAATTCGTTTTGTGAGTATTCACTTGAATGATCATCCCATTTAAGGCCAAAGCCATCTTTATCACTGTATCTTGGTAACAAGTGAATATGTCCATGGAAAACGCTTTGACTTGCTATTTCCTCATTATTCATCAATACATTCAAACCTTTACATGCAGGGTCAAATTGCTTTACTGCTCTAGCTATTTTAGGTACTTTACTAAAAACTCGAGCGGCTAAGTCATCAGAATAATCCAAAATATTTCTGACATGTTCCTTTGAAATGACTAATGTATGACCTTTAGTAACTTGTGACATATCTAAGATAGCAATAACATCGTCATCTTCATATACTTTACGGGAAGGAATTTCTCCTTCTATAATTTTACAAAAAATGCAATCGTCCATATTACCCCTCTTTCAGACATTTTATTTACCTTCAGTTTATCATAGAAATGAAGGAATTAATAAAAAGAAGCCCAAAAATTCAATTTACTTCAATCAATTATGGTAAAATAACAATAATAAAGAGGAAAGGAACGTTTTGATGAGTCTTAAAATTGAGAACTTAACAGGTGGATACAGTCAGACACCTGTAATCAAAGATATTTCATTCGATATAAACAACGGGGAATTAGTTGGCTTAATCGGATTAAACGGGGCGGGTAAAAGTACGACCATTAAACACATCATTGGTTTAATGGATCCTTTTAGTGGTCAAATGACACTAGATGGGCAAGCGCTTAAAGAAAACCCTTCTTTGTACAGGAAAAAAATCGGATTTATTCCGGAAACGCCTTTACTATATGATGAATTAACTTTAAAAGAACATATTGAAATAACGGCAATGGCTTACGATGTAGATGTATCTATTGCTATGGAAAGAGCGACGCCGTTATTAAAAAAATTTCGATTGCAAGATCGTTTGGAATGGTTCCCAAGTGATTTTTCTAAAGGTATGAAACAAAAAGTAATGATTCTTTGTGCATTTATTACTGAACCGTCACTCTATATAATTGATGAACCCTTCTTAGGTCTAGATCCTATAGCGATAAGAGATCTAATACAAATGATGGAGCAAAAGAAAAAAGAAGGGGCTTCGCTTTTAATGTCAACACACGTATTGACTAATGCAGAAAAAATATGTGACAAATTTATAATCATAAACAGAGGAGAAATATACGCAAAAGGGACATTAAAAGATTTAAGAGAAACGTTTTCTATGCCTAACGCTTCATTAGATGATATCTATACACGCTTAGCAGATAAAGAAGGGTTTTTAAAATGACAATTAGCGATTTGTTTAAAACAAGGCAGACGAATTATTATAAAACGTTGTCTAAATATTTAAAATATGTCTTAAATGATCATTTTGTCATATTAATCCTATTTCTAGGAGGCGCAACAGCTTTAGCGTATCAAAATTATCTAGAAAGCATTCATATATCTGCGGTGGTGCCCAGAATAATCTTATTTTTGATAATCTCAATTACATTATTTTCAGGTAGCATACGTACGCTTATAGAACCAGCTGATGCTGTGTTCCTTTTGCCGAAAGAAAAAAAATTTGATAAAATCATGAAAAAAAATATGATTTATAGTTTACTTTTCCATAGCCTTATTACACTTTTGGTAGGAATAATTACAGCCCCTATCCTTATAGCAATAGGTCACATAAAGGGTTTTGGTATTGCCTTTTGGTTACTATCTTTAGTCTTTTGGAAAAATATTTATGTTTTAAATAGTTATTACTCTTTGAAGCAACATAAAAGGAGTACCAATAAAAATATCGTAATACTTATTGTTGCCTTGTTTACAATCACTTTAGCCCTCAGTCTTTTCATGTCAGCTCTAATCGGATTCCTCATTTCAGCTGTCTTACTTGTGTTGTTTTTATTGTATGTATTGAAGCATGCACAAACAGAAAGTTGGAACTGGGAAAAGTTGATTGAAACGGAACAAAGACGAATACAAAAGATATATTCAGTTATTAATTTGTTTGTAGAAACGCCTTATTCTAAACATAAGGTTAAACGGTTAAAGAACCTTGATTTTCTTTATAATATTAAAGTGCTTAAGAAAGAACCAGAAATATATTTTCTGTCACGCATGTTTGTAAGAAATTATAACTTTAGTGGTTTATATTTAAGACTTCTTATTATAGGAAATATAGCGATTTATTTTTCTGGAAGTTGGATTGTAAACAGTATTGTGAGTGTACTTTTTCTATATTTGATAGGATTTCAGCTTATACCATTAAAACAAATTATTAGAGACTCCATTCATTTTCGATTATATCCGGCTCCTAATAATAAAATAAAACCTACTCAACACTTAATTCTATTGCTTCTCATTGTAAGTTCACTATTATTTGCCTTATCTGCTGTTAGTGCGGGTGCTGTTCCAGTAATCAGATTACTCTTTTTTAATAGTACATTTACTGCTTTTTTTATCTATATATATTTACCAGCACGATTAAAAAAATAAAAGTTCCTATTTAGAAACATTTACAATGTGTCAGAAAAGAGATTGTTTTTGTTTAAAAATAACGATTTAATGTTAAAAACGTTAATATCGTTACGTTTATAGATTTGACATGAGTGAAAAAAATAAAAATAAATGATTTTCAGAATAAAAAGAACGTGCATGCGCTTGACGATAACTAAATTTCTTTTTACAATAGAGAGTGCATCAATGTCGTTACCATTGTTTGACTAATGAAATAAAAAAGGATTGAGTGAGTATGGAGCTGGAGAGAGAATCGGGGTGGCAATTACATCCTATTGGTGGAGAAACAGGTCAGGCGTATATGGGTACACGAGATGAAGAACGTTTATTCTTGAAACGTAATTCTTCTCCATTTTTAGCAGCATTATCGCTCGAAGGAATTTCTCCAAAACTCGTCTGGACAAAAAGAACGGGGAACGGAGACGTTTTAACTGCACAGGAATGGTGTAATGGTCGAACACTTGATAAAAATGAGATGTATATGACAAGTGTTTTTAATATTATCCGGAGGGTTCATGGCTCTCAAAGTTTAAAACGCATGCTTTTACGTCTTGGTGGCACTATATTAAATCTGACTGATCTTTATGAACGCTCACTTATTGATTTAGCCCCTGACCTTAGAAATCATCCTTTAATCAATGAAGCTCTTATGTATGTCAAAGACAATTTACCTGAAGAAGAAAATAGTGAGGAAAAAGTTGTCTGCCATGGCGATATATCGCATAAAAATTTACTTCTTTCCAATGATAACCATCTATATCTCGTAGATTGGGATTCGGTTGTTATATCAGACTCATGTTTTGACGTTAGTCAGCTAATGGAAAGATATATCGACCCACTTGAATGGGATAGTTGGCTCGATACAATAGAATTTTCAAAAAATAGAGAGTCAAGAGAAAAAGTCTACTGGTATAGCATGTTGAATTTGCTTGAAGATTTAAAACATCATCATAAAAAACAGGACTACATCAGAATGAATAATGAATTACTAAAGTTACAAACGATTTTAAATCAGATGAAAAATTAGAAATAGGTCAGACCTTTTAGTCTGACTTATTTTTTAATGATAAATGAAGGAGTATCAAAATGAGATTACGTCATAAACCTTATGCAAAAGAAAAACTTGCTGAATATGACCAATATGTTGTCACAGAAGGACTTGAGCTTAAAGGACGCTGGCAAGAAAGATTTGGAAATGAACAGCCTATTCATGTTGAGATTGGATGTGGGAAAGGTCAGTTCATTATTGATATGGCAAAAAAACATCCAGAAATAAATTTTATAGGTATTGAACTTCAAACGAGCGTTATTGTTAGTGCGCTTGAAAAACAAATAGAAGAAGAATTACCCAATGTACAATTACTCCAAGCTAATGCCAGTGACTTAGCTGAATATTTTGAAGAAAATAAAGTTGATCGTATTTATCTGACTTTTTCAGATCCTTGGCCAAAAAACAGACATGAAAAAAGAAGACTGACATATAAAACCTTTTTAAATGTTTATGAAACAATTTTGAATCCTGATGGAGAGTTACACTTTAAAACAGATAATCAAAAATTATTTGAATATTCACTTGTCAGTTTTTCATCATACCGTGCAAATTTAGAAGAAGTTTTTCTTGATTTGCATCAAAGTGATGTAACTGAAAATGTTATGACAGAGTATGAAGAAAAATTCTCAAAAAAAGGTAACAGAATATATAAAGCTGTTATTACATTTGATAATAAATAATTAGGTTCTACGTCAACTAACGTTGGTGGAAAATAATAATCAATTAATTTTATATCACTGAGGAGTACGTACTAGCTTCTAAGCAGTTAATACGTGCTCTTCATTTTTTTTGTAAGATAGTTGCGTCGTGTTTGGATTTAGCTTGAAATGCAATAAAATTCTATTTTTATAGTTAGAAAAATTACGGTAGCCATAGGCTACTCTATTTAGAACCTTTATTTTGTTATTGATCCCTTCAATTCTTCCATTGTTGTAAGGATAAATGAAGGTGTTGCGAATCGCACTTAAATGTTTTCTCAATGTTTTTAGGCTAGTCTTTAAATAGGTTGATACATCAGACGAACATGG
>NZ_FNYW01000009.1 GCF_900109085.1 Alkalibacterium gilvum | reverse complement strand
CAATATATTGTTGCAGGGCAAGGTCATAATCGCTTAAAAAGCACGAATCTTCTTGAACGTTTAAATCAAGAAGTTCGACGACGAGAAAAAGTGATCCGAATTTTTCCCAATCATGCATCAGCGAATCGATTAATCGGTGCTGTTTTAATGGATAAGAGTGAAGAATGGCTCAGTTCCACAAGAAAATATATTTCGAATCATTCGATTAATTAAAAAAAGTTGTATTTTTATCGGACCGATTAGGTCTGAATATAAGATTTTTCTGTTAATAAAATCAGCTCAAAGAGTTGGTTAAGAAAGGTAAAAGCATTGTATAGTATTTTACACAAGATTATGGACTTGACTCTTAAGTATACACATTAATAGGAGCTCAATCTATTCATATGATATAAAATCATAAAATCTTCATGTTTATATAAAGGTGTAAAATACATCTGTAAGGTATTCAAAATTTTTCAATCGACTATCGTTCGTTTTCTGTGTTGTTGTTAAGGTTTTCATAATCAAAACCATTCGTTTTTAGCTTATAAACGAATGGTTTTGATAATAGTTTGATTAAATTTACGTATTTCGTTGCTTTTTACACCATGATATATTATGATTAACTCATCTTAATAAGTGTTATCTAATATAATTTAGCGATATGGGCTATAGTTTCTACCAATCCCCTTAAAGGATTGACTATTAGATTAAACAATATGTATTGTTTATGATGTAGTTAATTAAAGACGGGGAACTGTCTTTTTTTATTTACATCTATTTTACCCATTATTTTATTAGATAACCCTTTAGAGTAACTCCACGGAAATGGAGAAAAATTATGAAAGAGGGTTTTATCTTTGTTAGAAAAATTCTTTCATTTGAAAGAGAACAACACCACAGTAGGAACAGAAATTGCAGCAGGATTAACAACATTTTTCGCCATGTCTTATATCATATTTGTTAATCCACAAATTTTAGCTTTGACCGGCATGCCAACACAGGCTGTATTTCTAGCTACCGTCATTTCAGCGGCTGTTGGAACACTCATATTAGCTCTATACGCTAATGTACCATATGCACAAGCACCAGGAATGGGATTAAATGCATTCTTTACTTACACCGTTGTCTTTGCACTCGGTTTTACTTGGCAGGAAGCGCTGTTCATGGTTTTCTTGACAGGGGTCGTTGGTATACTTATTACAGTAACCTCAATTCGAAAGAAAATTATTCATGCCATACCTGAAACACTCCAGCATGCGATTGGTGGTGGAATTGGCGTATTTATTGCTTACATTGGACTGAAAAATGCAGAGCTCTTATCATTCACTTCAGAAGGGCAGTCGATTCTGTCTGTAAATAACGAACCGTATACGGCTGGAAAAGAAATCAGTGGCGCGGTTAATACAGTAGTGACCGGTGGCGGAATTATTCCTGATATGGGTAGCTTTACTAATCCATATGCGTTGCTAGCACTGATCGGCTTAGTCGTAACGATAATAATGATGGTTGCTAAAGTTAAGGGAGCCATTTTGATTGGGATTATCTTGACAACAGTTATTGGTATACCCATGGGTGTCACTGATTTGTCTGGGTTGAGCAATCCATCTAACTCTATTCTATCTGCATTTGGAGAACTAGGAACGACCTTTGGAGCGGCATTTGGCTCGCAAGGACTAGGGTCTCTATTAGCTGATCCATCACGATATGCACTCATACTTATTACAATTTTTGCGTTTACGCTAACAGATATCTTTGATACGATTGGAACCTTTATTGGTACTGGCCGTAAAGCAGGGATATTCACTCTAGAAGATGAAAAAGCTATGGGAAAAGGGAATGGACTTAATACCAAAATGGAGAAAGCCTTGCTTGCCGATACAGTCGCTACATCAATTGGGGCTGTGTTTGGAACATCTCCAGTTACTACCTTTGTCGAAAGTACAGCTGGCATTGGAGCCGGTGGCCGTACAGGTTTAACTAGTTTGACTACTGGAACGTTGTTTATGCTTACCGCCTTCTTTTCCCCAGTAATGTCTATTGTTCCTGGAGCCGCAACAGCACCGGCTTTAATTGTTGTCGGTATTCTTATGATGTCTGCTTTCTCAGAAATCGACTGGAATAATTTAGAAGAGGCTATACCCGCCTTTTTCGCATCAATTTTCATGGGATTCACTTACAGTATATCTTATGGTATTGCGGCTGGCTTTTTATTCTACATCATCACAAAAGTTGTTAAAGGAAAAATTCGAGTTGTGCATCCCGTTTTATGGGCAACCACAGCCCTGTTTATCTTTAACTTTGTAATCCTTGGTTTAATTTAAAAGTAGAAGACAGTGTACTTCTACTTAATAAGAGTAAGATTCAATGAATAGATATGAAAAACGAGTAGATGCCTCCTATAGGGCCTGCTCGTTTTTTCATAATGAGAAAGAGTGATATTGAGTACCTTGTGTATGGTATATGGAAGGGCATTTAGTGTGCTGATTTGATATGTGTTAAACTGAATGTATGGGAAATGATAGGAATGATACCTAGAAGGGGTGACTCAAATGAAGAATAAATTATTTGCTGTCGGTGACGTCCATGGACAAATTACAATGTTTAAAGAGATTCTCGAGTACTGGAACCCTGATAAAGAACAACTTGTTTTGGTTGGAGACCTAGGAGATAGAGGAGAAAATCCTAAAGCATGTTTTGAATTAGCCAAGGAGCTTGTAGAAAAGTATGATGCTATTTGTTTAAGAGGTAATCATGAGGAGATGCTTTTGAATTTCATGAATAAGCCACAATATGCTGCACCTAATTACAAAATGAATGGTGGGATGGTAACGATTCAGTCTTTTCTTGATATGGAAGAGGGAGAGTATGATGTCGTTGAGTTGGCCGCAAGTTTACAAGCTAAAGCCCCTTGGCTAAAACCTTTCATTGAATCCTTACCCTTTATATATGAGTGGGAGAATTATGTGTTTGTTCATGCTGGAGTGGACTTGACTTTAAGTGACTGGCGAGATTCTACAGAACGTGATTATGTGTGGATTAGAGAGGGATTTTATGATCAACCCAATCATACGAACAAAACATTTGTGTTTGGCCATACAGTGACTGCTATGCTGAATACAGAAAAAAAGAATACTGATATTTGGATTGCCGGAGATAGGAAAATTGGTATCGATGGCGGAGCAGTCTACGGTGGAGCGATGCATGGGGTCGTTTTTGACAAAAATGGTATAGTAGACCATTACACAGTGGATAACAAAGGCTATGCATTTTCCGAGCACTTAAGAAAGTAGGATTCATAGTAAACATGAGAATAGGTACAGTATCTGATTTACACATCGATCGAAATAAATGGATTTTTGACGAAGGTGAGACAACCCTCTCAATACTCGTGACTATGCTGAAAGAGAAAGCTGTGGATGTACTTCTCATTGCAGGAGATATCTCCAATCACTATCTTGAAAGTCATGCTTTTATAGAGGAACTAATGAATGAAAGCGGGATTGTTGTAAAGTTCGTTCCCGGGAATCATGACTACTGGGCTAAAGACCACGAGGTTACGGATAGTCATAAAATTAATCAGTTTTTTAATAAGCAAGAATACTCGCTCATAGGGAAGCCATATGAATTAAATCGAGACTGGGTAGTCGTTGGAACCCCCGGCTGGTATGATTATGGCTATGGCAATCATGAAAAATATACCGAAGCTCAGTTTGAAAAAAAGAAATACGGCTTTGCTTCGTGGAATGATTTACACTTTGTTGACTGGCATCAAAAGGATAGAGAAGTGAGTAAAGAGATGCTGGATCAGCTTTATAAAGATTTGGAGTCTGTAAAAGATAAAAACATTATATTAATGACGCATGTTGCAACGCATGAGGCGTTTGTTGTCCCATTGCCGCATCGTATTTATGATTTTGCCAATGCTTTTCTTGGGGCGAAAAGTTATGAATCCGTATATAAAGACTTTGAATCTATAAAATATAGCATTATGGGGCATGTTCATTTCAGGAAGGTGATTAGTGAAGAAGATAGAACCTTTATCTCGCCTTGCTTAGGAAGCAGTAAACATTGGAGAGATAAACGCCTGAGAAATCAGTTAGAAAGAAGTATTGTAACCTTTGATATTTAAAGAGTGAAGCCAGATTCTGGGTTCACTCTTTTTTAGTAGATGAAAAAGTGGAATGTCGAACTCAGCTGACTCCAACCACGCGAGTATGCACTTATTAGGATTAAAGCCAATAGCTCTTTCAAAAGTCGTGTCTTCTATAAGCAGTGAAGAAAGATACTAAGAAGTTAGCACTCTATTTTTGAGAAAATTTATGATAAACTAAGTGAGGTGAACAAAAGTATTGGAGATGAATCGTTTTGACAGAAGAAGATAAATACGTATTAAATTTACTGATCAAAGGTTTAAAAGGATACACGAAAAAGCAGATCACATCAGTACTGAATTTGCTGGATGACGGGAATACGGTCCCTTTTATCGCTCGTTACCGTAAAGAAGCGACCGATTCATTGGATGAAGTCCAAATCAGAGAGATTGAAGAGCGACACACCTATCTGACTAATCTTGAAAAACGTAAGTCGGACGTGTTGGCTTCCATTGAAGAACAAGGCAAGTTGACGCCTGAACTTGAAAAGGAAATAAAGGCTGCCAATCAGATGCAGCGTGTGGAGGATCTGTACCGTCCTTATAAACAAAAACGACGTACCAAAGCAACGATTGCAAAGGAAAGAGGACTGGAACCTTTAGCTGAATGGGTACTGACGTATCCAACTGCTCCTTTAAACGAAGAGGCTGAAAAATACGTCGACGAAGAAAACGATGTAGCATCAGTAGAAGAGGCCTTGGCAGGCGTTCATGAAATCATAGCGGAATACATTTCTGATAATCCAACGTATCGTGAGTGGATCCGTGAATACACCTACAATAAAGGTGAAATCGTTTCTAAAGCAAAAAATGAAGAGGCTGATGAAAAAGGCGTCTTCGAGATGTACTATGATTACTCAGAATCTTTGGATACACTGGTTTCTCATCGTATACTAGCTTTGAACCGTGGAGAGAAGGAAGACATTCTTTCGGTCGGTATTGACGTAGATGAGGACTACATCAATCGCTACATGAACCGTCAGGAATTGCCTGACGGTGAACTGACAGAGGCGGTTGAAAAGGTAAAAGAGGCAATAAGTGATGCCTATAAACGATTTATCGGACCGGCAATCGAACGTGAAATAAGAAGTGACCTTTTTGAAAAAGCTGAAGAACAGGCAATCAATGTCTTTGGAGAGAACCTTAAAAATCTGCTTTTGCAGGCGCCTTTAAAAGATCAAGTCATTTTAGGATTGGACCCTGCCTATCGGACAGGTTGTAAGCTAGCAGTTATTGACGCGACGGGAAAAGTCTTGGCTATTGATGTGATTTATCCACATAAGCCGGCTTCAGCTGCTAAACGCCATGAAGCCAAAGGAAAGTTCCTGGACATGGTGAAAAAATATGACGTTGATACTATTGCTATCGGTAATGGAACAGCGAGTCGTGAATCGGAAACGTTCACTGCCCAGTCACTTAAAGAAGTAGATAAAAAAGTGGCTTATGTTATTGTGAACGAAGCCGGGGCTTCTGTTTATTCAGCTAGTACGGAAGCGCGTCGTGAATTTCCTGACTTACAAGTGGAAGAGCGAAGCGCCGTTAGTATTGCCAGGCGACTACAGGATCCTTTGGCTGAACTTGTCAAAATCGATCCGGAAGCTATCGGTGTGGGGCAGTATCAGCATGATGTTTCTCAGAAGAAATTAAGTAATCAGTTGGATTTTGTCATCGAGGTCGTGGTCAACCAGGTTGGCGTAAATGTTAATACTGCCAGTGCAGCTTTATTGAAACATATTTCAGGTCTAACTAAAACGACAGCTGAGAATGTTGTGACCTACCGTGAAGAAAACGGTAAATTCACTAATCGCTCTCAACTAAAAAAAGTGAAGCGACTTGGACCTAAAGCTTTTGAGCAATCTGTTGGTTTCCTTCGTATTCCTGACGGTAAAGAGCCGTTTGACAATACAGGTATTCACCCGGAGACATATAAAGAAGCCAAAAAGATGATTGAAATGACAGGCTTGACAAAAGAGAGTCTAGGATCAACTGATTTAAAAGCCCGTTTGGAACTAGTTGAAGATGAATCGGTAAGCGATGAAACAGGACTTGGTGCTGAAACAATCGAAGATATCAAAAAAGCACTGGTTGCTCCTGGAAGAGATATGCGTGATGATATGCCAGCGCCACTATTACGCACAGACGTATTAACAATGGAAGATTTAAAAGAAGGCATGGAACTTGAAGGAACAGTAAGGAACGTTGTTGACTTTGGTGCCTTCGTGGATATCGGTGTGAAACAAGATGGCTTAGTCCATATATCAAAATTAAGTCATTCTTTCATTAAGCATCCAAGCAATGCTGTTGCGGTCGGTGATATCGTCAAAGTCTGGATCGACTCTGTAGATTTGAATAAAGGTCGTATCGCACTCAGCATGATTGAAGATACAAATAAATAAAAGGTTATTAAAGAGGCCAAGAAAAATATTGGCCTCTTTTGTATAAAAGGCGGTAACTTTATGGAAACAGAAAATTTACAACAATTGGTTGAAGAAGTCTCTCTGCAACATTTTGATCGACCGTTCAATCACAAGGCAACATTTAATAAACGATTAAAAACGACAGGGGGCCGGTATCATCTTCAAACACATGATTTAGACTTTAATCCAAAGGTTTTAGAAAAAGCTGGGGAAACCGCATTTATTGGAGTTATAAAGCACGAATTATGCCATTATCACTTGCATTTGAGTGGTCATGGTTATCAGCATAAGGATAAAGCATTCAAGCAACTCCTTCAAAAAGTGGGTGGCTTACGATATACCCCGTCCTTGATAGAGAAAAGTGAACAGAAACGACTTCTTAAATATCAGTGTCTTCGGTGTGGGGCAGTGGCTAAAAGACAACGTCGTTTCAATACAGAAAGATTTGTCTGCGCCAAGTGTAAAGGTAAATTCCAACTTATTGAAAAAATAGACAGCCAATGACCTTACTCATCGGCTGTCTATCACTATTAAATATATATATTTGATTTATAGAAATGATTTTTTAGCTTCGAAATGTCACCATCAAAAACGTGACCATTCATGCCGAAAGTGGCAGCAGCTTTAATGTTTGCCTCCAAATCGTCAATAAAGAAGCATTCAGACGGCAATAAGTCAAAGTGATCAAAGAAATTCTGATAGAGTTCTTCTTCTGGTTTAAGACTTTTCCAGTCTGAAGAAATAAATAAGCCATCGAAATAATTTAAACCAGGAACGATATGTTTAATGTATTTAAAATCTTGGGAGACATTTGAAAATAAAAAGAGCTGGTATTCATTTTCTTTAAGATGTTCTAGAATCGTTTCCATTTCGGAGATGGGGGTCATTTTTTCGTACCATGTATCCATGATTTCCGATACGGAAGAATGTAGTGCTTCTGGCAGGTTAGTTGAGGCTTTCTTAATGATTTCATTTTTTGAAATCGTACCCCGGTCATACCGTTGCCATAAGTCAGAATAAAAAATCTCATTTAATAACATTTGCTGGTGTTTTTCATTTGACGTGAAAGACTGTATGAATGCTTCTGGTTTATAGTTGATCAGAACATTTCCCATATCAAATACGACATTCTTTATCATTTTGACGTCTCTCCTTTTAGAATTTATAATCTATATAATCTTTTTTTACTTTAACATATAATAACAGAAATCATAACGATCATGCATATTTTACAATAAGGATATTGACAATCACGAGCGAGACTGATAAGATACTTTTGTTAGGCTAAAAGCGCACGTGGCGGAATGGTAGACGCGCCAGCTTGAGGGGCTGGTGGGGCAGATGCCCCGTGGAAGTTCGAGTCTTCTCGTGCGCATAAGAGTAAAAGGCGGTATCCAAAGTGATTTTGGGTACTGCCTTTTTATTTTAAGTAATTAATAAGATAAATACTAAGTAGGCTAAGGAGAGATACATTATGTTCAACACAATTCATCATGTGGCCATCATTGCGAGTGATTACAAAAAATCAAAACATTTTTACTCAGAATTACTCGAATTTCCTATTATCAATGAAGTTTACAGAGAAGAAAGAAAGTCATATAAATGTGATTTAAAAGTAGGGGGGAGTCAAATTGAACTATTTTCGTTTCCATCACCTCCCAAACGACCGACTAGTCCCGAAGCAGCTGGACTTAGACATCTCTGTTTTAGTGTGGAAAATGTTAGTAAAGCAGTGAAAAGACTTAAAAAAAAAGGAATAAAGTGTGAAGAGATAAGGGTAGATGCAAATACAGGGAAACACTTTACGTTTTTTAAGGATCCAGATGGGTTACCACTAGAAATTTATGAAGAATAAAAAAATACAAAAAAAGCACCTTTGTTTCCGCAAAGGCGCCTGCATAGAAAGGAGATGATTTTATGAAAAAGAAAACGAGTAGTATTGC
Organism: Alkalibacterium gilvum; assembly: GCF_900109085.1. GTDB lineage: Bacteria > Bacillota > Bacilli > Lactobacillales > Carnobacteriaceae_A > Alkalibacterium > Alkalibacterium gilvum. The sequence continues at coordinate 39,853 of NZ_FNYW01000009.1, read as the reverse complement.
TACTAACTGTGTTTCTATTTATAATGATAGCGCATACAAAAAGAGATGTCAATACTAAATATATGAAAAGATTGCGACTTATCTATTATGTTATTAGGTATGTAAACCTTTACTCATTAATTGGTTACTAATTGTTCACTAAGAGTTAGTAAATGACTTTTTACTTGACGAAAAGTTAAAAGTCCAGGAAAATAAAGTCAAGATGTTGGAGTTAAATTGTTTTATCGCTTTCAATGTATGTAAATGTAGTGCGCTTAAAATTTATAAAGGAGCATCCATAATGAAAATAATGCGTGAGGATACGTTGTTGTTTATTGGAGATAGTATAACGGATTGTGGTCGAGACAGAAATGACTCTGCAGATTTGGGAAGGGGATTTCCATTGTTTATTTCTGGATATCTTCAAACGAGTATGCCCCAAAAGCGGCTTGCCTATATCAATAAAGGTATAGGAGGAGACACCTTAAGTGACTTAAAGGAGAGATGGGAAAAAGATTGTCTAGAGAGCCAACCAGATATTGTCACCTTACTAATCGGTATAAATGATGTATGGAAAAATCAAGATAACAAACATTTAGTAACGGAAAGTGAACGAGTAAGATTTGAAGCGGATTATCGTTTTTTACTGAAATCTCTACATCAACGTACGGATGCACGAGTGATTCTAATGGAACCTTTCGTCCTTCCTTATCCAAAAAATCGTATGGATTGGCGTCAAGATCTGGATCCACGCATTCAAATTGTTAGGAAAATGGCAAAGGAATATCAAACAGAAATAATCCCGCTAGATGGTCTTTTAAATGCACAAGGAATAAAAGATGGGTTCAGCTACTACACTGGTGAGGATGGTGTACATCCGACTATAGCCGGTCATGGTTTTATCGCAAAGGCATGGCTTGAAACTGTACTCAATAAAAAAATATTGTGAAGTCAACTAAAGTATGCTATAATACTTTTATGCGATGAGTCGAATGTTTCCACTGTTTGTGGAAACTTCATGCAGGATACAGATGTTAAACCATCACAACAGGAAGTTGGTATCGGAGTCATTCACGCTGTGAACGTGAACCTCACCTAATTTTATAGGTTGCAACTATGCGGACAGGCCAAACTGTCCGTATTTTTTTGTCTAAAATTAATTAATCGTTTTAGCTTTATTATTCATATTTTTATTTTTAGTTATTTTAGTTATACTTATGATGACATATAAAATGGGGAGAAGATAACTGTGATTGATATAACAAAAATCACTCAGGGAGTAGCACTTTCAGAGATGGATGAACACCTACTTACCTATATTTTAGATAATATGGATACTGTTCTTCAAAAAGGTGTTAGACAGATAGCTAAAGATAATTACACTTCACCTGCAAGTGTTATACGATTATCAAAAAAATTAGGATATACAGGTTTTATTGATTTATACTATCATTTATTGCCATTAGTTAATGCTGAAGAAGTGGATGAAGAGTTGGATTTTTTTAAAATTGATCGCTCACTAATTATGAAGCATAATACAAAAGATAAAGTTGACACTTTTATAGAAAAAGTCCTTCTATTAGAAGATAAATTCATTTTTATTTATGCAGCGGGGTTTTCAGCAATCACAGCAGAATACTTATATAAGAAGTTGTTGCTATTAGGAAAACAAGTGATCATTGCTACTTCTTTAGATTCTATAGGTGTTTTAGAAAATAATTTAAAAAATATAGGTGCTTTTGTAGCCATTTCAAAATCCGGCGAAACTCAAGGAGTGTTGGACAAAATGCACACTGCCAAAAATTCTGGGATTTACACTGTTTCTTTTACTAAAGAGTCAGTCAATCGTTTAGGTGAATTGAGTGATCTAAATTTTAAAATTACTGATCAACATAAACTTGATGATAGAAATTTATTGCCAAATACATTTTTCCCATTTACTTTACTTTTAATCGAATATCTTCTTAGCAGTTATTTGAATGAGATAAATGATGTTTAATTTATTAAATATATGCGTGAAAATACTTATAATTTATAGATGCTAGAAAAAATGTAAAGCGTAAGTCAGCCGAATAGAATAGTAATTAATGAAACGTGTTCCGTGTTTGCGAAACACGTTTTTTGATATAGAGAAAGCCTTTTATTTAAAACGCTTTCTCTATATACTGAATTCAGTTGAAAAATTGGAGGGACAAAATCATGAAAGAAAAGATAATGGATATGATGCAAAAATTTTCTAAAGCAATGTTTATACCAGTTTTGATTTTACCTATTGCAGGTATTTTAATTGCAATGGGTAATTTATTTACAAATGCACGTTTACTTGAAGTATTGCCATTTTTAGATAATCCAGTTACAAAAGGGTTTGGAACTATACTCTCAGGGTCACTGGTTTCAATTTTAGTAAATCTAGGACTGGTTTTTGCAGTCGGTTTGGCAGTCGGTTTAGCTAATAAGAAAAAATCTGAAGCTGGTTTTATTGCGTTACTTGGTTATTTAGTATTCATCAATGCAATGAATGGTTTTATGGATATTCAGGGTATGTTGATTGAAGGAAACTTACAAGGGACGGGACAGACGCTAGTGTTAGGGGTACAAATACTAGATATGGGAGTCTTTCTTGGTATTATTTTAGGAATTGTAACCGCTATTGTACATAATCGTTATGCAGATAAAGAATTTAATAATGCATTTCAAATTTATGGTGGATCACGATTTGTGTTTATCGTTTTGATTCCAGTAGTTACTTTATTAGCTATATTATTTACTACAATTTGGCCTTATTTCCAAGTCGGCATTAGCAATTTGGGATTAATGATAAATCAAAGTGGAAACTTCGGTATATTCTTATATGGAGCACTCGAACGCCTTCTAATACCTACTGGTTTACATCACCTAGTATACACGCCTTTCTTATATAGTGAATTAGGCGGAGTAACAGAAGTTGCAGGAGAAGTTTTTGAAGGAGCCCGGAATATCTACTTTGCAGAAATTGCTAATCCAGATGGTGGTTTACTAGCACCTAGTGTCATTTGGGATGCGCGTGGTATTTCAAAAATGTTTGGTCTGATTGGTGCATGTTTAGCAATGTATCATAGAGCCAAGCCTGAGAACAAAGCTAAGGCTAAAGCAATTTTAATTCCAGCAGTTGTAACATCATTTATTGCTGGAGTAACCGAACCTATTGAGTTTGCCTTTATGTTCGTAGCCCCTTTATTATTTGTAGTTCATGCTGGATTAAGTGGACTAAGTATGGTTGTATTAAATCTTTTAAATGTAAGAGCTATAGGACCTAATGGCTTTATGGACTTCTTATTGTACAATGTTCCATTAGGTGTAGACCGAACAGGATGGCCAATGTATATTGCAGTAGGCTTACTATTCTTTGCTATCTATTACTTCTTATTTAGCTTCTTGATTAAGGCGTTTAATTATAAAACGATTGGTCGAGAAGATGAAGGCGGAGAAACCCGCTTATATTCTAAAAAAGATTATAAAGAGAAAAAAGCCAAGGAGAATGAACCTGTTGGAGATTTAGGAATAGCACAAATGATAATTACTGCGCTTGGTGGGGATGGAAATATTGAGACAGTAACAAATTGTTACTCGCGACTACGTCTGACTTTACAAAATCCTAACATTGTTGATGAACAGACTTTGAAAAATGAAACAGGTGCAAGTGGCATAATGAGAAAAGGGAATAATGTGCAAGTTGTATATGGACTACAAGTGACAAAAATTCGCAAGTCAGTTGATGAAGTGTTGAATCGACAACCGATAGAAGAGTAAATTAAAAATATAAGTGAGGATGATAAAAATATGAAAAAGTTTTCAGTAGTTATTGCAGGTGGGGGAAGTACCTTTACCCCAGGTATTGTTATGATGATGTTGGACAACATGGAGCGTTTCCCAATAGGCGAATTAGTTCTATACGATAATGATGAAGAGCGTCAAGCACAACTTGGTCAAGCTTTGAAAATATTGTTAAAAGAGCAAGCTCCGGCATTGAAATTCTCTTACACAACCGATCCTAAAGAAGCATTCACAGATAAAGACTTCTGTATGGCTCATATTCGTGTAGGAAAGTACGAAATGCGTGAAAAAGATGAAAAAATCCCATTACGTCATGGCGTGATTGGGCAAGAAACGTGCGGGCCAGGCGGAATAGCTTACGGCATGCGTAGTATAACGGGTATGTTAGAGATAATTGATTATATGGAAGAGTATTCGCCAGACTGCTGGATGCTAAATTATTCTAATCCAGCTTCCATAGTGGCAGAAGCATGTCGTGTGTTAAGACCTGAATCAAAAGTTCTGAATATTTGTGATATGCCAGTAGGAACATTACGTCGAATGTCTCAAATTATAAATAAACAACCTGAAGAATTGGAAGTACGATATTTTGGATTGAATCATTTTGGTTGGTGGACAAGTGTCAAAGATAAAGAAGGGCATGAATATATTGATCAAATAAAGGATTATGTTTCTGAAAATGGCTACTTAACAAAGGTAGAAGTAGACACTCAACATATGGATCAGAGTTGGCAGGATACGCATAAAAAAGCAAAGGATCTTTTAGCAGTTAATCCGAGCTATCTACCAAATACGTATTTAAAATATTACCTATACCCGGACTATGAAGTGGCTAATTCAAACGAAAAATTCACTCGTGCAAATGAAGTGATGGATGGACGCGAAAAAGAGGTATTCACAGCAGCAAGAAATATTATTGAAAAAGGTACTGCTGTAGATAGCGGCTTTCATATTGACAGTCATGCATCTTTCATTGTGGACTTAGCTCGTGCTATTGCTTTTAATACTCATGAAAGAATGTTGATGATTGTTGAAAACAATGGAGCTATTGCTAATTTTCCAGATGATGCAATGGTAGAAGTGCCTTGTATAGTAGGAAATAATGGGCCTGAACCATTGACTCAAGGAAAAATACCTGCATTTGAACATGCAATGATGTTCCAGCAATTAACAGTTGAAAAACTTGTTGTTGAAGCCTATATAGAAGGTAGTTATCAAAAGTTGTGGCAAGCACTCACGCTATCAAAAACTATACCAAGTGCTAAAGTAGCGAAAGATATTTTAGATGACTTGATAACAGCTAACAGCGAATATTGGCCAGAACTAACATAATAGTGATTTGATAAAAACAAGCTATATAGTATAAGCACAAAAAGGGTTGGCTTTCGTCCAGCCCTTTATTCATGAGTTAATCGGGAGGAATACGAATGGAAATAGGAATAATAGGTTTAGGAAAAATGGGACTTAATTTAGCTGAAAATATGGCAAATCAAGAATATAAAGTTTTTGGTATGGATACAGACCTAACCTTAAAAGAAGAAGTTAATGTTAAAAATATTGAATTTGTAGAAACAATAGAAAAATTAATGTCTAAATTTACTAAACGAAAAATAATATGGATGATGCTGCCAGCTGGTGAAATAACAGAGTCCGTTTTTCAAAAGGTAAAGAGACAGTTACAACCTGGAGATTATATTATTGATGGTGGAAACGCTCATTTTGAAGATTCGAAAAGAAGAGGGAAAGAGTGTGAAAAGGAAAACTTACATTTTTTTGACGTAGGAACTTCAGGTGGCGTTTCAGGTGCTCTTAATGGTGCATGCATGATGGTCGGCGGAGACGAAAATGCCTTTTCACAAATTGAAAATATATTCAAGTCAGTGAATGTAAAGGATGGTTATTTATATGCGGGCCCTAGTGGCAGCGGTCATTATTTGAAAATGGTTCATAATGGTGTGGAATATGGAATGATGCAATCCATTGGAGAGGGCTTTAATATTCTAGAACACGCTGAATATGATTACGATATGGCTAAAGTGGCTAAGGTATGGAATAATGGCTCTGTTATTAGGAGTTGGCTGATGGAACTAGCATTTGACTTTTTTTCAGAAGATGCTAATTTAGATGATATTGAAGGGGTTATTCATTCATCTGGAGAAGGCCAATGGACAGTTCAAGAAGCACTGAAACTGCAAATTCCTGTTCCAGTAATAGCTCAATCATTAATGACCAGGTATTCCTCTATGGATAAAGATAAATATGGAGAAAAAGTAGTTTCTTCCTTACGTTATGCATTTGGAGGGCATACTATCAAAAGGAAGGAGGACTAAGTATATAAATGGATTATAAAATAGGAATAGACATCGGAACGACCAGCACTAAGGCTGTTTTATACGATGAGAATTTAACAGTGAAAGACTCGGCCATTCAAGCTTATCCTACTTTTCGAAAAGAGAAAAATATGGCAGAACAAGATCCAAAAATGATTGTTCATGCGGTGCTATCCGTTTTAAAAACAATAGTTGATGATTGTGAAGAAATAAAAAGTATGATTAAGACAGTATCTTTTTCCAGTGCTATGCACAGTGTTATGCTTATTGATCAGAAAGGTAACCCGCTTACCCCTCTTTATACTTGGGCAGATAATCGCTCAAATGAAACATTACAGAAGACATTAAAAAATGAAAATCTAGACTGGATATACAAGCGAACCGGGACCCCGCTACATTCTATGTCACCTTTCAGTAAAGTATTGTGGCTGAAGCAGAATAATCCCAGTATGTTACATAAGGCTGTAAAGATAATAGGCGTTAAAGAATATATCACTTATTTATTCACAGGCGAGTGGAAAATAGATTATTCTATAGCTTCAGCTACAGGGCTATTCAACTTGGAACAGTTGAAGTGGGACGAGGACGTATTGCGTTTTATTGGTATTAATTCCGATATGCTCTCTAATCCAGTCGATACAAATTATATTTTCGAAAAACACATAAAGAAGACTTATTTTGAGGCAGGACTTTCACTTAAAACACGTATAGTGATCGGAGCAAGTGATGGCTGCTTAGCTAATTTAGGATTAGGTGCTATTGGTCAAAATGAAGTAGCAATGACAATGGGGACTAGTGGCGCAATACGGATGGTCACTGATCGTATTATTTTAGATCCAGAAGGACGCACTTTTTGTTATTATTTAAAAAAAGATAAGTGGGTCGTCGGAGGAGCAGTTAATAATGGTGGAAATACATTTGAGTGGTTAGCGGATATTTTTTCTCTTGATTATGAAAAGATGAATAGTTTAGCTGAGAATATTCAACCGGGATCTGATGGATTACTCTTTTATCCTTACCTCAATGGAGAAAGAGCGCCTCTTTGGGATTCATCGTTTAGAGCTCATTTTGTAGGTGTTGATATCATACATTCAAAAGGGCACTTTATAAGAGCACTTATGGAAGGTGTCTTGTTAAATTTATTTGAAGTACTAGATATCCTGGAAACAATAGGAGGTAACGCTGAAGCTATCAAAGTAACAGGCGGATTTTTGCATTCCCCATTATGGAAGCAAATGACAGCAGATGTGTTTGGCAAACAAATAATCATTTCTAATCAATTCGAGAGTTCTTGCTTAGGGGCAGTTTTAATAGAAGAAAACCAAACAGAAAAACTAAAATATGTTGATACAATGAAAGAAGTAATAGAGCCGATAAAAGGTCATACTGAAGCGTATCAGTCGCTAGTTACTCTATATAAAGAGTTATCTGAACCTATTAAAGAAATGCATAGGATAAGAGAAATTCATGCGGGAAATTAATAGTGGAATCAAAGAAGCTGGTGTTTTTATCCAGCTTCTTTAATTTTATTTTATTAAAATCGATTTTATAAAAAGTAAATTGAAGCTAGAAAAAATAAAAAGTAAACCAAATTAAAATAAAAAAAGAAAAACGCTTGCATTTTTAAAAGCATGTGGTATTATAAACGTGTAATCGGTTACACATTGTTACACTATAAATGGTAATCGCTAAAGTAATATAGAGAGCTGTAGAATAGGTGAGAAAAATGGCAACGATCAAAGAAGTAGCGAAATATGCAGGTGTTTCAGTTGCGACGGTTTCTCGGGCGCTAAATAAAAATGGATATGTGAGTGAAGAAGCACAAAAAAAAGTTGAAAATGCAATAAAAGCATTGGAATATTATCCGAACGAAGTAGCGCGCTCTTTATACCAGAAAAAATCCAAAATGATCGGCCTCTTATTACCAGATATATCTAACCCTTATTTTCCTCTCTTGATGAAAGGGATTGAAGAAAACGCACGTGAAAATGGTTATAGTGTGATTTTTGGTAATGTTGAAGAAGGAAGTGAGTTAGGTCAAGATTACATGACGCTCTTTGGCCAACAGAATGTTGCAGGTGTTTTATCGGCTGTTGAAGGGACTTGGAGCCAAAAGCATGCGATGCCTATTGTTATGCTCGACCGAGTACTAGAAGAAGATGATTATGCCGTATACACAAATGATATAAAAGGTGGAATCTTAGCCGCTCAAGCAATTATGGATAGAGAACCTGGAAAAGTTCTTATCATTGCAGGACCAAAGTCAGTTCCGGGATCAATTGACCGGTTAATAGGAATGTTATCTGTTTTAAACCCCACTGATGTAGAATATGAAATATATCAAACACAATCATTTACAATTGATGAAGCAGAAGAAGCGGCTCAAAATATCTTTAGAAAATACAAAAAAGTAGATAGTGTACTTGCTAGTAATGATTTATTTGCACTAGCGATAATGAAAGAAGCTCAAAAAAGAGGATTACGCATTCCGCAAGACATTCAGGTTATTGGATATGACGATATTCCATTTAGTAGACTTGTCTATCCAGGATTGACAACGATTTCTCAACCAGCATTTAAACTTGGTTATGAGGCTTCAGATTTATTAATACGTTTAATCGGTAAGAATAAAATAGACAAAAAGCGTATAAAACTAGATCCAGATTTAATTATACGAGGTTCACTAAGAGACAAATAGAAGGTGAGGACATATAGATGGTTAAACTTACAGTTGTAGGTAGTATATCTACCGATTTTATTATTGAAACAGAGCAAAGACCCAATGTTGGAGAAACCGTAGAGGGGCAGAATTTATCGACAGCTTTTGGGGGGAAAGGAGCAAACCAAGCTGTTGCGGCAGCACGATTAGGAGCGGAAGTTTCTATGGTAGGCACAGTTGGGGAAGATACTTTTTCTGACGATCTTATAAATAATTTAAAAGAAAATAAGATTCTTACCGACAATGTGGAACGGGTTACACATTTGCCTTCAGGTTCTGCAATGATAACTGTTCAGGATGGTGATAATAGCATTATCTATATCCCTGGGGCTAACAATGCTTTGACAGCTACACGCATTAATGACATTCAGAATACCTTCAAAGAAAGTGATTTAGTTATTATTCAGAATGAAGTCCCCGCTGTAGCGATTGAGGAACTGATAGATATTTGTTTTAAGATTGGTACGCCTGTTTTGTATAATCCAGCGCCGGCTAGAAAGCTCAGCAAAGACGCCCTTGAAAAAGTTAGTTTCTTTACACCGAATGAAACAGAGTTTTCTGTTTTATTTCCTGGAGAGGAAATGGAAGCTGTTCTGGTTCGATATCCGAATAAATTATTAATTACTTCAGGTTCTCTAGGAGTATATTACCATGACGGAACAGAAGTTAAACTTGTCCCGGCGAATAAAGTAGAGCCAGTTGATACAACTGGCGCAGGCGACACATTTAATGGAGCCTTCGGGGTAGCTTGGGCACATGGTATGTCTATTGAAGAAAGTATTCAGTTTGGCAATTTAGCAGCCTCATTATCAATACAGAAAAAAGGGGCACAATCAGGGATACCGACAATAGAAGAGATGAAAGGGAGTAGACTGTATGAAAAAAAATGGCATATTGAATAGTGAGATAAGTAAAATATTTGCTGATCTAGGTCACACAGATCAAATAATGATTGCAGATGTTGGGCTACCAATACCAGAAGGCATAAAAAAAATTGATTTAGCAGTTGAGTTGGGCAAGCCGAAATTTAGTGATGTATTAAGCGTCATTTTGAAAGAAATGGAAGTAGAAAAATATATTTTGGCAAATGAAATACAAGATAGCAATCAAGAACAATTAAAAAATATAAAAAAATATATGAATAATATAGAAGTGGAGTGGTTCTCGCATAATGAATTGAAGCAGCAATCAAAAAAAGTGAAGGCTGTTATTCGAACCGGCGAGGCTACACCCTATTCAAATATAATTTTACAATCCGGTGTTATTTTTTAGGAGGTGTAAACAATGGAAATCGAAATGAAAGAGATTGTTAAAAGCTTTGGAAGTAACAAAGTCCTATTAGGTGTAGATTTAGATATTAAATCAGGCGAAGTACATGCTTTAATGGGAGAGAATGGTGCTGGGAAATCAACGTTGATGAATATCCTGACAGGTTTACATAAATATAATTCAGGAGAAATAATCATCAATGGAAAAGAACGAACCTTCGAAAATCCTAAAGAAGCAGAAGAAAATGGTATCAGTTTTATTCATCAAGAAATGATTACTTGGCCGGACTTAACTGTACTAGAGAATCTCTTTATGGGAAGAGAGCTAAAAACAAGTTGGGGTTGGATAAAAACAAAAGAAATGCGAAAGATTGCGCATAGACTTTTTGAAGATTTAGGAGTAACTGTTGACTTGGATAGGGAGATGCGGACACTGTCTGTTGGTCAACAACAGTTAGTTGAAATTGCAAAATCACTTATGTCAAATGCTGAAGTTATTATCATGGATGAACCTTCTGCGGCACTTACAGAACGTGAAATAAAAGTACTATTCGATACAATCGAAAAGTTAACAGCAAAAAATGTTGCTATTATATATATTTCACATAGGATGGAAGAAATATTTGCTATAAGTGATAGAATAACAGTAATGAGGGATGGCGTTAGCGTCGACACTAAAGCAACAGCAGAGACTGATAATGATGAAGTTGTAAGAAAAATGGTTGGACGTGATCTTGAAGATTATTATCCAGATATTGAAACAGACAATGGTAATGTCTTGCTTGAAGTTGAAAACCTTAGTGATGGAAAAGATTTCAATAATATTGATTTTAAAATTCACGAGGGGGAAATACTTGGTTTTTCAGGGCTGATGGGAGCTGGAAGGACAGAAATTATGCGTGGTATTTTCGGCATAGACAAGTTAGAATCTGGAAAGATAATGCTGGATGGCGAAGAAATAACCATAAAATCACCTGCAGATGCCATAGAAAAAGGTATAGGATTTTTAACAGAAAACCGTAAAGAAGAAGGGTTGATATTGGATGATTCACTCAGAGAGAATATATCTCTCCCTTCTATAAGTGAATTTAGCCGTTCTGGATGGATCAATACAAAAGAGGAAAAAGATTTTGCAGATTTATTGATCAAGCGCCTCACTGTAAAAACGGTAAGTGGAGAGGTGCCAGTAAAAACATTATCTGGAGGAAACCAACAAAAAGTAGTACTAGCTAAATGGATTGGTGCCGGATCGCGTGTTCTGATTTTAGATGAACCTACAAGAGGTGTCGATGTCGGTGCAAAGCGTGAGATTTATATGTTAATGAAAGAGCTTACAGAGCGTGGTGTTGGTATTATTATGGTATCTAGTGACTTACCTGAAGTAATAGGAATTAGTGACCGTGTAGTTGTTGTTCATGAAGGGCGTATAGCTGGAGAACTAGATAAAACAGAACTTTCGGAAGAAAAAATTATGACTTTAGCGACAGGAGGATCCAAATGAGTACAGAAGCAAGCAGTGTATCTAAGAAAAAAGAGAATAGAAGTGAAATGTTAAGAAAATTAGGCCCGTTCTTTGCCTTGATTGTACTAATGGTATTTGTAACAATTATGAATCCTAATTTTATTCAAGTAGGTAATATCTTGAATTTATTACGACAAGTATCGATTAATGGCCTCATTGCCTTTGGAATGACATTCGTTATAATCACTGGCGGAATTGATTTATCTGTAGGTTCAACTTTAGCACTTAGTGGTGCATTAGGTGCAGGAATGATAGCGGCAGGATGGAATCCTGTTATTGCAACGCTTGGCGCATTAATCATGGGGGCGTTATTAGGAGCGGTTAATGGTGTCGTTATCACAAAAGGAAAAACAGCACCGTTTATAGCAACACTTGCAACGATGACAATCTATCGTGGTTTGACACTCGTTTATACAGATGGAAATCCGATAACAGGTATTGGTGACAGCTTTTTCTTTCAGTTTATTGGAAAAGGATATATATTCGGGATCCCTTTCCCAGTTGTGTTGATGGCTATTGCCTTTGGTATTCTATTCGTCATCTTGCATAAGATGACATTTGGACGAAAAACATTTGCTATAGGGGGGAATGAAAATGCCTCATATATTGCAGGTATAAAAAGTGATCGAATTAAGATTGCTGTGTATGCCATTTCGGGATTTATGGCATCATTATCTGGAATGATTTTAACATCAAGGTTAAACTCAGCTCAACCAACAGCAGGAACGTCTTACGAACTGGATGCAATCGCAGCGGTTGTTCTTGGGGGAACTAGTCTATCAGGTGGACGAGGGCGCTTATTTGGAACCCTTGTCGGTGCCCTGATTATTGGTACATTGAATAACGGTTTAAACCTAATTGGAGTATCAAGTTTCTATCAACAAGTTGTTAAGGGAATTGTTATTATCATCGCTGTATTATTAGATAGAAAAAATGATTAATATTAAAAAATATTAGGAGGAAAAGAAAATGAAAAAATTTGTCGCTTTATTTGCTACGTCTGCACTATTATTGGGAGCATGTGGAACAACGGGCTTAGAAGGAAGTAATACGGAAGATAATGGTGAAGAAGAAATTGAGAATATTGATCCAAATGATATGGTTGTTGGTTTATCTGTATCGACTTTAAATAATCCCTTCTTTGTTTCATTAGAAGAAGGAGTCGTTAATACAGCTGAATCTGAAGGTACAGAAGTAAGCACAGTTGATGCTCAAGATGATACAGCCAAGCAACTTAATGATGTCAGTGATCTTATTCAACAAGATGTAGATGTATTACTGATAAATCCAGTTGATTCTGCTGCAATCGAGCCTGCAATTGAATCAGCAAATAGTGCAGGAATTCCCGTTATAACAATTGACCGTTCAACTGAAGGTGGAGAGGTTGTTACTTTAGTAGCTTCTGATAACGTTGAAGGTGGAGAAATGGCTGCACAGTACATTATTGATCTTGTAGGTGAAGGTGCAACTACTGTTCAATTAGAGGGAGTGCCGGGAGCTTCAGCCACGCGTGAACGTGGAGAAGGATTCATGAACATTGCAGAAGACGGACTAGATGTTGTAGACAGTCAGACAGCAAATTTCAACCGTTCAGAAGGCTTAACTGTAATGGAAAATATGCTTCAAAGTAATGAAAATGTTGAAGCTATCTTTGCACAAAATGATGAAATGGCCTTAGGTGCTCTTGAAGCAATTGAGGCTGCAGGTTTGGCAGAGGATATCGTGGTTGTAGGCTTTGACGGAAATGATGATGCAATAGAAGCGATTGAAGCTGGACGTATGGATGCTACGATTGCTCAACAGCCATTAGAAATGGGACGAATTGCAATGGAAACAGCGTTTGAGTATTTTGATGGAGAAGAAATTGATGAATACATTGCAGCACCTTTAGAACTCATCACGAATGAATAAAAAATAATATTAAAAAAAGAACTCAGAATACTCTGGGTTCTTTTTTGATAGGAGTATAAAAGACTGACTAAGTATAGAGCATTTGAGTGTTTGCCAAACAAAATAAGCATAAGGTTAAATCAATGAACAACGCTTTCATTTTTGCTATCCTAGGTATATAACATACTGATGGAAGGTGAAGTGAGTATGGGGTCAAAAGACTTATTTAAACCAAAAAAACCTGAAATTGAAAAAAAAGAACATAAGGTTCATCCGGGTAAGGATGAAGATATAATCCTTAAGTTGGGTAGTTTCAGAATTTATTTTCAGAACTATTATACAATTATCTCTCTGGCTAATGATCTATTCACTGGTATACTGTATTTAACAGGAAGTTTAGTTCAGACATTTACAGATAAAAACCGACTAGGGCTTTATCTTTTTATATTCGCTAGCTTTTTTCTTTTGATGAGACCTATATTGAAAATAATTCATAATGTTTTTTTCTATAGCCAAGAAGAATATGAACAACAAGTATTGGGAGAGAATGAAGATCAAATGACAGAAGGAGAGAAACCTACAAAAGAAGTTAAAGTGGAGACAAAACAAAATGACTCAACTAATGAAGAAATAAATAAAAGCTATAATAATCAGTATGATGATAAAAAAAATACAAAAGAGTAGATATCTACTCTTTTGTATTTTATCCTAATTCGGCTCGTGCTAGTTGTCGATGAATTTCAGCCAATTTAACCTCTCTTGCTTGACGGGGAAGGAAACATCTTATTTCTTCTTCGTTGTATCCAATCTGCAGTCTTCTGTCATCCGTTAGAATAGGACGACGAATCAAGCTAGGCTGTTCTGTAAATAAATCGAGTAATTCATTGATTGTTAGCTCTTCAATATCAATAGTTAGTGACTGATAGGCTTGAGAGCGGTAGGAAATCAATTCCCCTGTTCCTTCTTCTGTCAGACTAAGAATCTGTTTGATTTCTTGTTTCGTTAATGGTTCATGAAAGATATTTTTTTCGATAAAAGGTAACTTCTGTTCTTCTAACCATGCTTTCGCTTTTCGGCAAGATGTGCAGCTTGGAGAAACGTATAGTGTAATCATGATTCATGACTCCTTTCAAAAGTCCAAGGGTGAGTGTATGTACTCGATTTAAGAATTTCAAAAAAGTGTGAACAAGATGTTACAATTACTATTTTAGATCATTTAAAATAAAAAGCAATACAAATTGACACTTTTTAGTCACAAATAGGTTAATTTAATATAAGTAATCTTTTTGTAATGTTAGTGTAATCGTTTTGTTATAAAGAGTAGACAGAAATATGTTTCTTTTCTGTTTAAGTTTAGCAATTTATATAAATATGGAGTAGAATGAAACTATTATTTACATGGAGGGATTTTACGTGAGAAAAATTAAATTAGGTAAATCAGATTTACGTGTATCTGAAATCGCTTTAGGATGTATGCGTATGTCTGAGCTTGATACAAACGATGCTAAAAAAGTGATTGAAACAGCTCACAATGAAGGCATTAATTTCTATGACCATGCAGACATTTATGGTAAAGGAGAATCTGAAGTACGATTTAAAGAGGCTTTGAAAAAAACATCCATAAATAGAAACGAGATACTTTTGCAGAGTAAAATAGGTATAAGAGCCGGGTTCTATGATTTTTCTAAAGAACACATTATATCGTCAGTAGAAGGTTCTTTAAAGCGTTTAGGAACAGATTACTTGGATACCTTACTACTCCATCGTCCCGATACATTAGTTGAACCCGAAGAAGTGGCTGAAGCGTTTGACCAATTGCATTCATCTGGGAAAGTAAAACATTTTGGTGTAAGTAATCACAGCCCACTACAAATTGAACTTTTGAAAAAGTATGTGAATCAAGAATTGATTGCAAATCAACTCCAATTTGGCGTTATGCACACTGGAATGGTAGATGCTGGAATCAATGTAAACACGAAAGATGGGAATGCTATTGACCATGACCGTGCAGTCCTGGATTACAGTCGTCTTAATGACATGACTATCCAACCTTGGTCTCCCGTTCACGGCGAAAAGGGTGTATTTTTAAATAATCCTGACTATAAAAAAGTAAACGATAAGCTGTCAGAAGTTGGCGAAAAGTATGGCTTGGATAATGAAGCAATGTCAATATCTTGGATTCTTAGACATCCAGCGCAAATGCAAGTTATCTTAGGGACAATGACACCGGAACGTATAAAAAATTATTCGAAAGCAACAAACATAAGAATGACACGAAAAGAATGGTACGACATCTATAGTGCAGCAGGGAACAGCATTCCATAAACTGGTAGGATACTAATATCTGACATTAGACAAGATGAGTGATATAATGATAATGTAAAATAAAGAAAGGGGTTATCGTATGTTAGAAGACATAAAAAAAGCACTATTGATTGGAGTCGGTTCTACAGCTATTGCAGTTGAAAAGGCTGTTGAGCAGGTCGACAAGTTAGTCAGTCATGGTAAATTAACAGTATCCGAAGGTAAAAAGCTCACAGAAGAGTTGATTCAGAAAAAAAATACGAATCTATCCACACAAGATAAAGAAACCCTAGAAGCTGTCTTATTGGAAATGAATGTTGCACAAAGACAGGATATAGATGAACTAGAAGAAAAGGTTAAAGAGTTGGAAAGTAAATTAGAAAATAAATCTACTGATTCATAAGGTTAGTGGTGTTGATCATATCCTTGGTCAGCACCTCTTTTTAACTTAAAGATAGGAGGCAGACAAATGAAAAGTAATCGGGAGCGTCTAAGAGAAATTGCCAGTGTTCTTGCGTCATACGGCTTTGGACATATCTACCGCACACGCTTGCGCACGAAACATAAAGAACAAGACGCTAAAAATCTACGTCTAGCTTTTGAAGAACTCGGTCCGAGCTTTATTAAAATCGGTCAAATTATATCAACGCGTCAGGATTTACTGCCTCCTACTTACATAGAAGAGCTATCAAAATTAAGAGATGATGCGAGTCCTTTTGAATTTTCGGAAATTAAACGAATATTTTATGAGGAATTTAGAGAACCTCTTGAAGATGTCTTTGAATGGGTTGAAGAAAAACCAACAGCAAGTGCTTCCGTGGCTCAAGTTCATAAAGCAAAATTCTTAACGGGAGAAGAAGTTGTAATAAAGGTTCAACGACCAGAAATTGAAGAGAATCTTTTGAGAGATATACATCTTTTCTCGCGCATTGTGTCTATGGCACCAGAGACAGTTAAGGAAATGTTAGTAGACGTTGAAGCAGCTTTTAGAGAAATTGAAGAAACAACAAAAATAGAACTGGACTTTAGAAATGAAGGACAAGCACTTATCGCCTTTAAAAAAATGAATAGAAATAACAAAGCTGTGAGTGTCCCTACGCCATATCTTCCATATACATCTAAACGCGTGTTGGTTGAAGACTATGTTGGAGGGATAAGGAGTCTAAACCTAGAACAAATTCAAAAAGAGGGCTATGAAAAAAAAGATGTAGCTGAAAAACTAGTCTATTCCATTCTTTCACAAATATTTAAAGATGGTTATTTTCATGGAGACCCCCATCCTGGCAATATTATCTTAAGCGATAATAAAATTGTGTTTATTGATTTCGGTATTGTTGGGAAATTATCCGATCCAGTAAAAAAAGATTTAATTAAAATGATGCAGGCGATTGTTTTTGAGGACATCGACCAGCTTATGAATCTCTTATTGCAGATGGCGATTACGAAAGAAAAAATAAATAGATTCCAGTTTTCAGAAGATTTAGAAGATTTTTATCAGTCATATGTGTCAAAAGGTTTTGGGCAAATTAATTTGAACGCCTTCTTCTCGGATGTTTTACATGTTACGCGTAAGTATAAAATGGTTATGCCGAATGATTTTATCTTGTTAGCTAAAACGTTAACCATATTAGAAGGTGTAGTTACAGATTTACATCCAGATATCAATATTATGGAAATAGCATCAGATTATATGAAAACAAGTGATGATATCAAGTTTTTCAGTGCTATATCCTCAGAAAAAATAAAATTAGATGCATACCAGTTAGCCAAAGATTCAATTAAATTCCCATCCGCACTGAAACGTGCATTAGATACGATAAATAACGGAAGGTTGCTTGTTCACCTTGATCTCGTTCATTTCGATGATAAATGGCGTGAGGTAAACAAAATGGTCAATCGTTTAGTCTTTGCGGTCATTATCGCAGCGCTCATACTGGCATCTGCTTTTATTTTTGTAATGGCAGAAGCAGCAGGTGTATCTATTTTTGCTATAATCATATTCATTGGAGCAGGAATAATGGGGTTATGGCTATTGATATCGATAATAAAGTCGGGAACATTGTGACGTCGATTAATGACTTAGATACACAGTTAGTTGAGAGAACACTGCCTTTACGAAAGAGGGATAGACCGCATGAATATAAAATTCAAAATGATAAAAATCGTGCTGGCTACGTCAATTGCTATAGTCATTGCTAAGGCTGTTGGGGTGATTTATCCTTTTTCAGCAGGGACTATAGCAATATTGAGTGTTCTAGATACAAAAAAAGAATCCATAGCCACTGCTTTAAAAAGGCTGGGATCGACACTGATGGCTTTTACGATAGCATCGATTATATTTTACTTTTTAGGTTTTTCAGTCTGGACATTCAATTTGTTTTTAATGGTCTATGTGCCTGCAGCGTATAAACTAAATTTTCAGTCTGTTATCGCTTCGACAACAGTATTAGTATCACATTTTATTACGGCAGAAAGTATCGCTTTAAGTTGGCAAATTAATGGGTTCTTATTGATGATTATAGGTGCTACTACTGCTATTGTTTTTAATCTCTGGATGCCATCTTATGAGAAAGATATAAATGAGAATATTCGCTCGATTGAAGAAGAACTGAGACAGTTATTACGTTTATTTTATACTTATTTAATGGGGGACACTGTCTATCGAGAACTTAAAGTTAAAGCTCATCAACTGTCTGATCTACTTGAAGATACAAAAAAGATTGCCTTATTAGATTATCAGAATCGTTTAGTCAATAATAATGATTACTATATAAATTATATTGAGATGAGGGAAAGACAGCTGGATTTACTGGAAATGGATATCGATAATATTACAGCAATTAAACTAAAAACAGAGCAAAATATTGTGCTAGCTGAATTGTTTGATGATATTTCTAAGCAACTACATGAAAAAAATCCAGTTCTAAGTCATTTGGATCATATATCAAGTTTGTATGGTCATTACAGGCGATCGGATTTACCTAAAACAAGAGAAGAGTTCGAAAGTCGGGCTGTTTTATTTCAAATACTCAGAAATATGGAAAAATTTATTGAAATAAAAAGAGAATTCTTCATGATTTATAGAGACTAAAAAAGCTTCAAACAGAAAAGATAGAGGTCGTTCATCTTTTCTTGCTTGAAGCTTTTTTATTTTCTAATTACCAATCGTCACGCATTGACACGGGCTTGTCCAATATTTCTTTATGAATAACTGCTACTTTTAATTTCTTTTTATTAAAAGTAGCTGAAGTATTCTTTTCTTTAGTACTGTAAGGATTATCTATAGTGACCACATCTTTGATTATTGGGTCATATGATTCCCGCACTCTATCTCTTGCTCTTGGCGTACGTGTATATTTTTCTTCGCGTTGAGAGCGTTTGTCTTTATTCTTTTGGGGTTGCTCATTACGTCTCACATTTTTATTCTTTCTTTTAGGTGCTTCAACTTCGCTTGGGTCATTTACCTTTTTTTGCTTGGTTTTGTTTTTAGTTGACTTTGAAAAAAAAGAAGCGATAGATGAAACAACAGTAAAGAATACGATCAATTGAATAATCCAACCAATTATAAGAGGCATACTTATCACTCTTCTTCTTCAGTTGACTGTCCGGATATGGCTGTTCTCATTTCGGTATCTGCATTAACATTCTTCATTTTGTAATAATCCATAACACCTAGATTACCACTACGTAAAGCTTCTGACATGGCCATAGGCACTTCCGCTTCAGCTTCCACAACTTTGGCACGCATTTTTTGTGTTTCTGCACGCATTTCCTGTTCTTGGGCAATAGCCATTGAACGTCTTTCTTCCGCTTTAGCTTGTGCGATATTTTTATCCGCTTCCGCTTGTTCTGTTTGTAATTTAGCGCCAATATTTCGACCAACGTCTACGTCAGCAACGTCAATCGATAAGATTTCAAATGCCGTTCCAGCGTCTAATCCTTTACCTAGGACAGTTTGAGAAATCATATCAGGATTTTCAAGAACGTCTGAGTGCTTCTCGGCAGAACCAACGGTAGTAACGACACCTTCACCTACACGTGCGATGATCGTGTCTTCACCTGCACCACCGACTAAACGTCCGATGTTTGCACGAACTGTAACTTTTGCTTTTGCAATGATCTCGATTCCGTCTTTTGCTACAGCAGCAATATCTGGTGTAACGATTACCTTAGGATTAACAGATACTTGAACCGCTTCGAAAACATTACGTCCTGCCAAGTCGATAGCAGCTGCTTTTTCAAATGCTAAATCGATTTCTGCACGGTGAGAAGCGATTAAGGCATCAATGACGGTGTTAACATTTCCGCCTGCCAAGTAGTGTGCTTCCAACTCATCTGTTGACAACTCTAATCCAGCCTTTGTGGCTTTAATTAACGGACGGATGATGGAGTGTGGACTAACTTGACGAAGACGCATTCCCACTAATGTACCAATACCTACCTTGACGCCTGAAAAGTAAGCCGTAACCCATAAACCTACAGGGACGAAGCGAAGGAAAACGCTAATTAATATTAATATGATGATTGCTGAGATGATTATCCCGATGTATCCATTTTCTAATATATCCATAGTTATATCTCCTATCTATTTTTTTCTAACTGTTATCTTGGTTCCTTTTACTTTTTCTACAACGACTGCTGTATCTTTCGATATATGTCCTTCTGTACTTAATACGTCATACAAAGTGGAATCTTCACCAAAAGTTACTTTGCCCGATGGACGAAGGGGAGTAACAGCTACACCTTCTTCACCCACGTTGATTCTATCTTTTTCAACAGCCGTGCTATCGCTGGAACTTTGTATATTTGTTTGTAAAATAAGCTTGTTCACATTTGAGAGAGAGTAACCATTTTTAATTAGATAAATAATTACACCTGCTGTAATGACTACGGAAAAACTTAAATCTCGTATGGTCTGAGTAAAATCTCCAATAGTTAAATACAGGCCTGAGATTAAAAGTATGATTCCGATAATTCCCGAAGCACCAAAGTCTGGAACAAATATTTCAAAGACTATGAGCAATAATCCTGCAGTGAATAAAACGATAGGTAACCACGTTTCAGTACCTATAAAGTAGAAATAAGCGGCCATACTTAATAAGGCGAGCCCTGCGCCACTTTTAAAAAGTGGGGTGAGTATTGCTAGCGCTATTCCTATAAAGCCTAAACCTAGTAGTAGTCCTTCCATTAGTATGAATCCTCCTCTCTAGATTATTACAATATCTAATACACAACCATCATACCATTAAAGAAAAGAGTTGTCATCGGTCTGAAGGTGTAGATAAAAGCGTTACGGTCATTTAAAAAAAGTAAAAATTAAAAGTATTAAAGTTTGGTATACTCCCTTTATTTAAGTTACAATAATTATATAAGAACTTTCTAATTTTTATTTAAAACTTAAAGTGATTTGCTTCACAAAAAGGGGGATTTTGATGAGCAATGATGAAAAAAAATGGAGTGACAGTAAAGATGATGTAACTTCCTATTATCTTTTCAACCAGGGGACTAATTACGATAGTTATATGACTATGGGATGCAAGAAAGACGATGATGGATATAATTTTACAGTTTGGGCTCCGAATGCTAAAGAGGTATACCTCGTAGGCGATTTTAATAAATGGGCTGAACTTGATCGAATGGAAAAAGTTGAACAAACGGGTATCTTTAAGCTCAAAGATAGTAGACCTAAAAAAGGTGATTGTTATAAATATAAAATTGTGCAAGAAGATGGAACGGTTGCCTACAAGATAGATCCTTATGCTTATGAGTTTGAAGTGAGACCGAATGATGCCTCTATTGTGAGGGATCTCCCTGACAAAAAATGGAAAGATGGCTTGTGGATGGCTAATCGTAAACGGCTAGAACGCTATAACCGTCCTTTAAATATTTATGAAGTCCACATGAGTTCGTGGAAGCAACATGATGATGGAACATGGTTTACGATTGGCGAATTAAAAGAAGACCTAATCCCTTACGTAAAAAAAATGGGTTATACCCATATAGAGTTTATGCCTCTAATGGAACATCCACTTGATGCAAGTTGGGGATATCAGGCAACTGGGTTTTATGGTGTATCTTCTAAATATGGAACAATGGAAGAATTGCAAGATTTTGTTGAGTCTGCGCATCAAGAAAATATCGGAGTGATTATGGATTGGGTACCTGGTCATTTTAACCGTAATGACTACGGACTTGCTTATTATGATGGGACGCCACAATTTGAATATAGCGATCCTAATCAGGCTAATAATAATCGATGGGGAACGTTGAACTTTGATCTAGGAAAAAACCAAGTGAGGAGTTATTTAATATCCAATGCTTTATTCTGGCTAGAACAATTCCATCTAGATGGTTTACGGGTGGATGCAGTGAGTAATATGCTCTATCTGGACTATGACATAGGACCTTGGACACCAAATGACGAGGGAACAAATGTCAATAAAGCAGGCGTCGAATTTATCCAGCTCATGAACAAAGTGATTTTTGAAAGACATCCAGATACATTGATGATGGCAGAGGAGAGTACGGCTTGGCCAAAAGTGACCCACCCTGTGCATGAAGGTGGACTTGGGTTTAATTATAAATGGAATATGGGATGGATGAATGATACGTTACGTTTCTTTGAAATGGATCCCTTATTGAGAAAAAATCATTTCAATTTAATAACCTTTTCATTTATGTATACCTTTAATGAGAACTATATTTTACCTTTCTCTCACGATGAAGTTGTCCATGGTAAGAAATCGATGATGCACAAAATGCACGGCGATCGCTACAATCAATTTGCAGGATTAAGAACAATAGAAAGCTATCGTATGATGCATCCAGGGAAAAAATTACAATTTATGGGTGCAGAATTTGGTCAATTTCTTGAATGGCGATTTCAAGAGGGGCTTGCATGGGACAACCTTGATGATTCGATGAATGCCAATCATCTCGCGTTTACCCGAAAACTGAATGAGTTTTATAAGCAACACAGAGCTCTTTGGGAAGTCGATCATCAGTTTGAAGGGACAGAGATACTAGATGCAGATAATGAAGAGGAAACGACCTTGTTTTTTATTCGTAAAGGGAAAAAACCAAGAGATTTTCTAATTGTACTCTGTAATTTTGTACCCGTAGAAAGAAAAAATATTAAAGTGGGTGTTCCTTACAAAGGGCAATATGAGGAAGTATGGAATACTGAGTGGAGTAGTTTAGGGGGGACCTGGACTAAACCTCAGGGGATATTAAAAACGACCGAAGAAGTCGTACATGGAAAAACCTATGCTATAGAAGCACTATTACCAGCTTTAAGTGTTGTTGTACTGAGACCTAAACGTATTTACGGTGTGGCCAATAAAAAGGGATAAAAATTTAGTTATTACGAGGAGGGAAGGAAGGTCAATAGACACTTCCAAAAACGTATGAAAACTGAAACAGTCGCAATGATTTTAGCCGGAGGTCAGGGGTCTCGCTTAGGGAAACTAACAAAGCAAATTGCAAAACCCGCTGTACCTTTTGGTGGTAATTACCGTATCATCGACTTTGCTTTATCAAACTGTGCTAACTCTGGAATCAATGACGTAGGGGTGGTTACTCAGTATCAGCCACTCATTTTAAACAACCATGTTGGGAATGGTGCAAATTGGGGATTGAATAGACATGATGGCGAAGCAACAATTTTGCAGCCCTATTCAAGCATGGAAGGCGAAAAATTCTTTAAAGGAACTGCTCATGCAGTCTTTCAGAATATAGACTTTATAGATAATAAAGACCCTGAGTATGTCGTTATCCTCTCAGGAGACCATATTTATAAAATGGATTATCAAAAAATGCTCGATTACCATAAAGAACAAGAGGCAACATTAACTGTTGGAGTTATGCCTGTTCCTTGGGAAGATGCCTCACGTTTTGGCGTTATGAATACGGACAAAACTGATCGCATCGTCGAATTCCAGGAAAAACCAGAAAATCCAAAATCTAATTTAGCTTCAATGGGTATTTATATATTCAACTGGTCAAGATTGAAAAAGTATCTGGTTGACAGTCAAGCTAAAGACAGACAATTAACAGACTTTGGACACCATGTTATTCCTGCATACTTAAGAAATAATGAAGCGATATATGCCTATTCTTTTGAAGGATATTGGAAAGATGTTGGGACAATCGAAAGTTTGTGGAACGCAAATATGGAGTTCTTGGATCCTGAACATGAATTGAATATAAGGGATAGAAAATGGCGAGTTTATTCTAACAACCCCAACACGACACCGCAGTTTTTAACTGAAAGTGCGAATGTCTCTAACTCCATGATTACAGATGGATGTTATATAGCAGGTGAGATTGAACATTCTATTTTATCTCACAGTGTAAAAGTAGGAAAAAATTCTTATATCAAAAACTCATTCATCATGCCAAACGCAGTTATTGGCGAAAATGTGAAAATTGAAAAGGCAATTATTGGAGAAGGAGCACATATCCATGATGGAGTCGAAATAATAGGGACTTCAGATACAATTGAAGTAGTGGGGTACGATGAAGAAGTGGGAGGTTACTCAGATGAGAAATAAAGTTGCGCCTATTTTGAATTTAGTAGAAAATAGTGACAAATTAAAACCTTTAACAAATAGAAGACCTGTGGCCGCATTACCTTTTGGCTGCCGATATAGACTAATAGACTTCCCCTTTTCAAGTCTGACAGGGATAGAAGTACCGTCTGCAGCTCTGTTTATTTCAGGTTCTGGGCATTCGCTCTATGACCATATTCGTTCAGGTTCTACATGGGGTTTAGAATCAAGGGTTGGCGGTGGCGTATTTACGCACTCCCATATAAATCTTAAAGCCGAGTTAGAAGGGACAGAATTATACACGGGGAATTATTACGATGATCATTATCATTTTGTTTCACGCTCCAATGCTGAATACGTTTTGTTAATGGGGTCAAATATGTTATCTAATGTTCAGTTGGATTCTCTGATGCGTTTTCATTTGAAAAAAGAAAGTGACGTTACAGTTGTTTACAAAAAGATAAAACGTGGGGAGGTCCGTAAAGACTCTATTCATACCTCACTCTCTATGAGTGAAAGTGATTCAGAACGTATTGTAGGCTTTAATTCTATTGCTGATTTAACTGATACAGAGAACGCTCTGTTACTTAACATGGAGATAATGATTCTAGATAAAGAGACATTCTTGAAACTTCTTTATAAAGCCAGAAAACAGCAAAAAGATGTCACTGTAAAAAATCTGATTCAGTTCAGTCTAGATGATGATAAAACTATTTTTGGTTATGAATATACTGGGTATTTAAAAGTCATAGAAGACATTTCGAGCTACTTCCAAGCGAACATGGACATGTTGAATGAGGATAATTTTAATGCCTTATTTTATCGTGCTAATCCAGTGCTTACAAAGCCGAAGAATTCAGCACCAACCTATTATGGTGAGCAATCAGAAATAAATAACGCCCAATTTGCTAATGACTGTGAAGTTTACGGGAAAGTACAAAATGCTGTTATCTTTAGGAAGGTAAGTATAGCAGAAGGTGCTCAAGTAGAAAATTCAATCATTATGCAAGATTCTTGCATTGAGGAAGATGTATATTTAAATCATGTAATCCTAGATAAACACGTTTACGTGAAAAAAGGAGCTAGACTGGAAGGAACAATCGAAAATCCGATAGTAGTAGCTAAGGATAGTATTATATATGCAGAAGGAGACATAGAGAAGGGTGAATAAAAAAATGAAACTATTATTTGCCGCCTCTGAATGTGCACCGTTTTTTAAAACAGGAGGTCTAGGCGACGTTGTGGGGGCATTGCCCAAAGAGTTGGCAGACAAGGGACATGATGTTCGCGTGGTTTTACCGTATTTTATCAGTAAACTTGACGATACAACAAAAGAACAGCTCGAAGATGTGACCGACTTCATTGTTGAGGTCGGCTGGCGTAAACAATATTGCGGAATAAAAAAATTGGTAAAAGACTCAGTAACTTATTATTTTGTGGATAACACATTTCATTTTGACCGTTCAGAACTTTACGATTATGGCGATGACGGTGAACGCTTTGCATTCTTCCAACAAGCTATTATTGAAATGCTAGAAAAAATTGATTTTATACCTGATATTTTACATGTTAATGACTGGCAGACGGCGATGATC
Source organism: Alkalibacterium gilvum (assembly GCF_900109085.1). GTDB lineage: Bacteria > Bacillota > Bacilli > Lactobacillales > Carnobacteriaceae_A > Alkalibacterium > Alkalibacterium gilvum. The sequence goes on along the minus strand of NZ_FNYW01000009.1, from coordinate 13,884 downwards.
CCAGTACTTCTTAAAGATAAATATTCTTGGATTAATGCTTTAAAAGATATTAAAACAGTCTTAACTATTCATAATATCCTCTATCAGGGTGTTTTTGATCAGTATATTTTATCTGACTTTTATAACATTGGCTACGCAGCCTTTAACGAAGAAGGATTAAAATACGGGGACAAAGTGAGTTGGCTAAAAGGGGCTCTTTATTACTCTGATTTAGTTACAACTGTTAGTCCAACGTACGCAAAAGAAATTAAAACTCCTGAATTTGGTTATGGATTAGATAATGATCTTCGAAAAATTGATCATAAATTAGTGGGAATAATCAATGGCATAGACTATGATGCCTATAATCCTGAGAAGGATAAAACAATTCCGTATAATTTTTCTATTAAAAATTTAAAAGGTAAGATGAAGAATAAAAAAGCACTTCAAGAAAAAGTGGGGCTTCCGCAAGAAGATGTTGCTTTGATTGGAGTCGTAACACGTCTTGATGAACAAAAAGGTGTTCAACTTATTGTTGAGTCTATGGACGAGCTCTTAAAATTCAGAAAAGTACAGCTGGTTCTGTTAGGGACTGGAAAGCCTTATTTTGAAAAGGACTTGAAGCGTTTATCAGAAAAATATCCAGATAAATTTCAAGCAATCATCCATTTCGATAGTAATTTCGCACAATGGATCTATGCGGGGTCAGATTTCTTCTTGATGCCATCAGCGTTTGAGCCGTGTGGTCTATCACAACTTAACTCTTTACGATATGGTACATTGCCTATTGTTCATGAAGTAGGCGGACTTGTTGATACGGTCGATCCATACAATGAATTCCAAGAACAAGGGACAGGTTTCAGTTTCTATGATTTTGATTCAATTACAATGCTTAATACCATTGATCGTGCGCTGACGGTTTACTATGACAAGCCCGAAAGTTTCAAAAAAATTCAAGCGAGAGCCATGAGTATTAATAATAGTTGGGAGAAATCTGCTCAAGAATATATTGAACATTATAAGTATTTGATCTACTAAAATTAAATAAACGGATAGAGGGTTCGTATGGCCTGAGTGTGAAGGGCGGTACGAGCTCTTTTTATAAAAAAAGTAGGTATTTTGTCAAATGTTATAATGTTAACTATATTCTGTTTGAAAAAGGATAATAGATGCTAATAGATATCGATAAAATATAAATAGTGCGATTCATACTCGAAAGTCAATTTCTTTTGAATGCTCCTTTCGCGTATACTTATGACCAATACATGGAGGTTATTATGACATTAACTATAAAAAAATTCATTGAAGAATTTAAAGTGCAATTTCGAAGTATGTATGCTTACTCGTATAAGGAAGGGTCTAATGAGCAAATATATAATGCTCTAGGAATATATGTAAAAAATTATCTTTCAGAAAACTGGAAAAATACAAGAGAAAATTATGTAGAAAATAGTGTAAAACAAGTGTATTACTTTTCTATGGAATTTCTCCCAGGACGTCAACTTGAAAGTAATGCCTATAATTTAGGTTTACTTGATACAATAAAAGAAGGACTAGAAGAAATGGGTTTATCATTTCATGAGTTGGAAGAAGCCGAGGCCGATCCTGCACTTGGAAATGGTGGTTTAGGTCGTTTGGCATCTTGCTTTATGGATTCTTTGGCTTCACTTGGAATACCAGGGAATGGAAATGGAATCAGATATCAGTACGGTCTTTTCAAGCAAAAATTTGTAGATGGTTATCAGGTCGAATTACCTGAAAATTGGCTTCGTTATAGAAACGTATGGGAAACGCGTAACGACAAGTCAACCTGTATGGTGAGATTCGGAGGAAACGTTTGGCTAGAAAAAAATCATTTAGGACATATGAAAACTAAATATGAGAACACGTTAAATGTTTTAGCAGTGCCTTATGATACACCGATGGTTGGTTACAGAAATGATATAGTTAATAATTTAAGACTTTGGTCTGCGGAAACTCCAGTTGAAGAAGAAGAGAATTATCATACTCTGGAAGCGACAGAACCAATAAAAGAAATTACTCAAGTGCTGTATCCCGATGATTCAAATTACGAAGGAAGATTGTTGAGGCTGAAACAGGAATACTTCATGGTTTCAGCAGGTGTGCAGTCCATTTTACGTCATTATAAAAAATATAATTTACCAAGAAAAAATATTCCAGATAAAGTGGCGATTCATATCAATGATACGCATCCAGCTCTGGTCATTCCAGAGATGATGCGCATCTTACTTGATGAGGAGCATTTGTCATGGGAGCAAGCTTTTGAAATCACCTTTAAAACATGTAGTTACACCAATCATACAATTCTAAGAGAGGCCTTAGAAAAATGGCCGGTTGATATGATGAAAGACTTGTTACCGCGTATTTATATGATTATTGAAGAAATTAATAAACGTTTTGTTGAAACAACATTACCTATTTATGGTGAGCGTATCACATGGCAAACAGCTATTTTACAAAATGGTGTCGTGAATATGGCTCATTTAGCTGTAATCGGTAGTCATAGTGTCAATGGTGTTGCTAAGCTTCATACAGAAATATTAATGGATGATGTATTAAAAGACTTCTTTGAGCTATACCCTGAAAGGTTTAATAATAAAACCAATGGAATAACGCAAAGACGCTGGATTCAATTATCCAACCCAGGTTTGACTGATTTATTAGACGAAAAGATAGGCCAAAAATGGAAGAGAAATCCTGCGGAGCTAAAAGTTTTTAAAGGATTTGAACAGGATGAGAAAACGATTAATGAATTGGCCAAGATAAAGCTTGAAAATAAAGTTCGATTGGCTGAGTATATTGAAGAGGTTCAAGGGATAAAAGTAAATCCTAAAGCCATTTTTGATGTACAAATTAAACGTCTACACGCTTATAAGCGTCAGCATTTAAATATGTTGCATATTCTTTACCGTTATCTGGAGATAAAAGAAAATCCATCAATAGATTATACGCCGCGTGTCTTTATATTTGGAGCCAAGGCAGCGCCAAGTTATGTGTATGCAAAACAAATTATCAAAGTCATCAATTCATTAGCCGAGTTAATAAATAACGATACAGATATCGGTGACAAATTAAAAATTGTCTTTTTTGAAAATTATGGCGTTTCGCTCGCAGAGAAAATCATACCAGCTGCCGATGTTAGTGAACAGATTTCACTTGCAAGTATGGAAGCTTCAGGAACGAGTAATATGAAGCTGATGGCTAATGGTGCATTAACACTAGCAACACTAGATGGTGCTAATATTGAAATAAAAGATTTTGTCGGAGAAGAAAATATGTTTGTTTTTGGCTTATCTAGTAATGACGTTTATGAACTTAAAGCAGCAAACAACTATAATTCCAAAGCTATTTATGAATCGAATGATAAGCTGCGACGGACGTTAGATGCCTTGACAAATGATACAATCCCAGGCTTAAATGGAGAAGGTTATGCTATCTTTGATTCTTTAGTCAATTATAATGATGAGTATTTTGTATTGAAGGATTTTGAATCGTATGTAGATGCTCAAGAAAAAGTGGATGCTTTGTACAAAGATGAAAAGGAATGGACAAGAAAATCACTCCTAAATATCGCATCATCTGCACCTTTTTCAGCTGATTATACAATCAAGCGCTATTCAGATGATATCTGGAAAGTAAAGCAATATGTAGGGCAAAAGAATGGTGTACAGTTATTAGATGAACCCTTAGTATAAGAAATGATTAACTTGTCTTTATTTAAAAGACAAGTTTTTCTTTTCATTTAAATGAAACCTTGTTAAACTAAGGTGTATCGTTAATTTAAAAAGAAAGAGGCTGTATTGATGTTTGACCGATTTAATTTAATAGAAAACAAAACAACAGTTAAACAGGAAGTTTTAGCTGGATTAGTTACATTTTTTTCAATTTCGTATGTCTTGTTCGTAAACCCAATGATTCTTGGAGAAGCTGGTGTACCAAGTGAATTCAGTGTGTTTTCAACTATATTCATATCTGTGATCGGCAGTTTTTTAATGGGGTGGTTTGCTAATGTTCCTTTAGCAATGGCACCAGGTATGGGAGAAAATGCCTTTTTTACGTTCACTTTAGTAGCGGCTTTAGGATTGACTTGGCAGTCGAGTCTAGGTGTTGTTGTTGTTTCTGGAGCAATTTTCTCCTTGCTTGCTTTATTTGGGGTTATGAGCAAAGTCAGCCAAGCTATTCCGACCATGCTGAAACAAGCAATTACGGTTGGGATTGGGCTATTTCTTGTAGTGATAGGCCTTGAGAACATGGGTGTTATTGTCGAGGGAAGTTTAAAGTGGAACACTGTTGGAGTTATAGGACTTATTTTTGTACTACTGATTAAACGCTTTAATGTAAAAGGCGGATTCTTATATGCTATCCTATTTACCACATTACTTTATTGGGTTATATATTTTGATTCTTTTGAAGCGGTGTCTTTTAATTTAAAACCGCTCTTTAATTTTGATGAGCTTGTTACAGCAATTGATTTTAGTCAGTTCTTTTCAGTCGAATTTCTACTTGGTGTTTTTTCACTCACAATGTTATTGATGTTTGAAACAATCGGTATGATTGAGGCATTATTGGAAGATAGAAAGCGAAGCATGAAGGCTTATAAAATTGGAGCGATAGCCAGTTTTATATCTGGATTACTCGGAACTAGTCCGGCCATTCCTGTTGCAGAAAATGGTGCCGGTATTGCTGAGGGGGGAAGAACGGGCTTAACAGCTATAACTACAGGAGTTATGTTCCTAATGGCTTTGTTTTTAGCTCCTTTTTTATCGTATATCCCTTCAGAAGCAGTGGGACCTGTCATTGTTGCTACAGGCTTTTCAATGGCTTTTACAGTACGTTCTATTAAAGTAGAAAAAGTAGTCGAGTGGTTGCCTCTTGTATTGATTATTATACTGATACCAGTTACTGGCAGCATCGTCGACGGAATGGCGTACGGCTTTATTCTTTACCCATTCGTTCAAATAGCTATTGGCAAAAAAAATAAGCTTACACTCGTTCAGTGGATAGTTAGTGGGTTATTTTTACTTACTTTACTTGCAACATACTTCTTGATTTAATTTATATGAAACTTAAAAGAGAGCCAAGGTCATATAGTGCCCCTGGCTCTCTTTTTTGTGCGCCTTAACCTAATAATGCGAAGTAACCAATCACAACAAGTCCAATGACAATTCGATACCAACCAAATAAGCTGAAGTCATTTTTCCTAATGTAGTTCATCAAGAATTTAATTGCGAAGATTGAAACAGCGAATGAGAACAAGCAACCAACAAGAAGAATAATGAGTTCTTCGGATGTAAAGTTGAAACCAAAACCAAGCAATTTAAGCATGCTTGCTCCTACCATAACAGGTATGGAAAGAAAGAAGGAAAACTCCGCTGCAAGCGGACGAGCTGTGCCGATCAATATTGCTCCCACAATTGTCGCACCAGAACGCGATGTGCCCGGGATGAGCGCCAATACCTGAAAGAAACCGATCATTAATGCAATCCGATAAGTTAGTTGCTCCCAGTTTGTAATCTTCGGTTTTTTTCCTTTGTTCATTTTTTCAATAACAATAAATGCAATACCGTAAAAAATTAAAGCAACAGACACGGTTTGCCAGTTAAAGAAGACTTCATTGATTTTATCTTCAAATAATAACCCAAAAACACCAGCCGGAATGACACCGATAATAACTTTAAACCAAATGTGCCATGTTTCTTTTTTTTGATCATCATTTTTATCAGCATCAAACGGATTAAGCTTTTTGAAGAATATAATGATTACAGCCAAAATAGATGCGAGCTGTATAACGACAAGAAACATTTCCTTAAAGGCAGGGCTTGTATTTAAAACTAAAAATTCATCGACCAGTATCATATGGCCAGTACTACTAATTGGGAGCCATTCGGTAATACCTTGTACGATTCCCAAAATAATTGATTTGATAATTTCTATAAACACTTAAATAACTCCTTCAATAAAATATATTTGCTTTCTAATAATATCGAACTTAGGAATGAAATACCAGATATATTAAAAAAAATTACATAAAGATCATTTTAATTTATGAATTGTCTCGTGTATGCTATTATTATAATAGATTGAGTGGTAAAATATAATTAAAATTTAAATAAAAGAAAGTAGGGACAATTATGGGTATATTTGATTTTCTAAAAGGGAAAGATAAAGAATCAAAAGATCCAAAAGTATCATTAGTGAGTCCAGTTAATGGTAAGGTTATTCCAATTGAAGAAGTTGAGGATCCAGTATTTTCTCAGAAAATGATGGGAGATGGATTTGGAGTCGTCCCAAGCGATGGAGATGTTTACGCACCAGGCTCAGGAAAAGTTGTTAGTGTATTTCCTACCCAGCATGCTGTTGGATTAGAACTGGATAACGGCATCGAAGTGCTCGTGCACATCGGAATCGACACAGTTGAACTTGAAGGTGGACCATTTGATACTTTAGTAAAAGAAGGAGATAAAGTAACAACGGATACAAAAATTTCGACTGTAGATCTAGACGGCTTAAAAAAAGCAGGAAAAAAAGATACAGTTATTATTGTCTTCACTAATATGGACCAAGTGGATGACTATAGCTTAAACACTACCGGAGAAACCACCAAAGGAACTGAGATTGGTACTGTAACGTCTAAATAGTGTGACTTGAAATACTATAATTTAAAAACAGGCTAGGGCAATTGCCCTAGCCTGTTTTTAAATAAAATAAGGATTGCTTTTGCCTGCTTAAAACTTTACACAGATGACTTCTGGGGCGAAAACGTCTTTTTGCAATAAAGTCAGAGTGCCGTCTTTATCATTTCTTTCAAATAACGTTAGATTATCTGAGTCTTGGTGACCAACCACTATGAAACATTCGGAAGGATCAAGATTAAAATCTCGAGGAGTTTCACCCTCAGTAGGCGTATGATTTACAAGAGTTAAAGTGCCATCTTCTGCTGCTTCGTAAATGGCAATGGAATCATGTCCACGATTTGATGCATAAACAAAACGACCGTCTGAGCTTATACGAATAGCCGCTGCGCCATTAAAGGCATCGTAGTCTTGTGGGATAGAAGAAATTGTCTGAATGGGGGTAAGCGTCCCATTCGTGCTGTTATAGCTAAAAACAATGACATCACTACTTAATTCGCCTACCACATAGGCAAAGCGGTTATTAGGGTGAAAGACTATGTGTCTAGGCCCAGTCCCAGGTGTAACAGAAATGACATCACAAACAGTGAGTTTATTCTCATCATCCAGCGTATACATGAGAAGTTCATCTGAACCCAAATCACAAGAGACCAAGAATTTTTTGTCAGGTGTAAAATCGAAATAATGCGCATGTGGCGATTGTTGGTTTTCATGCACAGATTTTCCTGAGTGAACATGTGTATCTACTAAGGTTAAGTCACCATCAGTAGAAGTTCGATAAACGGAAACTTGTCCCTTATGATAGTTTGCAGTGAATATAAGTTGTTTAGCTTGATCATAAGCAATATAGCAAGGTGGAGCACCATCTGAAAACACACTATCGCTTTTTGTATATGATTTTTGCTGTTTGTTATATTTATAAGATGCAATCCCACCCTGTCCATTGGAAGATTTTGCAATAGAAAAAAGTAAACTGTAATCATTGTTTCCCGCAAGATAAGTTGGGGTAGAAACAGTGACTTCTTCCTTTAAATCAATTAACTGTTTTTTTTGTTCGTCTAGTTTCACACTATAAATACCTTCACTTTTTCTTTTAGTATAGGTACCAAGTAATATTTTTTGGGTCATACGTCCTTCCTCCTTAAGTGCATTTAATTTTCCTATACAGTATAACAGAATTACTGATGAGGGTACAAAAGAGAGGAAACAGAAAAAAGAAGAAAATGTTGGAATGAATATTTACCTTTATGTCATGAGTGTGTGCTAAAATAGAAGAAACGAGGTGGGAAAATTGAACAATAAAGAAGATAAACATTACTCAAACAAATGGCATGATACCTGGTTCTGGAAACAAATTATTGATAATAAGTTTGTCACTGTACTGCTTGTTATTTTTCTTTTAGCGTTGAATGTTTTTATGATTACACAAATCTCTTATATATTTGAACCACTTATGATAGCTTTTAGTATCGTTGGACCTCCAATTATTTTTGCTGTTATCTTTTATTATCTTTTTACACCATTAGTTGATTGGCTGGAGAATAAACGCTTTTCTAGAAACACCGCGATTGCGTTTGTATTTAGTGTCGTTATTCTTGTGATTATTGGTGGAATGAATTACATTGTTCCAATCATACAGAAACAAGTGTTGTCACTTATAGATATTTGGCCGTCTTACTGGAAAAACTTCATAGACCAAGTTGAAACCTTACTTAATATTGGCATTCTATCTGATTTAATGAATCAAACTGAGAGTACGTCATTTGTTGAGACACTTACAGATCAAACGTCATCTGTTTTAAATGCAACCGTTGGGGGTATTGGCAGCGTTATTGGTACAATCACACGTACGTTTATTACTCTATTTACAATGCCTTTTGTACTTTTTTATCTGCTTAAAGATGGGAAGGGAATCCCACATAAACTCTTTCGCTTTATCCCTACAAAAGCAAGACCAACTATAAGTAAACTGTTTACAGATATTAATAAAAAAATTAGCTATTACGTTAGAGGCCAATTAATTGTGGCAGTTTTTGTAGGACTTATGTTTTACATTGGATTTTCAATTATTGGTTTAGATTTCGCTTTGACTCTAGGTATATTCGCCGGATTTTTAAATTTAATACCTTACCTAGGATCATTTATAGCGACAATACCCGCACTAATTATTGCGGTAGTCGATTCGCCCTTTATGCTTTTAAAAGTGATGATTGTTTTTGGAGTTGAACAATTGCTTGAAGGACGTGTTATTTCACCACAAGTTTTAGGTAATTCATTAAAAATTCATCCAGTCAATATTATTTTTCTTTTACTTGTAGCTGGGCGATTATTCGGTCTAATGGGTGTAGTATTTGGTATACCTGGATATGCGATTTTAAAAATAATCTTGTCAATGCTTTTTCAGTGGTATAGGCAGAATTCTGATTTATACGATACAGAAGAGACAACAGAAGTCACTGATGAAACGACTGAAAAATAGAATAATTCAAACATCTTAGTTCAAACGACTTGGACTAAGATTTCTTTTTTTAGTATCTTTCTCTTGCATCATGACAACTCGGCACATATAATAACATAATATGACAAGTTGTCATTTTAAAATTTCGTTCAAGGAGGTATTAAATTGCCGACACAAACATTCTTTAATTTATCGGAAGAAAAAAGAGAACGACTAATTGCTGGAGCAATGAAGGAGTTTTCGGCTAAACCATTGAATGAAGCGTCTATTTCAAACATTGTTAAAAATTCAGAGATCTCTCGAGGTAGTTTTTATCAGTATTTTGAAGATAAAAAAGACTTATACTTTTTTCTGATAGGAAAATTCAGGTGTAATTATCATAATTTAATGCTTAAAAGTTTTCAGGAAAAAAAAGGTGATTTTTATGAAGGCTTCAAGTTATTTAGTGAAAAATACGTGATGTATATTATGGAATCAAAAAAGTTTGGTTTTTTTGAAAATATGTATCTTCATATGAATTATCAAATTAATCGAGAAGTACGCGTGGATTTTAAAGGGAAACAAACACGCCCAACAAAAGATGAGCGTCTTATTGATGTCATAAATAGGGACAATTTAAAAATTGATTCTGAAAATGAACTACTTGATATATTGAAGTATTTTCTAAGTATGTTGAATGATACAATCATGGAAGGCTTTTGGAAAGAACTATCAGTAAAAGAAACTCAAAACTTATTTATTAAACGATTGGAATGGATCACCTATGGTATTGCTATTCCAGAAAAGAAAGAGGGAAATGTATGATTAGATTAGGAAAGTGGATGAATCCATGGCGTATATTTTTAAGTCTAGTTTTTTTAGCAGTACAAATTGTAGGCATGCTTGCCATGCCAACGATCACCGCTAATATTATTGATTACGGTGTGGCAGAAGGAAATATTGATTATATTGTACAAACAGGTTTCATCATGCTGGGTTTTACATTTCTAACAATAACCTCAGCCTTGGGTAATGTATATTTCGCTGCTAAAGAGTCACAAGGATTGGGCGATAAAATTAGAAGAAAGATTTATACGACGGTTGCCTACTTTACCAATGAAGAGATTGATAAATTTGGGACCTCAACACTTATTACACGAACAACGAATGATGTCATGCAGATTCAATTCGTTATGATGATGGTGTTACGTGTCATGGCGCTTTCGCCGTTTCTTATGATAGGGGCAGGAATCATGGCTTTCACAAGAGAGCCTCAATTAGCTTTTGTATTTTTGATTTCTATACCAGCTTTGGGACTTTTGTTGTACCTAATTTTAAGAGCAACGAGTCCAATTTTTAAATCATTGCAATTAAAAACAGATAAACTAAATAGAGTCTTCAGAGAAGGCTTAACTGGGATTCGTGTCATCCGTGCGTTCAATAAAGATAAATATGAAAAAGAACGATTTGATGATGCGAACTGGGATTTCGCTTCTACATCAATTAAAGCTTTTACTCGATTAGCTTTCATGATGCCAGCAATGACCTTTGCTATTAGTATTACTAATATTATGATAATTTGGTTTGGATCACAGTTAATTAGTGTTGGAGACATGCAAGTAGGAAATTTAGTTGCCTTTATGACATATGCTATGCAAATTCTTATCGGTGTTATGATGTTATCTCAGTCATTATTTTTCCTACCACGTGGACAAGTTGCTGCTTCTAGAGTTTTAGAAGTCATAGATACACCTAATATTATTAAAGATCCAAAAAGTCCAAAAGAATTGGCAACAAAAGATGGTGCGTCACTAGCATTCAATGACGTAAGTTATCGTTATCCTGGGGCTGAAAAACCTGCCGTGTGTAACATTGATTTCACTTTGAAAAAAGGAGAACGTTTAGCCATTATAGGTGGTACAGGCTCTGGTAAAACGACTTTAGCTAATTTGATTCCACGTTTATATGATGTTGAGAGTGGCTCAATAAAAGTTAATGGCAAAGATATTAGAGAAGTGGAACAAGGTAAACTAAGACAACTTGTAGGCTTTGCTCCGCAGAAAGCTATTTTATTTTCGGGTACGATTCGAGATAATTTAAAATATGGGAAACCGGATGCTACAGATAAAGAGATATGGCATGCATTGGATGTTGCTCAAGGAAAAGACTTTGTTCTAGGTTTATCGGATCAACTCGATGCATATGTAGAACAAGGCGGAGGAAACTTCTCTGGAGGACAAAGACAGAGATTAAGTATTGCCAGAGCTTTAGTTACAGAAGGAGATATTTTAGTTTTTGATGACTCTTTCTCAGCACTGGACTTCAAAACAGATGCTAAACTTAGAGAAGCATTAGAACCCGAAACAAAAGACGCAGCTGTCGTTATTATAGCTCAACGTATTAGTACAGTTGTGGATGCGAATCAAATTATCGTTTTAGATAAAGGTAAAATGGTAGGAAAAGGAACACATAAAGAATTAAAAGAAACGAATAAAGTATATCAAGAAATAATGGATTCTCAGTTGAAAGGAGAGGACATTTAATGGCTAAAGATTCAAAAAATGCTGCACATTTAAAAGCAAAAAGAGCCAATAATTTTTGGGGAACGACTTTACGCTTAGTTCGTTATATGTCAACTCGCTTTTGGGGGCTAGCAGCAACATTTATTTTAGTTATAGGTGCAACCATATTAGCTACACTAGCGCCGTATATTTTAGGTAAAGCAACAACTGAAATATATCGCGGGATTCAAGAAGGTAGGATGCTAAGAGAGGCTGGGGAGGTTGTTGATACATTCCCTATAGATTTTGATTATATAAAAAATATACTCATTACTGTTGCAATTGTCTATATTACACAAGCAGTATTTAGGTATTTCCAACAATATATCACTGCTCATATCGCTCAAAAGACTGTGTATGATATGCGTAAAGATTTAAAAGAAAAGATGTCAACACTGTCGATAGAATATTATGATACACATTCTAATGGAGATATCATGTCACGAGCGGTCAATGACATGGACCAAATCGCTAATACCTTGCAGCAATCTTTGACTCAATTTATTATGAGTGTGGTCCAGTTTGTTACTGTGCTGATAGTTATGTTCAGTATCAATATTCAATTAACGCTAGTAACAATCGTCACGGTGCCGATTAGTTTTCTCTTGATTGCCTTTGTAGCTCCAAAGTCGCAGAAACAATTTGCTGCCCAGCAAAAAGAACTTGGGGTTTTGAATGATCAAGTTGAAGAAACGTATTCTGGACATACAATAGTTAAAACGTACAACAGAGAAGAAGATGAAATAGAAAAATTTGTAGAGCAAAGTGCAAAATTAAATAAAGCATCATGGAAAGCTCAGTTTCTAACAGGTATCATGATGCCACTGGTCAGTTTTGCTCGAGACTTAGGATATTTCGGTGTAGCCATCATTGGTGGGATCGGAGTAGCTAACGGAACAGTATCATTAGGTAATGTTCAAGCGTTCATTCAGTATGTTAATCAATTTTCTCAGCCAGTAAGGCAGTTAGCCAATTTAGCTAACACGATTCAAGTAACGATTGCTTCTTGTGAACGTATTTTTGAAGTACTTGACGAGGACCCAATGAAAGAAACGGAGTCCGGCTTGGAACCTAGAGAAAATACAAACTATAAAATTGAGTTTGAAAATGTAGAGTTTGGATATGGTCAGGACGACCTCCTTATGACAGACTTTAATCTAACAGTAAAAGAAGGACAAATGATTGCAGTTGTTGGACCAACAGGGGCAGGAAAGTCCACGCTAATCAATTTATTGGAACGCTTTTATGACGTAAAAGGTGGTAGCATCCGATATGAAGGTGTAGATACCAGAGATATAAAGAAAGACAAATTACGTAATAAGTTCTCGATGGTATTACAGGATACGTGGTTATTCAACGGCACGATTTGGGAAAATCTTAGATACGGTAGTCATGAAGAAAATCCAAGTGATCAGGAAATTTTGGAGGCAGCTGAAGCCGCTCATGTGGATGATTTTGTTAGACGTCTGCCAGAAGGCTATGATACGATGCTGAATGAGGAAGGAACAAATATTTCTCAAGGACAAAGACAGTTAATAACAATAGCTCGTGCTTTCCTTGCTGATCCTGAAGTTCTGATACTTGATGAAGCAACTTCATCTGTAGATACGCGAACAGAAATATTGATACAACGGGCTATGGGAAGATTGCTTGAAAATAGAACAAGCTTTGTAGTAGCTCACCGCTTATCAACGATTAGAGATGCGGACAAGATTATTGTGATGAATCATGGTGATGTCATTGAAACGGGTAACCATGAAGAGCTGATAGAACAAGATGGTTTCTATGCAGATTTATATAATGCACAATTCCAATCCACAGATGAACAACTATAAACAATATAAAAAGAGCTTCTAAAAAGTTTTATAGGCATGTGACACTGGGACGAATAAGTACAAGAGAAACAAATGACAAGGATGCGTTTGAACCAGATTTAAAAAAGCTAGAAATACTGGTTCTTTGTCAAATCGTGTTGGTCAGAGATTTCCGAGGTAGAAAGTCGACATGCTTTCTACCTTTATTTATGCGACTTTAGTATTTAATTGTTTGACGATTTCTTTTTCTTCTTCAAAAGTTAAGGGTCTGATTTCTTTGTTGGTCTTTTCTTTCAACTTAAAGCTAATTAGAATACGTGCTCTCAAATGTTTAAAATTACGATAACCATAGCCACTTCGCTTTATTGTTTTAATCTTATTGTTAATGCCCTCAAGGTGTCCATTGGACAAGGTATACTTACAGGAATTTTCTATGGAAT
>NZ_FNYW01000011.1 GCF_900109085.1 Alkalibacterium gilvum | reverse complement strand
TGTGGCCGCGATTATTTCTGCACGTAAGAACGGAACGTTCCTTAAAGCATTAACGGATAAGTTGCCTGAGCTTTCAACGAAACTCCAGCCGGAGTTTAAAGGCGCAGTGAAGGCGGCTTTGAAAAAAGTTAAACCTCAAGCCTCGATTGGTGTTAAATTTGGAAGAATAGCTAATTATGGCTCTACATCAAGCCCCATGGGTCAATTACAAAAATTATTCAATTAAGCTCTCTTTCTCAATCGTTAAAGGCGCTCGCAGAGCGACGAAACGATTGAGAAAGAGTTAAATAAAATGAGTGTTAATTATTTCTAGAATAACTTTCCGACAATAACTTTACACATACACTACAAGTCGAATGATTTTAAAAATAGTGTTATTGTGGTATACTAATGATTGATTATTATAGGGATAGTATGCTTTTCTTTTATTTCTATATAAACACCTAGTACAAGAAGGGGGATGAAAATGAGTAGAATACCTGAAGAAACAATTAATACGATTCGAGAGCAAACAGACATTGTTCAGGTCATTTCTCAATACCTTCAATTACGAAGTTCTGGACAAAACCTTTTTGCGTCCTGCCCCTTTCATGATGATAAAACACCCTCTTTTTCAGTGAGTAAAAAGAAACAGATTTATCATTGTTTCAGTTGTGGCAGAGGGGGCAATGTTTTTAGTTTTTTACAGGAAATTGAAGGCATATCTTTTGTTGAAGCTGTTGGACGAACGGCTGAACTTTCAAATATCGAAGTCGATCAGTCTCTGTTTGAACAGTCGAAATATAATCGGCCCAATGCGGATTCAACGAAAGGAAAGCTTTTAGCCGTTTATGAGAAGGCTCAACTTTTTTACCATCATATTCTTGTGAATACAAAAGCAGGAGAAGAAGCATTAAACTATCTTATTGATAGAGGAATAACTGAAGAGAGTATTGAAACATTCAAAATCGGCTTTTCTCCCCCAAAAAGAGAAGCGCTGAAAATGTATTTAGAAAATGAAAATTTAAGTGAGACAGATATTTTAAAGAAATCAGGTTTGTTTTCTGATAGGGACGATGATAAATTTTATGATCGGTTCACCAATCGTATCTTGTTTCCTATAATGGATGCAAAAGGACATACTGTTGCCTTTTCTGGTCGTGTTTTTTTAGAAAATAAGGATGATCAAAGAAGAACAGCCAAATATATGAATAGTCCTGAGACGGAAATATTTAATAAAAGGCGTATCTTGTTTAATTATGACAAAGCACGTCCCAATATTCGTCGTGAACAAGAAGTGTTTTTATTTGAAGGCTTCATGGACGTTATATCCGCTTGGCAGGCAGGCATTAAAAATGGATTAGCCACTATGGGAACAAGCTTGACAGAAGAACAGGTTCATACTTTAGATAAAGTGACAGACCATGTCGTTATTGCTTACGATGGCGATTCAGCAGGACTTGAAGCGATAAAGCGAGCAACGGAATTTATTACAGAAGAAACACATTTTTCAATTGAAATTGCTGCATTCCCAGAGAAAATGGATCCGGATGACTTTATACAAAGTAAGGGAATCGATGCTTTCAAAGACTTCCTCTCCCATGGGCGGGATACGTTGATGAGTTTTTTGATGAAGTATCACAAACAAGACATTAATTTAAGTAATGAAAGTGATCGATTAAAATATATAGATAAAGTGTTAGATGAATTAACCCGCGTTACATCAGCTGTGGAACGTGAGATGTATCTTAATCAACTCGCTGAAAATTTTGATTTATCTACAGAGTCTTTGAAAGAACAGATGCATGGACATATTGTTTCTAACCAAAAAGAACGTAGAAAAAAGCAGCGTAAAAGAAATGAAAATCAACCCAATAGACAACAGGAAGCACCTCAAGTTGTGCGTCAAAACAAGAGCAAATTGACAGCTGTCATGAAAGCTGAGAATGCTTTGTTGTATCGTTTGTTTACAAATGACGATGTATGGCAGAAAATAACATCACTTGAAAAAGAATTAAGCTTTTCTATTGAGTCAAATCAGCTTTTGTTTTTACTGTATGAAGAATTTTATCACTCATATGATAATCCAAACATGCATGCTTACATCGATTTTCTCCCTGATGAAAAACTCAAAAGTAGAGCGACGGAGATTATGATGCTAACTCTTTCAGAAGAAATCGCACCAGGGGAAATAGAAGATTATCTGGATTTGATTTGTAATCGTCAGCCACTTCAAGACCTTATACAAAACAAACGTGAAGAATTAGTGGATGCACAAAGAAGTGGAGATAAACAAAGACAACAATCTCTAAGTATTGAAATAATTAATTTATATCGTCAATTAAAAAATAAATAGAATTAATCAGGAGGCATGTCATTTTATGGCAAAAAATAAAAACAACAACAAGAATAAGCCTGAAGAAAAATATGAACTCGCAGTCGTTCGTTTCATAAAAGACTTAAAGAAGAAGAAGGAACAGACGGTTTCATATGTTAAAATAACTGATGAAGTAGCCAAACCCTTTGGATTAGAGAAAGAACAAATGGATGACTTGGTTCAAAAGTTAGAAGATGAAGGGATCGGCGTTGTCGACGAAGACGGGAACCCGTTAACTAAACAATTAAAGAAACAAGAAAAAGAAGCAGAAAAAGCTAAAAAAGAAGAGATGATCGCTCCTCCTGGCGTTAAAATCAATGACCCTGTTCGCATGTATTTAAAAGAAATTGGTCGCGTTGATTTACTCTCAGCTGCCGAGGAAGTTTCTTTGGCTAAGCGTATTGAAGCAGGCGAAGATTTGGCTAAGCAGGAACTTGCGGAAGCGAACTTGCGACTCGTTGTTTCAATAGCTAAACGATATGTCGGACGCGGCATGAGCTTTTTAGACCTTATACAAGAAGGAAATATGGGGTTAATGAAAGCCGTTGAAAAATTTGACTATGAAAAAGGGTTTAAATTTTCAACTTACGCAACATGGTGGATTAGACAAGCTATTACACGTGCGATAGCTGACCAAGCACGTACGATACGTATTCCTGTTCATATGGTTGAAACAATCAATAAACTCGTGCGTATTCAGCGTCAATTACTGCAAGATTTAGGTAGAGAGCCAACACCAGAAGAAATCGGTGCTGAAATGGATTTACCGACAGAGAAAGTTCGCGATATTCTGAAGATATCTCAAGAGCCCGTCTCTTTGGAAACCCCTATTGGAGAAGAGGATGATTCTCACCTCGGCGACTTTATCGAAGATGACGGAGCGACAAGCCCATCTGATAACGCTGCTTATGAGTTGTTGAAAAACGAATTAGAAGATGTCCTTGATACTCTGACTGACCGCGAAGAAAACGTCTTGCGTTTAAGATTCGGTCTGGATGATGGACGTCAACGTACATTGGAAGATGTAGGTAAAGTGTTTGGTGTTACAAGAGAACGTATTCGTCAAATCGAAGCAAAAGCTCTAAGAAAATTACGCCATCCTAGTCGTTCTAAGCAATTGAAAGACTTTTTGGAATAAACACTCTAATAGTGAACAAGCAGAGATAAGCGAAAGAAGACCTGTAAAGTAAAAGTTCTTGTCGCTTTTCTTTGCAATCTGTTCGCAATTTTGGTATACTAATTTCTGGCTTGTTCAGTTAATGAAATATGCTAAATACTTAAAATAAAATCGTGGAAGGTGAAGTTTTATGAAATTAACAGCGACAAAACGTACAGAAACTGGAACATCTGCTTCAAAAAGAGCTAGAGCAGAAGGAAAAATCCCTGCAGCTATTTATGGTAGAGAAGTAGAAACAGTGCCTGTTTTATTAAATGAAAAAGAATTGGAAATGACTTTACGTGAAGTTGGATCCAACGGTGTATTCAAAGTAGACGTTGACGGAGAAACGTATGATGTTTTCGTTAAAGATAAGAAAAATGCTGCTTTGAAACCTGAAATTTACCATGTAGACTTGCTTGCCTTTACTAAAGGTCAGAAAGTAAACATGACAATTCCTGTTTATGTTAACGGCGAAGAAGAAATCAAAGAAGGTATCGTTTCACAATCAATCTCTGAATTGGAAGTAAACGTAGCACCTGCTAACGCTCCTTCAGAATATATTGTAGACGTTAGCGAGATGGAAATCGGAGATGCTAAGCATGTTTCTGATATCGTTATTGCTGATGACGTTGAGTTGTTGACAGACACTGAATTAACAGTTGTATCTGTATCAGCACCACAAATCGAAGAAGAACCAGAACCAACTTCTGATGACGAAATGCCTGAACCAGAAGTTATCGGAGAAGACAAAGATTCAGAATAATACCATTTTGGATTCTTGTTTAATTTGATAGTTAATAAAGCCGAGAAGCTTATGTGCAAACATAAGCTTCTCGGCTTTTTTTTATAGTTTAAGTGCTAGTCGCCCAAGATGGATGATGCTTTGTTACTCAGATGATGCCGATTAGTTTAATCCTTTACTTTAAAAAGAATGTTCAACTCTTATCAGTGTTGATTTTGAAACAAAAATACTGGTAAAAAGACGACTATGACTATTGTGTGGATGCACGAAAAAAACCGCCACAATAGGACCGTTTGAATCATGATAAGGCTTATTTCTAGAATTAAAAGTGTAAATCCCTTATAATAATTGTACGTGCATCAAATAGTTGTTTAAATGAGATTAAATATAGGAGGAAGTAACATGGAAAATGAAAAAGAGAATAAAATGAATAATGATGTGGAAAGAGAACATGATAAATTAAAAAAACAGAATTAAAAAACGAATCAAAAAAAGATGATATGGATTCTTTGAATAACTATAATGGGATAAGGGGGCAAAATCCCAACAGAAAAGACAATCCGCATGTAGAAGATAGCTCAGATTAAGAGAGAAGAACTCTTGGCTATCAGTTAATCAGGGTACACCAGACTAATTGTGGCTTAGAAAAAAATGAACAAGTCTAATACCTTTTATTAACGAGAGGTGTTAGACTTTTTTAGATGTTATTAAAAACGCGAAGACTCTTTCCAATTCAACAAAAAAACTGGTAAAATAAAGAAAGAAGATAAGAGGTGACATATGAATTCAGTAAATTTATCCAAACGACTTCAAGTTGTTGCGGATTACGTTGAAAAAGATGCAAGAGTGGCAGATATTGGTTCAGATCATGCCTATTTGCCGTGCTATTTAGTACAAAAAAACCAGATTGATTATGCAGTAGCAGGTGAGGTGGTAAAAGGCCCCTTTTTAAATGCAGTAAATGAAGTATCTAAATTAGGGTTAAAAGAAAAAATCCATGTGCGTTTGGGTGATGGATTAGAGGTGTTGACCGAAAAAGATGGAATAGACACAATAACTATTGCAGGTGTGGGCGGCCCGCTTATTGTACATATCCTTGAAGAAGGGAAACAGCAGAATAAACGCTCTGGTGAAGAAACACTTATACTACAGCCGAATATCAATGAGCGTAGCGTACGAGAATACCTTAAGAATGAATTATACGCAATTGTATCTGAGACTATTTTAGAAGAAAATAATAAACGCTATGAAATTATTAAAGCAGAACCTGTAGCTGAAAAAGTAGATTATTCTGAAGTGGACCTACTTTTCGGGCCCTTATTGAGTGAAGAAAAATCTCAAATTTTTATAGATAAATGGAAAAGTGAAGCTAAAAAATATGAGTATATTGTTACACAAATGAAGAAAGCAGACCAAACGAATAAAAAGAAATTGAAGGAGCTAACCGAGCGATTGAATCTAATCAAGGAGATGATAAAGTGAGTGATGTAAAGGTTTCGGATATCATCAGTCAAATGGAATACTTAGCGCCAACAGATTTGGCAGAAGATTGGGATCCCATCGGACTGTCATTTGGACGTTTGAAGCAACACGTTAAGCGAATACTCGTAGCTCTAGATGTCGATGAAAATACTATCCAAGAAGCCAAGAGGAAAAAGGCCGATTTAATCCTTACCCATCATCCAGCTATTTTTGGTTCACAAAAAACACTGAATCAGGAAGATGAAAGAAGGAAACACTATATTGATTTAATAAAATCAGATATTGCTGTTTACTCTGCGCATACTAATTTAGATGCTGCGGATGGGGGAATGAATGATTGGTTGGCAGATAGTCTAGGCCTTAAAGCAGCGGATCGCAAAATTCTATCCGTCAGTTTAAAGCGAGTCTACAAAAAACTCGCAGTTTATGTTCCTGATTATGCGTCAGAAAAAGTAAGGAAGGCCCTTCATCATGCAGGTGCAGGAGAAGTAGGGAATTATACAGATGTTTCTTACACGTTGGATGGCTATGGACGTTTCACACCACAAGAAGGTGCTGAACCAGCAGAAGGAGAAGTAGGTAAAGCAGAAAAGATACATGAAGAGCGTATTGAGATGATGATCAAAGATACGGATGTATTTAACTGTTTATCCGCATTGAAAGAAGCACATCCTTATGAGGAACCCGTTTTTGATTTATATACACTGGAACATAAATATCAATCATTTGGCTTAGGACGTTCAGGAGATCTAGAAACCCCATTAACTGCTAAAAAACTTGCAGAAAAAATAAACGAACAGTTTGATGTTGATGGCGTAAGATATGGAACAGTCGACCCAAATCGCGTACACAAAAAGATAGCAGTACTAGGTGGAGCAGGAGAAAAGTTTTATAAAGAGGCACTAAATAAAGGGGCAACACTTTATATCACAGGAGACATTTCTTATCATGGTGCTCAAGACATGTTAAGAGAGGGACTCGATTTTATAGATGGTGGCCATTATATGGAAGCAATCGCTGTGCCTAGATTAGTCGATTATTTGAATCAGTGTAAAACAGAAAAAAAATGGGACATAGAAATAATGAAAGCAGAAGACCAAAAAGATGTCTTTTCTTATATTAAATAGAGGCGGGATAAAATGTATGATAATTTAGTGGAACGTTTTTTGAAATATGTAAAAATAGAAACACGATCGGATAGTACATCTACCACAGTACCTTCGACTCAATCACAAGTAGAATTCGCTAAGGTCTTAATGAGTGATTTAGATGATGTGGGTATGGAAGAAATAGAATATAACGAGGCAAACGGGTTTGTTACAGCGACCCTACCAGCAAATACAGACAAAGATATTCCCGTTATTGGCTATATCGCTCACATGGATACAGCAGATTTCAATGCAGCGAACGTTGAACCTAAAATCCATAAAAATTATGATGGTGAAGAGATAATACTAAATGAAGATAAAGGTATTAAATTATCTCCAAAAGATTTTCCAAATATGAGAAATTATATTGGACAGACATTAATTACAACTGATGGGACAACGTTGCTTGGCTCAGATGACAAGTCTGGCATTGCGGAAGTATTCTCTGCAATGGAATGTTTGATTGCAAATCCCGATGTTAAACATGGTAAAATTCGTGTTGCTTTTGGACCGGATGAAGAAATTGGCGTAGGAGCTGACCGATTTGATGTTGATCATTTTGGAGCAGATTTTGCCTACACTATTGATGGCGGACCTGTTGGTGAATTGCAATTTGAGAGTTTCAATGCAGCCGGTGCGAATGTGTTGATTCAAGGGAAAAATGTGCATCCCGGTACCGCTAAAGGTAAAATGGTCAATGCTTTGAAATTAGCACTATCATTTGATGAAGCTTTACCTGATCATGAAGTCCCTGAACAAACCGAAGGCAGAGAAGGATTTTTCCATCTTCTAGGCATGACAGGGACAGTGGAAGGTGCAAGCATGAACTATATTATTCGTGACCATGATAAGGAATTATTTATCAAACGGAAACAGCTCATGCGTGATATCGCAATAAGATTAAATGCGCCATTTGAAGAAGAGCGTGTTAAAGTTGTCATGGATGATTCTTATTACAATATGCGTGAAATTATTGAAAAAGATATGAGACCTGTTGATTTAGCTGAACAAGCCATGAAAAATCTAGATATAGAGCCAGATATTAAACCAATCAGAGGTGGAACGGATGGTTCTAAAATTTCATTTATGGGACTCCCAACACCAAATATTTTTGCAGGTGGAGAGAACTTTCACGGTAGATATGAATTTGTTACAGTTGAAAGTATGGAAAAAGCAACCAATGTCCTTGTAGAAATTGCACGTATAGCAGCTGAATAAATGGTTGAGAGGATTGAGAGTATAGATACTTTCTTTCCTTTCTTCTTTATCTTTATTTATATCGAGAGAAGTCAAAACTTTTCTAAGAGAAAGGAGTACTTCAATGAGTCTACAATTTATATTGGGGCGTTTACATACCAATAAAAAAGACCATATTTATAACCAACTTGTAGAGTGGTCACAAGAAAATAGCGACCATAATGTGTTTTACTTAGTCCCAGACCATATAAAGTTTGAGTCAGAAATGAATATACTTGAATATATTAAAGCAGGGCAGCCTGATCGTTCTAACCAGTATGCGGGGATGATTAATCTTCAAGTTTTCAGTTTTAGTCGTTTAGCCTGGTATTACCTTCAAGATACAGTTATTTTTAATCAGTCTCAATTGACTGAAGCCGGCTTAGCCATGCTTATTCGTAAGATTTTAAGAGAAAAAGAAGAAGAGTTAACCATATACAGAGGAGAGAGCCGTAAACCTGGTTTCGTTGAAAAACTAACGACCTTGTTTATGGAAATGAGAAACGGACGCATACTTCCAGATGATTTAAATGATTTATTTATTAATGAACACACAGATACAAAGGAAGTATTAACGAATGATTTAAAATTAAAATTAGAAGATGTTAGAGCATTGTATGCGGCTTTTATAGAACAACTTGTTGGTAAATATATAGAAAAAGAAGATGTTATGGAAGCACTCATAAACGAAGTGAAATCTAGGGATATGAGTCAAACACAAATTATTATCGACCATTTTGATAGTTTTTCTGCTCAAGAACAAGCACTGATTCTTGAACTAGTAGAACAGTCAAAAGATGTAAAAATTTCTCTGACGTTGGATAAAAAATATGCAGTTACACCTCCTGAATTAACAGATTTCTTTTATGAAACAGGAATGACTTACTATCGTTTGTACCAACAAGCAAGAGAAAGAAAGCTCAAAATAAACTATGATGTTCTACTACAAGAGAAGAGTAGCGAGCAGTGTAAAGAGTTGACTACCTTTGAAACGTATTGGGTAAACAGTTTTGAGTTTTCGTCTGAAAACACAACACCAACAGCAAGTACCGTAGGGAATTGTATTGAAATAAGAGCTGCAGAGAACAAACAAGCCGAAGTGTTGCATGCGGCAACTACAATAAAAAAACTAGTTGCAAATAGCAATTATAGATATAATGATATTTTGGTTGTCTCTCGCGTTTTGGATGATTATAAAAAAATGATTGAAGCAACGTTTGCTGAAAATAACATTGAATTGTTTGTTGACCAAGCCGATTCAATGTCAGGACATGCGCTTGTTGAAATGATAAAGAGTCTCTTTTTAATACATAAGAGATACTGGCGATATGATGACATTATGCGTTTCTTAAAGACTGAATTATTGATTCCGATACTTACAGATGAAAGTTTGCCGAAAGATAATTTAAAAAAGCTGTCTTTTTGGACAATGAAGGGGAAAGAGTGGCGCAAGCAACTTGATATTTTAGAAAACGTAATGCTTGCTTATGGTTATGAAGGCCGAGAGTGGGTTCAGGACAGAGAATGGATTTATGCTCGTTTTCAAATAGAGGATATGGATGAGCAACTTGATGCTGATAAGCATATGCAGAAAATAGCAAATCAAACAAAAAATCAGATACGAGGTATTTTGTTACCTTTTTATAAACAACTAAAAAATGTTAAAACTAACCGAGAAGCTGCGCGACTTCTGTATCAATTTATGGACAAGCAAGGCGTTAACGACCAGCTCTTATACTGGCGAGATCAAGCTATTGAACAGGGAGACCTTGATGAGGCTAGGAAACATGAGCAAGTCTGGCAAACGTTTATACAATTGTTGGATGAGTTTGTAGATGTACTTGGAGAAGAACCATGGGATATGGATTCTTTCTTATCTATCTTGGAGACAGGATTTGAACAAGCAACCTATAGTATCGTTCCCCCAAGTATTGATCAAATCATGTTTACAAATTTTGATAAATCAAGGATAAACACAAAAAAGATTGTGTTTATTCTTGGTATGACAGATACTAAACTCCCTATGAATCAAGAGAATGATTCGATATTAACTGATGAAGATAGGGAAAAATTAGCTCACTTTCTTTCTGAAGATAAATATTTGGCACCTACAACGAGTGGGCGCTTAGCTAGTGAACCTTTTACCGCTTACTCGGCTTTTATGAATGCTTCGGAACGCTTGATTTTTAGTTATCCTATAAAAAATGATGGGTCAGGAGATAATCAATTAAGTCCTTATATAGAAAGGATTAGTAGACAATTAAATATTCCGATCAAAAAGCTTAATGCTGAGCCCGAACAGTCATCAGAAAATCCAATTGAAACATACTCAACTTTTATTGGCTCCCGTCGAGAAACAATTGGGCATATGGTGAATGTTTTAAGAGAAGGTATTGATAAGGAAAAACAACCTTCGCTTTTTTGGATTAAACTTTACCAGCAGTTAATTAAGAATGCGAGCATAGTCGAGAGAAAAATATTCAATAGTTTAGAATACACCAATATACCTAAACGGCTTGACTCAGAACTCGCAGAAAAATTATATGGTCGAGATTTGTATTTATCTGTATCACAACTTGAGAGTTTCTATCTAGATCCTTATAGTCATTTCTTACGTTATGGATTAAAGCTTAAAGAGCGCACAATTCAAGAATTGACACCGGCAGAAACGGGAACATTCTATCACGATGCTCTGGATAGTATTTTCAAAACGATTGTTAAAAGAAATCTAAGTATAAATGAACTATCTGAAGAAAAGTTAAATGATTTAACTACTGAGGTATTAAATGAACTCTACGATAAAAATAAATTCCGCTTGTTGTCGATGTCTAATAGAATGAAATTTATACGAAAACAATTAAGTGAGACGATTCGACAGATGATGTGGGCGATTGCGAATCAAACACGACGGTCTCGTATGACACCCCAAAAATCTGAAGTGCTTTTTGGGCGAATTGCAGGCCAACAAGGTATCGAAGGGCTTTCATTTCCTCTAAATAACGGTGGTAAACTACATGTTAGAGGGAAAATAGATCGTCTGGATGCTGTAGAAATTGATAATCAGCTTTACATTAGTGTCGTGGATTATAAATCTGGAGACAAAAAACTTGAATTTGATGAAATTTATCATGGTTTGATGATGCAACTACTTACTTATCTCGATACAGGTATTGAATATTCAGAAGAATTATTTGGTAGAAAAGCAAAGCCCGCGGGCGCTTTTTATGCACAAGTCAAAAACCCTCTGCTTGATGCGCGATCAATGAAAGGGAAAGATTGGTTAAATGAAATGCTTAAGCAGTTTAAGATGAAAGGCATACTGCTCAACGAAGAAGAATTATTGAATACTATCGATCGGACTCTAGATAATGGCATAAAGTCCTTAGTATATCCTCTGGAAAAATTAGCAAAAGGAAAACTTAAAGGTTCTTTTATAACGTTTGATGACTTGGAGTTACTTTTAAAACATCATAGGCATAGAATAAGAGAGGCTGGAAATCTGATCCTGTCCGGGGAGAATCAACTGGCTCCTTTCTATGAGAAAAAAAAGTATACGCCTACAACGGTTGGTAATGAGTATCATCCAATATCACAATTTGATGTGCTTCTGCCTAATAATCAGAACGCTTACCGAAATATATCCAAAATAAAAGATCAAAATGAATTGATTGAAAAGCTTAAACAAAAATATCAGATTATTGAACCTAAGAAGGAGGACGGTAATGTATGAGTATGATACCAAAAAAACCAGCAAAGACTCCGTTTACTGATCATCAGTGGCAGGCGATTCATGATGAAGGGAAAAATTTATTGGTTTCAGCCTCTGCAGGATCAGGGAAAACAACCGTCCTTGTCCAACGGGTGATTGAAAAGATAAAAAAACAAACAGATATCAATCAATTATTAGTTGTAACATACACCAATGCAGCCGCTAGAGAGATGAAACATCGTATTCAATCAGCTATTCAAAAAGAAATTAATCAGTGTGACGAACAAGAACAAAAGCGTCATTTGATTCGTCAAATCCCTATGCTTGGTCATGCGGATATTTCAACATTGCACTCCTTTTGTTTGAAAGTAATACGTAGATATTACTATCTGATTGATTTTGATCCTGTGTTTCGTTTGTTAACTGATGATACTGAGATTGCTTTAATGAAAGAGGATGTTTGGGAAGAGTTAAGAGAAGAGCTTTATGGGAACGATGATGAATTATTTGAAGAACTCGCTAAGGCGTACTCTTCTGATAAAAATGATGATGGACTGACAACTTTAATTCTTTCACTATACGAATTCTCACGTGCAAATACTGATCCTTTAAAATGGCTGTCAGATTTAACGCAAATGTATAAGGTTAATGGGGAGGATTTAGGAGAAAGCTTCGTCTTTCAGAAACTATTAAAATCTCAACTTTTAAGTACCTTAAAAACGATGGATGATCTGCTTGATGATGCCATCGCTATGGGGAATAATGAAGAAGAGTTGGGAAAAACACTTAAAATACTTATAGATGAACGCGAGCATGCTAAAGAACTGCAAACACTTGTCAAGGACAACGATTTAAAAGAAGCATACTTGTGTATAGAAAACTTCTCTCATGCTAGATGGTATGTTCCAAATAAAAAGACAACATCCGAAAGTGTAAAAGAGATGGGTAAAGAGATGCAAGTCTTCCGAAAAAAAGCAAAAGATTTATATAAAGAAATGGAAAGTGATATCTTTTCGTTTACACCCGATGAGCATTTAGAAAATATGTCGAGAGTGAGTCTCCTTGTAGAAGAAATGGCTCGAGTAACAAAACTTTTTTATGAACGCTATAAAAACCATAAAGCTGATAAGAAAGTACTGGACTTCAATGATCTTGAACATTTAACGCTACGAATTCTTTCTATTGAAACTGAAGATGGTAAAGAACCTTCAGAAGCAGCTATTCATTATCGCAGCCAATTTAGTGAAGTAATGATTGATGAGTATCAAGATGTAAATCAGATACAAGAAGAAATACTGAAGTGGGTTACGCAGCCTGAATCTTTAAATGGTAATCAATTTATGGTTGGGGACGTCAAGCAATCCATTTATTCATTCCGTTTAGCTGATCCAAGCCTATTTATAGAAAAATATGAACAATACGAGAAAAAAGAAAAAGGCGAACGGATCATACTTGCTGAAAACTTTCGCTCTCGGCCCGAGGTTTTATCATTTACTAATTTCATTTTTGATCAGTTGATGGATAAAGAAGTTGGTGAGTTAACTTACGACAAGTCTGCTAAGTTAATCAATGGCTACACCTCTTTTCCAGAGTCTAGTGATTTCAATGCAGAATTATTGATTTATGAATCCAAGGTAGAAGAATCAGAGGATGATGAGGACACCGTATCGTCGTCTTTCAGTGTTGACTCAAAGACAAAAGGCGAATTATATATGGTCGCTAATAGAATTTTAGATATGTTAGCGTGTGGCTATGAAATTTACGATAAAAAATTGGAAAAAATGCGTCTATTAGAATTGCGAGATATCGTTCTTTTGACACCTACAAAGAAAAATAATTTAGACATCCAGGATGTATTCAAGCAGTTGGATATACCAACTGCTGTAAAAGATACTCAAAATTACTTTCAAACAACAGAGATAACCATTATGATGTCTATTTTGAAAATAATTGATAATCCATATCAAGATATTCCTCTTGTGGCGGTTCTGCGTTCTCCGATCGTAGGCTTGAATGAAGTGGATTTAACGCATATTCGTATTACTGATAAACAGTCTTCATATTACGAAGCGCTTGTTCAATTTGCAGGTAAAGACGATTTCGAGGCCACACGGAATCTTCACTTACAGGAAAAAGTTCGAGTATTTCTAGAAATATTTGAAAAATGGAGGAGGCAGTCACGGAGGCAATCGCTTGTTGATCTCATTTGGATGATATTTGAAGATACCGGCTTTTTACATTATGTGGGCGGGATGAGCTCTGGGAGACAACGAAAAGCTAACCTGCATGCATTATATGAAAGGGCAGCAGCTTATGAAAAAACTTCTTTCAAAGGGTTATTTCAATTTATTCGATTCATTGAAAAAATGCAGAAAAAAGATAAGGATTTAGCTGAACCTCAAGCAATTTCTGATGATGAGAATGCGGTTCGTGTGATGACAATACATGCAAGTAAGGGATTGGAGTTCCCTGTTGTATTCATACTCGATATGACAAAGAGATTCAATCTTACGGATGTGAGAACGCCGGTTATTTTTGATGAAGAGTATGGTGTAGGTGCTGAATACCGTGATTTAAAAACACGTGAAAGAAAAACGACTCTACCAGAGAAGGGCCTTAAGCATAAAAAGAAAGCAAAAATTCTATCAGAACAAATGCGTGTCTTATACGTAGCGCTAACTCGGGCTGAGCAGAAATTGATATTAGTTGGTTCTTACAAGAACAAAGAAACTGCCTTGTCACGGTGGGGGCTTGTTGGCGGGCATCCTAAGCGTGTTTTGCCGTCGGATTTGCGTATGAGCGCCCAAGGGCTTATGGATTGGATAGGTTATAGCATCATACGACATAAACATATGGATGAACACCGCTCAGTTCAGTCAGAAAATAGCGAGATACATTCTTATGATACATCATTTTCTGTGGATTTTTATACACAAGATGAGCTAGAGGACGCTTTGCTTTCTCGTCAGAAAATAGAGACATCTGATTGGTATCCAAAATTAAAGGAAGGAACCATAAATCTTCCTGCTGATGAAGAAATTAAAGAGGCTATAAAAAAGGCTAGCAAAATTATGAATCAACCTTATTCTTATCAAATAGCCACGCAAACGACAAGTTACCAGTCAGTATCAGAGATTAAACGCTTATTTGAGGAACCGGATGATGGCCAAATGGTTAAAATTGATGTCACAAAACCTAGACAGGTAAATCGTTATGTCGAAGATCAATTAAGCCGACCAACATTTATTCAAGAAGACCTTACACCTACAGCTGCCGAAATAGGCCAAGCGACACACCTCGTTTTACAAACGCTTGATTTAACTGAAACACCCACAAGAGAGTCGGTTGAATTAGTTATTGGTCATTTAGTTAAAGAAAAGATTTTTACACTGGATTTATCTGAAAGTATTCGTATAAATGAAATCCTGCAATTCTTTACTACGTCATTTGGCCAATATATCCTTGAGCATTCTTCTAAAGTTAAAAGAGAAGTGCCGTTCTCATTACTTATGGAGGCAAAGGAAATATTTAATGACATGGAAGAGTTGGACGATTATGTCTTGATTCATGGTATTATTGATGGTTATATTGAGCGAAAAGATGATATCATTTTATTTGACTACAAGACAGATAGGGTTGCACATTTAGGACAATTAGCTGGCGAAGAAATGCTAAAGAAGTACCGCGGACAATTAACCTTATATAAACGGGCGTTGGAATCCATTCTTAAGAAGCCGGTTTCTGAATCTCATCTGGTAATGCTTAATATCAGTGAGACCGTAAGAGTAAGATAAATTATTTGATTAGTGATATTATAGCTGAAAATATTGGTTCGACTACACTTTTGTTGTGAAATAAAGGTGTAGTCGTTTTTTTCGTTAATATATATAGAAATGAGAAGTAAAATTCTATAATAGGGTGATTTATAACAGGTTTGACCAATTTGCATCAACTATTATTGAGAAGTGTCCGAAGTCGAACCAGGTTCGGACAGTGGGGCATTAAGCAAGTAGTCGAATGTGTCGAAGATGAGCGTGTTCGACCAATTTGGATTAACTATTATTGAGAAGTGTCCGAAGTCGAACCAGGTTCGGACAGTGGAGTATGAAGCAAGTAGCCGAATGTGTCGAAGATGAGTGTGTTCGACTGTTTTGCATTAACTATTATTGAGAAGTGTCCGAAGCCGATAAGGAAGAAGTCGAAGGGATTCGTCTTCATACAACAAGTGAAAGTATTTAAAACAAAAGAAAGAAGCTGAGAGGTCATCTCAGCTTCTTTACAAAAATATTAGTTATTAATCAAAACTGTATTGTGCGCCTTCGGAATAAGTGTTAGCGGCATCCCACAGTAGGAACTCATTTACGCCATTATCATTTAGTGCACGAATTTGTTCACTAACTTCTGGAGCACCATAATTTTTATACCAGCCAGAACCTAAATATGAAGCCGTAAAGTCTTGAATCCATGGACGAGAAATTGGCGCATCATCACCTAAGTTATCCAATACTTCATTTTCATATTCTAAATAATTTGCTACAACGTTATAAGGTTCTAAATCCGGCTTGGCGATACCGAGCGAGCCAGGACCCCAATGACTAGGATAGATCATAGAAGAAATCACATCAACATTTTCAGATATACGAGAGAAGTTTTGACCGATACCAGGTGTTTCTTCAACAGTAGCTGAGTAGCCAAAAATATCTACCGATAAATCAACATCGAAAGGTTGAAGTTCTTGGTGTGCATATTCAACAAAATCTATTACTGCTTCAACTCGTTTTTTCACACTATTTAAATCGCTATCTGTATAGTCACCTAAAGAATACGTGAGCTCATCATCACGTAATTCAAATCCTTCAGCAAAACGTACGTAATCGAATTGGATATCTTTGAATCCCATTTTAGCTGCTTCTTTAGCTATCTCAATATTATAATCCCATACTTCTTTCATAAATGGATTCACAAATCCATGACCTGCACGGTTTGTCCATACGGAACCATCAGGATTTTTAAAAGAAAGGTCGGGACGCTCTTTTGCAAGAAGTGAATCCTTGAACACTACGATACGTGCGATAGGGTAGATATCATTTTCTTCCAAATGAGCCATCAATTCTGTTGGGTCAACCCAGTTCTTCATATTCTCATTAATCATTTCATCTTCAGACTCAAAAGGCATGGTAATAAAACCAGTGTCATCCTTAACATCAATCACCATTGAGTTTAATTCGGTATTGTTAAGTAAGTTGGTCAAAGGTTCCATACGAGCACCACCAGCAGAGTTTGCTGTCACGAAGACACCCTTGACGCCGTCTTTTGGATAGTCAATATCCACGCCACTGTCATATTTAAATTGACTAGGGAACTCATCAGGAACTTGAAGTAAAGGCTCAGTATTCAATGTTAGATAAGTCGTTTCTGATGCTTCTTCTTGTTCGTCTGCATGTACAGTTGTGTTTACGAGTCCACTCAATGTTAAAACAGCAGCAGAGCCAAAAAGTGTGTGTTTCATGAAGTTACTCATTCGTTTGTTCCTCACTTTCTTTAGCTACAGACTGAATCAATTGGGGGTCCAGTAGTTCGTAGTCTTTCTCTCTTAACCCATCAATAATCGCAGGGGTAGCTTCTGTTGTCCAAGTTCTGTCGTGCATCAATAAATTGGATCCTGGGACAAGAAGGTTTGTGTTCAACATAATATCTGTTAATGCCTCTGCATTTTGATACTCAGTTTCCCAATCATAGCCATATGTCCAATTCATTAAGGACATGCCTTCTTCTTCAACCAATTGTTTTGAATAATCCGTATTTTGACCAAAAGGAGCTCTAAAGAAACGGGGAGGGGTGCCCGTGATTTCTTCTACTAACTCACTTGTTCTAGTGATTTCCTCTTTTTGTTTTTCTTCAGAAATAGCCTGTAAGTTGGCGTGGGTTTGGGTGTGGTTACCGATAGTAAAGCCCATGTCATAAATTTCTTTAAGTGTTTCTTTTCCTTCATCATCCTCTAAGTACATGCCGTTGACAAAGAAGATCGCTGGTGCATCTTTTTCGATCAAAATATTAGCAATCTCAAGGGCGTGCTTGTCGGGAGCGTCGTCATACGTTAGCAGGGCGACATTTTTATTGGCTTCTTTACCATCCAAGACACTGAGATAAGCAAGATTATCGGTTACTTCGTATAAGTGCTCAGGTGTTTCTTTTAAATCATCATTAATTTTTTCATCAGCATTTTCGTCCGTCTCTTCAGATGCGTCATCAGAATTGTCAATCGTTTCAGTATTTTCTACTTCTGTAGCGGACTCTTCTTCTATATCTTCAGTATCGTCTACTTCAATTGTGCCCTGACTTTCTTCATCTCCACAAGCGGATAGCAGTAGAGTTGATGTGAGTAGGGTAGAAAGGATCATTTTTTTCATCATTTATTCTCCTATTCTTTTTCGCTAAGTTCTGTTTCAATAGATGATTGTAATGTTTTAAGCTGTTCATCCATTGTGACAAGTGTATTATCAAGAGTCATTAGCGGTTCATTTAGATTCTCACGCTTGTCATTCAATGATTTAATACCATCAACAAAATCTTGGTAAGTAGCCTCATCTTTAGAAATGTCAGAGAAAAATTCTCTTTCGTCAGTTAAGGACTGGTTATAAGACTCTGTATAGTTCATTAGGTTGGTTTCAAAGTCATCGACAGCAGTGTTGACGTCTTTGATTTCACTCGAATCAAGTAACTCACCCTCGTAGGATTTTAATACATCCTGTTGAGATTGAAAGTCTTCTGTTATATTTTTAAGTTCATTAAGTATGTCTTCTCGTTTTTCAATGTTTTCAAAAACAGGTGAGGATTCATCTTTTAAAGTAGATAATTCGCCATCCGTTTCCAGGGTCTCATTAAATTGTTCCTGTAATTCTGTTTCAGTTTCTGCAAGTTTATTTAATTCGTTTACTGTGTCATCGGCTATCCGTTCGATTTCACTTGTTGCCTCTTGCATACTATCTAAATTTTCTGAATCACAACCAGCCAGTAAAATAGGGATTGCTGATAATGAAAGAAGTGACCAACCTTTTTTTATCATTTATTAAACTCCTTCTACTTTTAGAACTTATAGTTATAATTTAAAGTACTTTGTAGAGTATAGCAAATATTTGTAACGTTTAAAACAACTTTATAGGTATAACTAAGTAAATATAATAATTATGTAGAAAACTTATTTTTTATCATTTATAAAATAATGATTATATCAAATGAAGGTGGGTTTTAGTCTAGAAATATTGTACAATAATAAAGAGGTTTAATAGTAAAGGAGTTTATTATGTTAATATATTATATTATTTCGCTCGTCGTCATCGGAATTGATCAAATTACCAAGTATTTAACACTCGAAAACATACCATTGCATGAAAATATAGAAGTGATTCCATCTATTTTATCGTTCACTTACTTTAAAAATACAGGAGCTGCTTGGAGTATTCTTGAGGGGCAAATGATTTTTTTCTACATCGTTACGTTTATAGTCGTTGGGGTTATCGTTTACTATATGCAAACGCAAGGTAGGAACGATAAAAAATTTGCCTTTGCGCTAAGTTTGATTTTAGGTGGCGCAATCGGTAATTTTATTGATCGCCTGCTACTTAAATATGTGGTCGATATGATTCGACTGGAATTCATTGATTTCCCTATCTTTAATGTCGCAGATATGGCATTGACTATGGGAGTTGCATTTATGATACTTTACTTGTTTTATGATGAATGGAAAGAACACAAACAAAAGAAAGTTGGAATGAAGTAAAATGGATAAGACAAAGCAGTATCAAATATCAAATGAAACCGGACGTTTAGATAAATATTTAAGCAAAGCGTTGAACGAGCATTCACGTAGTCAAGTGCAAACGTGGATAAAAGAAGGTTTGGTCACAGTAAATGAAGAAGCGGTTAAAGCAAATTATAAAGTCCAAGCGGGTGATCTGATAAAGGTTACAATAAAGGAACCAGAAGAGATTGATGCTAAGCCGGAAGACTTAGATATTTCGATTGTTTATGAAGATGCCGATGTTGTTGTGGTTAACAAGCCATCTGGCATGGTCGTGCATCCATCCATTGGTCATGCAAGCGGCACGCTTGTCAATGCCTTGTTGTATCATGTTGACGATTTGTCTGGAATTAATGGTAAAATCAGACCGGGCATTGTCCATCGTATTGATAAAGATACGTCAGGCTTGTTGATGGTGGCCAAAAACGATTTGGCTCACGAAAAACTAGCGAAGCAGTTACAAGAAAAATCTGCTGGACGTGAGTATATTGCGCTTGTTCATGGTGATATCGAAAACGACAAGGGAACCATTGATGCCCCCATAGGCAGAGATCCTAAAAACCGTAAAAAATTTACAGTTATCGAAGGCGGTAAAGCTTCTGTAACGCATTTTGAAGTTATTGAACGCTTTGGTGAATATACATTGTTGCGTCTTAACTTAGAAACAGGACGGACGCATCAAATTAGGGTTCATTTAGAATATATTGGCCATCGTATGGCTGGGGACCCACTGTATGGTCCACGAAAAACATTGGACGGACAAGGACAGTTTTTACATGCTGCCTCTTTGAGTTTCGACCATCCGCGTACTGGCGAGCATATGACATTTAAAGCTGATTTACCTGAGACATTTAAAGAAACACTTGAATGGGTGAAAAGACGCTAGATTATGAAAGGAGTAAACTGATGGCAGACATTGTATCTATTTTAGATGAGAAAGCTCTAAATCGTGCACTGACGCGTATTTCATATGAAATTATCGAGCGAAATAAAGGGACAGAAAATTTATTGCTGGCGGGTATTAAAACAAGAGGTGTATTCATAGCGCGTCGACTTTCGGAGAAGATTCAAGCTATCGAAGAAACAGAAGTGCCTGTTGGAGAGTTAGATATTACATTGTACCGTGATGATCGTCATGTAAATGAAGAATTACAAGAACCCGAAGTGAAGGGCCAAGATTTCCCCGTTGATGTGAAAGGGAAGGTTGTTATCCTGGTTGACGATGTTATCTACACTGGCCGAACGATTCGCGCTGCTATGGACGCCGTGATTGATTTGGGTCGACCTGAGAAAATTCTAGTCGCCTCACTAACTGATAGAGGACATAGAGAAATTCCCATCAAAGCCGATTTCATTGGAAAGAATATTCCTACATCAAAGAAAGAGCGTGTCAAAGTCTCCATGACAGAATGTGATGACAAAGACGCAGTTGAAATTATTAAATCGAATTAAATAAAATGAGGCAAGAGAGTAAATAGAACTCTCTTGCCTCATTTTATTTTTATTCCGTTATTTCATAAGCGTGAACATAAACACGACCATCATCCACTGAATAGTTACAGGAAATAAGCGTTATGAGTTTGGGATTTCCTTTTAATTCTGAATCGATTGGATAAGCAGAGTTAGCTTTCAGTTTTTCAGCATACTTTTTTAGATCATCCTCTTTAAAAGAAGTCTTGATGTAATTAGAGTCAGCTTCTGCAACATGGACAGAAAAAATTTTATATGTTCGTTTAGTATAAGGATCCATAAAATTAATAGTGGGATTTTTATTGGTAAATGATTCTGATAAAAACTTATCTAATTCCGCAAACATTAAACCGCTTTGAGTGTAATGGCCATATAATATAGTATGATCATCTTGCCCCATGCCAATATTTCGGTAGTCCATAAAAATTGCTCCAAGTATATGTTCGTCTTTATAAAAATCATGGTTAAGATAAAATTTATTATCAGAACTCTTTACTACGGGATAATCAATGACTGTTCCACCAATTTTTAGCCAGCCGACGTAATCTGAGTTGAGGTCATAGTATTTCGCAGAAGGATTAGATTGAATAGGAAAGGTTTGGACTTGTGAAGCGATAGCCTCTGATTCCTGGTCATTTAAGTCTAAAATAGATGATTGCTCAAAAGTGGTTTCTGTATTTTCTGTTGGGATCGAAGGGACGCTAGCAGTAGACGATTGTTCTAATTGCGATTGGATCATTAAAATAAAGAACAGGAAAAAGAGTGATGCTAAAGCAACGAGAAGTGATGTCTTCCTCATTTAATTCCCTCCTTTTTGTAAGTAGTTCTAATTCGAAGTGTTAATAGTTGAATGTTCATGACGACAACTTTATTATAAAGAAGTAAGGTTGAGTAATCAATTTTACTATCTTGTAAGAAGAAGGGGAGAAAGATTATGTCAAAAATGATTAAAACGTTTTTATCATTTGTAACCGCATTCACCCTCGCGTTCGCTCTAGTCCCAACCGCATTCGCTGACAGTCATACAGAAGAAGAACAAGATATTGTGGAAATCGCCTTAGGAAATGAAAATTTTAGTATTTTAGTCTCGGCACTACAGCGTGCTGATTTAGTTGAGACACTCCAAGGAGATGGCCCGTTCACAGTTTTTGCACCTACAAATCAAGCATTTATGGACTTGCTTGAAGCTCTAGATGTAACAGCAGAAGAGCTATTGGCCCAACCAGACTTGGCTAACGTCTTAACTTACCACGTTGTTCCTGGAAAAGTACTTGCCGGAGATTTAACAGACGGCCTGGAAGCTGATACAGTCAATGGACAAGCCGTAACATTTGATTTAAGTGGAGATCCAATGGTCAACGATTCTATGATTGTTGACACGGATATTGAAGCATCAAATGGCGTTGTTCATGTTATTGATAAGATTTTAGTTCCTGATAATTTCGAGTTACAAGAAGTTGATATGGAAGAAGATGACGTACCAGAAACGGGTATTGAATCAAGCTCGATCTTATTATTTGGTATGATTTCAGCTGCGGCAGCCTTTATTTTTGTTCTTGTACACAAGCCAACTAAGCAGTAAAATTAACGAAACATAATACGAGAATAACAAACAGCCTAGAGCATTTATCTAGGCTGTTTGTTTTAGATAATGCCCTGTTTTTTCAAAGAAAAGAAAGGGGCGTTCGCGAGAACTTAGAAGGGATGTTAGATCATTTTTTGGAGCATAATTAAACTACTTTAGAAATGTTAAAAGGCTAGGAGAAATTTATATCCTAGCCTCTTATACTTTTTATTTTTTAGCTTTTAACTCACGGGTCTTCTCATCGCTTGGCGTTACGTAATAGGTCGATTGTCCTTCGTAAACGACAAAGCCAGGTTTAGCTCCATTTGGTTTTTTAATATGCTTGACTTGGACAACATCCACTGGAACAGAAGAGGACAGCCGATACTTACTATAATAAGCAGCGAGTAGACAGGCTTCCTCAATTGTTTGTTCTGAAGGATTTATTTCTTCAATAATAACGTGAGAACCTGGAATGTTTTTGGCATGAGCAAACCAGTACTTTTTATGTGCTTTTTTCAAAGTTAACTCATCATTTTGGGTATTGTTCTTACCAACAAGGATACGCGTACCGTCTGTGGAAACAAAAACTTCAGGATTAGATTTTTTGTTCTTCTTGTTCCGGTTCTTTTTACCTTTCTTCTTTTTCAAGTAGTTTCCATCGCGTAACTCATCGCGAATATCTTCAATATCTGAAGTACTTGCAATAGACAACTGAGTTAGTACCGTGTCAAAGTAGTTCAACTCATGTCGGGTTGATTTTAATTGTTTCGTTAAATGACTTTTTGCGTTTTTCAACTTCTGATAGCGTGAAAAATAATATTGTGCGTTTTCAGAGGGTGTTTTTTGAGGGTCCAAAGCAATCTCTAAAGATTTTTCTTCTTCATAAAAGTTAGGCAAGGTAATCGACGCATCGCCTTGATTGACTTCATGAAGGTAAGCCGTCAAAACTTCTCCCTTTACTTTGTAGGCATCCGCCTTTTCTGTTTGGATCATTTCTTTCTTTAATTTTTGAATCTTTTTCTTGTTTTTTTGATACAAATTCTTAACTAAATGCGTTAAATCATTGGACTGCTGATGCACACGATCACGCTCAGCTTTGTTCTGGTAGTAACGGTCCATTAATTTATTTAAAGAATCATAGGGAAGTTTTTCACCATCTAAAACCTGATAAGGAACAGGGGAGAAGAACTCTTTCTGATCTTTTTTAGTAAGGGTAGGGTTTAAATTATCTGCCTTAAAAGGGGCCATAAAATATTGAAAGATAGCCTTTGGCGAATCATCTGAACTGTTATCCATACGGAAAGCGAGTTCCTGTGCAGAATCCTTACCAAACCCTTGAAACGTTTGCTGGATCCATTTGACTTTATCTTTGAAAGCAAATGCCTCGACTGGAAAAGGCCCTGTGTAATCAAACGGATTTTGTCTATCCTGGCTTGGTGCTTTTACATAATCAAAACCTGGTAATAGGGTACGATAACTATTCTGACTTGCGGGAACATGACGAATCGCGTCAATCAATTTATTGTCTTCCGTATTTACAAGTAAGACGTTACTGTGCCGTCCCATAATTTCAATGATGAGAGAAAGATATTCGGTGTCGCCAAGCTCATTACGCTTGTTAAACGTAAAAGTTAGGACACGATCGTTCTCTGTTTGTTCAATTGTTTCGATAATTGCACCATCCAAGTACTTACGTAGCACCATACAATAGTTAGGTGCTTGTGCAGGATTATCATAAGGAATCTCTGTCAACTGCACGCGTGCATACTGCGGATGGGCAGACAGTAATAGAGACTTATTTTTTCGATTAGATCGAATGCGTAAAATTACTTCATTATCATATGGTTGGTGTATTTTTGAAATACGTCCACCAATTAGTTCATCAGCTAACTCATTTCTTAAACCGTGGACGAAAAGACCGTCAAAAGACATAGTGTCTCACTCCTATCTATAAAAACTCCTTATCATTATAGCATTAAATGAATACCTGTTCCAACAAGGAGGTTTTTATTGCTCAGGGTTCGACATCATGATATAGTTGACGTATACAAATAAAGGATTAAGAAAGAGGGGTAACATGGACAATATTAAAAATTCTACACAATTACTTGATAAAATTACGGAATTGAATCAATACTACAAATACGTCACTGATCATTTACTTTACGATTTGGACCTTTCTCATTCCACAATAAATCTAATAGAAATTATTGGAGAAGATGAAATGACGTTAAAACAAATTACTAAAGAAAGTCGTTTAGATAAATCAACCGTTAGCCGACAAATGAATGCGCTCGTACGCAAAAGCCTAGTTACTAAAACAACGGGTAGCGATAAGCGATTTGTCTATTTCAAGCTGAATGAACAAGCAAATGAAACATATAAAGACTACCAAACGAAATTGGAAGACAAATTCAAGAATATTGTTTCTGGTTGGACAGAAGAAGAGGCACATATGTTGACTGTGCTACTTGGCCGCTTAAATCGTAGTATGAACAACCGTATGACTTGATTCAACCATGTCTTTTTTATAAAGGAGTAACGCTATGTCATTGAACCGAAAAAAATCAAAACCACGCCGCATTGCCTTATTAGGTATATTAACGGCCATTATATTGATTCAAAATTTTGTGCCTTTTTTAGGTAATATTCCAATACCACCACTAAACCCAACGATTATACACGTTACCGTAATTGTTGCTACCTTAACGATGAGTACCACTGATGGAATGATTATTGGAGCAATTTGGGGTGTAACACGTATGATACGTGCCTATACAATGCCTGCGACTCCTTTGGACTTATTGCTTTGGACAAATCCGATGATCGCCTTGCTTCCTCGTATACTTATTGGCCTATTCACAGGATGGGGCTATGCTTTATTTAGACGTATTTTCTCTAAGCGAGATAAGTTGGCTTTAGCAAGTGCTTCGGTTGTTGGCTCTTTTACAAATACTATCTTTGTATTATTCTTTATCTATCTCTTTTACGGGGAAACGTATGCCCAAGCCATTGATGTCGATATCAGTAATTTAGCGGGAGCGCTAGCTGTTATTGTAGGAACCAATGGTGTTGCCGAAGCCATCGCAGCCGCTATTATTGCACCGCTTGTTACACTACCTTTGAGGAAAATAACCTCCCATAAATAAGGAACAGTCAAGATATATTTGATAGAAATATAGTTGAAATGATTGTCGTCACATTGTTATGTTAATTACTCATTAAGATCACTGTTATGTGATACACTCCTTAAAGAGTTAATATAGATGAAAAGGAAGGAAGTCTATCATGAACAAAACACGAACAAATAAAAATAATTCAGAAAAGAAAAAGAAGAAAGGTAAAATAGAAAAGATTTATTATATTGTTATTGGTTTATTGCTAGTTATACTAGGCGGACTCGTTATTTTCATTTTTGCGAGTCAAGATGACGTGAAAACGTCTGAGGAACAGAATGCTGCATCAGGCACGGAAGCCATATCTAAAGCCGAACAGGATACACAAGAGAATTCATCCGAATCTGGAAAGAAAGCCGACGAGGAAAAAACTGATGCGTCCGAGGAAACGAATAATTCTGATGTTACTTCCGAAGAAAAAAGTTCTAATGAAGAAGAATCTGAACAAGATGAAGCAACCGAAGAAAACGACAGCGATACTGACGATAACGCTGACGACTCAAAAGATAATGCAGAAGAGTCTGAGAATGCGGAAGATACGGAGGCAGACGTTGAGTCTGATGCACCATTAGATGAAAGTTATAACATTAGTTTTGGTGATAACTCCGGTGACCGTGCTGCTATTGCACAAAACGCCAGTGCTGTAAGTGGTATTTCACAAGGTAATATGATTACTTGGTGGGTAGGAAATAATGGCCCAGGACGCGCATTCACCGTGGTTTCAGATAGTGATAAAAACACTGTTTATCGTGTCTATTTACAATATGGCGAAGGTGAGTGGCACATTACTGAAGCAGAGGAATTAGATAGCGTTCCTTCAGAGTACCGATAAAATAAATAGATAAATAAAAAAACGCGCTTTTGAAGAAGACCATATATCTTGGTTGTTTCTTTGAAAGCTTTTTTTTAGAATAAATATGGAGAAACTAAGAGAATAGTATCCTATTAGCACCATGTATAAAATGATTCTTCTTAGTTAAACAGATCACTTCATGGTAAACTATAGTTAAACAACCGAGGAGGACGATGATGAAACAACCAAGCAGTAAATATAATATGATACAGGAAATATTAGAAAAAACTGAATCGGAAGTTGAAAAGATGAGCCCGGTTAATATTCTGATTGCTGGGAAAACAGGTGTGGGTAAGAGCACACTAATCAACAATGTTTTTCGTGAACAACTAGCAGATACGGGTATTGGTAAACCGGTCACGAAACATCTTCGTCGTATCAGCAAAGAGGGCGTTCCCATTGTATTATATGATACGAGAGGGCTAGAATTACAGCAGAAAGTTCAAAAACAAGTGATGAAAGAAATATTTAATCTTGTTCAAGATAATAAACACTCAAGTGAAGCTATTCATGCCGTTTACTATTGTATACAGGCAAATTCTTCCCGTATAGAGGATATGGAAATCGAATTGATCAAAGAAATTTCCGAGATCCTTCCAGTTATTCTTGTTTTAACACAGTCAATTGGTAAACCTGCCGATGCCTTTTCTAATTATTTGGAGGATATGAATCTGCCTGTGGCTGCCGTTCAAAATGTTATGTCTGAACCGTATGAAATATCAGATAATTATGTTATTCCTCGATTTGGATTAAAAGAATTGATTGAAAAGACACTGCAACTCATTCCAAAGGAGAGCAGAGAAGCTTTTAACAACGCCCAGCAGGCAGACATAGAACGAAAGGCCAAAGCTGCCAGACGTTGGGCATCCCGATATGTGGCCACAACCTTTGGCGTCGGTTTTGCCCCGATACCTTTTTCAGATGCTTCAGTTTTAGTTCCAATGCAGGTGACTTTGTTGGCACATATAACAGCTATTTTTGGTATATCAATGGATAAGTCAACGATTATTAGTATTATAGCGGCTGTTGGCGGGACGGGATCGGCCACAATGATAGGAAAGACAGTTGTAGCTAATGCCTTTAAATTTATACCAGGGATTGGGACAATCGTTGGCGGTATAATAAGTGGAACAACCGCCTCTATCGTAACGAGTGCCTTATCCTTAAGCTATATTGAAGTATTAAGTATTATTGCAACCA
The DNA here is from genome assembly GCF_900109085.1 of Alkalibacterium gilvum. Taxonomy (GTDB): domain Bacteria; phylum Bacillota; class Bacilli; order Lactobacillales; family Carnobacteriaceae_A; genus Alkalibacterium; species Alkalibacterium gilvum. The sequence goes on along the minus strand of NZ_FNYW01000011.1, from coordinate 16,865 downwards.
AAGAAAAAAATGGTGAGAGCATTGACTTAGGACTTTTAGAGCGTTTGATGAGAAAGCAATTCAAAAAAAATATCAAGATGAATCGACAAAAATTGAAAACAAAAGATTTGGAATTTGAGGATGATGACGCCTTGAAGGATGCGTTGAATACTTATTCAGACTTGGAAGAGGAAAAAAGTCCGTCTGTTCCATTCAAAAAGAAAATGGTGCGAACGGTCTCAACATTTATTAAAAATCATTTGTCTAAAAAATGAAAAAGAACAAAACAGAAGGGCGTAAATATAACCATTGATGCCTTTCTGTTTTTATTATGATAAAATTCCAATGAGTTATGTACATATTTCTAAAACGTTTTCTGTTATAATACTTAAGAATATACATTTTTAGGAGTGAACCGAAATGAAAAAAAAGCGTAGTCATAATCCAAAAAGAAAAGCCGATAAACGACGTAAAAGCACTGCTCAGTCTGATAAACGTGGAGTCAATAATTACACAGTGGAAGAAGAAACGACCCTGTTGCCGTTTTTACTTTCAATTATTACGAATAAAAGCCGTAACTCAGTGAAATCCATCTTGACTCGTGGACAAGTGACAGTGGATGGCGAGGAAATTACTCAGCATAACCATCCACTTAAACCAGGCCAAACAGTCGGTGTGATGAGTAATAAAGAATCAAAAAAACGTTCAGAATTAGTAGGGCTATCTATTTTACATGAAGACCGTGATATTATTGTTATAAATAAAGAGGCAGGGCTGCTGTCTGTTGCAGCTGACGATCCGACTGAACCCACAGCTTATAACCAACTAAGCGACTATGTAAAAAAAGAAAATCCTGATAATAAGATTTTTGTTGTTCATCGCTTGGATAGAGACACATCTGGGGTTATGCTTTATGCAAAGTCAGAAGATATACAGCAAGTCTTACAAAATGACTGGAAAAACACAGTAAAAGAACGTATTTATACAGCCTTAGCGGAAGGTCGTGTAGAAAAAGAACAGGGGGAACTTTCTTCTTGGTTAAAAGAGAGTAAGGGGATAAAAATGTATTCCAACCAAGAAGATAATGGCGGTAAACACGCAGTCACGCATTACCGAAAAGTACTAGGCAATGAAAATTATTCATTATTGGAAATGGAATTAGAAACTGGACGTAAGCATCAAATTCGTGCGCATTTAAAAGATATGGGCCATCCAATTGCTGGAGATAAGCTTTATGATGCAGAAACAAATCCGATAAAACGTTTAGGACTTCATGCGACTACTCTTGTATTGGTACATCCTGGAACTAATAAACTTGTACGCTATACGTCTGAAGTGCCTGGTTCCTTTTTGAAACGAGTTAAATAAATTTATAAGTTTATGGTAAGCGAGCTATTTACTTATTGACGTTTTTGCTTCATTAAAACATTTAATAATTAATATTAAAAAAGAACTTCAAGAGAAGGGAGAGGCGTTGTAATGACTCATATTCGATTGATTTTCCAAGGACTTCTAAAGAATATGGGGATTATTCTTTTACTATCTATCATATGGGTCATATTGGTTGAGCAATTTTCTGTTCCTACTTTTTTCATGGGCTTGGTGGTATCCATTATTGTTGTGTTTTTTACAAACCGCTTTTTGCTGAATGATGATTATCAAAGAGCCTATATGCTTGGCCCGTTAACTTTTTTAGAATACGGGCTGCGGCTCTTCAAAGGTATTTGGTTTTCTGGCTTTAGTGTGATCCCTCATATTTTATCAGGTGAGGCCGACGTGCAAATCATAACCTGTGAGACAAAGCTAAAAGATGAGCTGCTTATCACTATTTTAGCGAATTCAATCACACTAACTCCAGGAACTGTTACCGTTGATAAAAAAGGGAGCCGCTTGCAAGTCTTGGCCTTAAATCCACCAGCTGACGATGATGACGCTAGAGATGTAATCCCTTATAAATTAGAAAAGGTCCTTTTACGTTACGAAAATAGAATTAAGGAAAGATCTTGAAAAATTAGCAAGGAAAGAATAGGAGGAATGTCAATGAACTTTGATGAAATGGTTCTGATTGTTGTAGCAATCCTTTCTGTATTCGAATTAGGTCGAGTGCTTATTGGACCAACGATATATGATCGTATGCTTGGCTTTGCTGTTTTTTCTTCCAAAGTTATCGTAACGGCCGTCATTATCGGCGTTATAAATGAACGTACCTTTTTTCTTGATATAGCGTTGATTTATGGTGTCCTTGGATTCATTAGTACAATTATGCTTTCTCGCTTTGTTGAAAGAAGGGGTGATATCTGATGAATCTATGGACCACCATTATAGGCAATATTATTATTGTGATAGGCCTTATTTTTATGACCCTTGGCGTGCTTGGTATCTATCGTTTTAATGATTATTTTTCTCGTATTCTGATTACGTCAAAAGTGGACACGGTAGGCTTTCTTACAATTATGACTGGCATGATAATCAAACATGGCTTCGCATTCTTTAGTGGGAAAATCGTACTTATATTGGCTCTTTATATGATTACTAATCCGATTGCGACGCACGCCATTACCCGAGCGGCCCATATCAGTGGTTACCGTATCAAAAAGGAGAGATGATCTTTATGTTTCAAATCTTTTTGATGGTCGGCTTACTCGTTTTTGCATGTTTTGCGGTCTTTTCAGAAAATATTAAGCGTTCAGTTATTTACCTCGGAATCTTTTCACTTATCATGACCCTGACCTACCTGCACTATAATGCGCCCGATGTGGCATTAGCAGAGGCAGCTATTGGTGTCGGGATATCTACCATTATGTATTTAGTCGCCACTAAAAAATTCTCGATTTATGATATCTGTTATGTGAATGAGGATGTTGAAGTATTTAACGACGAAAGTATTAATGAAATTATGTCAAACGTTGTAAGGCCACTGGAAAAATTTCTGGAACGTACAGAAGGATTTGAGCCGCAACTGGCATACACGAATCATCCTATTGAGAAGATTATGCAAGAAGATAACCATGATTTTTATGTACATCGAAAAGGAAATTTGACCTATCTTTATGGCAACAAATCTGACCGTGTCTTCCAAGATATCGTCGCCAACATGGACAAAGTGATTAAAGATATCAAAGATATACGCGTAATTTATATGGATGAGGTGGGTAGAAGTGAAAGAGACGAATAGATCAATCAATATTATTCGCGTCATTTTCATGGTTGTTAGTGTCTTTATCGTCTTGTTTTTCTTCCTTAATTACTCTGAAAAAATGAGCCGACCTTTGATGGATTACTTTACCGCAGGCTTTTTAGCAGAAACAGGTGCTCAAAATGCTGTGGCAGCCATATATTTGGATTACCGTGTATTTGACACATTATTAGAGGCTTTAATGCTGTTAGTGTCCGTTATGGAAGTCATTAACGTTTCCTGGGCGCATAAAGAGGCCAAGCAATACTCACTAGAGGAAGAGCTCTTTAACCGTAAAGATAATTCTGAAATTGTGATCCGTATGGTGGGCGCCATCTATCCTTTTGTATTATTGATTGGCTTGTATACTATTTTCAATGGACATATATCTCCAGGAGGTGGGTTTCAAGGTGGGGTTATCCTTGCTACAGCCTTAATATCCCGCTACTTAGTGTATCCTAACTCTGATTTGGACTTAGAGAAATTAGAAAATTTCGAAAAATTACTTTTTCTAGCCATCGTTGCCATACCTGTATTATATATTTTTATGCAAGTTGAACCTTTTTATTCACTTATTTCACGTCAGTTTTATATGATTCTTATGAATAGCCTAATTGGTTTAAAGGTTTTTTCCGGATTAAGTATTATCTTTTACCGATTTGTTTTTTATGAAGGGCGTTAAAGTAATAAAATACTGGGATGAGTTATAAGTATCTGACCGCAATATTATTCAAGAGAAGAGGATGAAACCAATGAATTTTATTTTTGGAGAAATTGCCGGCATTCTGATATTTTTTATTGGTCTTTGCGGTTTAATGATTAATAAGTCAATTTTGAAAACAATTATGTCACTAACCGTTATGGAATCTGGCATTATTTTATTTTTTATTACAATTAACTATACCCCCGATAGTGTACCACCAATAGGCCAAGCTCAAGAAGCCGCCTTCGCAGATCCAGTACCCGCTGCATTGATGATTACTGCCATCGTTATTGGCATAGGCATTACTGCCATTGGATTGACTATGTTTATGCATTACAAACAAAAACACGGGATCACACATTGGACCAGGGACCGTGAGCAGCAAGGACGTGGACTATAGTGTTAGGTATATTTGTCATAGCACCCATACTTATTGGAACAATCGCCTATCTAATCCGGGATGATTGGGCAAAGCCTCTTGTCTATCTTTTTCAAATCTCATTTGTGCTCTTTGCAATCAATCAATTTCTCACAGTCAAACTATCAGGCCCCATTATTTGGAATACGGGTGATTACTCAGACGGCGTCGCCTTAAGTTTATATGCGGATCCACTCTCCATTTTTATGGTACTCATGACGGCCTTTATTTATCTAGCCTTTTTGATTTATGCAGGGAACACAGAATATTTTCACTCAAAATTCTATTTTTTATTTATCGTTTTAGAAGGACTCATTATGGGGCTCTTCTTGTCGAGTGATTTATTCAATATCTTTGTTTTTTCTGAAGTATCTACAATCGTTGTTTCTATTCTGATTATGATCAACAAGGAAAAACAAGCGATATATGATGGGATGATTTACTTTTTTGTAAACGTCTTAGGCTCATCCTTTCTTTTATTTGGTGCAGCGATGATCTACCGGACATTTGGTCTTTTGGATCTCCGAGCTATCCATGCTGCGATACCTTTGCTGACGGATCCAAAGGCAATGATACTTCCTTATGCTATGTTAATGGTTGCTGTTTCAAATAAAACTGCTGTTATGCCTTTATTTAGTTGGCTTCCCAAAGCACATGGAACACCAAGCGCGCCACCGGTGATTTCCGCTGTTTTAAGCGGCTTATATATTAAAAGCGGGGTTTACCTTTTCATCCGATTCAATCAAATGTTTGAACCGGCTATCAATATGCAGCCTTTCTTTTTCTGGGTCGGCTTTTTCACTTCCATTTTAGGTGTGATTATGGCTTTGGGTCAGCGAGATATAAAATTATTTCTAGCTTATTCTACGGTCTCTCAGGTTGGACTTATTATTGTCGGCTTAAACATGGGGACGGCGATTGCTTATTACGGAGCTATTTTTCATATCTTTAATCATGCTTTGTTTAAATCGACGTTATTTTTAAGCGCAGGCCTTATTGAGAAGGAATATGGCGACCGAAATATCGATAAAATTAGAGGCTTACTAAAGCAAATGCCTTGGGTGGCGCTAGCGATTATTCTATCCGTTCTTGGTATCACTGGAGCGCCATTTTTTAATGGAAGTATTTCTAAATACATGATTGCGAGTGGAACTGATGATTTTTGGATCACACTATTACTTAATATAATAAATTTTGGCACTATCTTGTCCTATGTTAAATTTTCAACCATGTTGTTCGGCAAGCGTATAAAGCCCACCTATATTTTACCTGAAAATTTTTCGCTCATTGCTGTTGTAAGCATGGGTATTGTTACGCTTTTAACCGGACTCTTCGGTGCTAATTTTTCAGACTATTTCATAGGCTTTTCCTTAGAGATTGATACTTTGGAATATTTTAAAAAGGGACTGATTTATATCTTGATGCTGTTAGGCAGTATAGCCATCTACAAGGGCGTACTGAAACGAAATCAATTCTTACTGCGTATCGGCAAATCAGAACTCACCTTTAACGGCATTGTTACCGTCATGTCTGGTTATTTCATTATGATATTACTGTTCTTGATTGTATTTTTATAAGATATATTTTCATAACAAGAGGAAAAGAGCTGAGCTAGCTCTTTTTTTATTTAATTATGTCTGTTTTCTTTGTTAAAGTAAGAAATGTGGTTGGATTACTAAGAGGTTCGGACAAAGAATGAAGATAAGTTGTTTAAAAGTGTCGAAGACAGAGAAGTTCGACAGTTTTGCAACTTGAATTAAAAGGAAGTGTCCGAAGATGAGCACGGTTCGGACAAAGAAAGACGGTAAGTTGTTTAAAAGTGTCGAAGACAGAGAAGTTCGACAGTTTTGCAACTTGAATTAAAAGGAAGTGTCCGAACCCGAGTAGAGAGAGACTGACTTTTTATCCAAATAAAAAGCAAGCTTTCCCCCAAAAGAATAAGGGAAGGCTTGCTTTGCATAATATTAAGCGTTAAATAGTTCTGGGAACCACAATTTTGTTTCTCGCTCAGCACTTTCTATAGAATCAGAAGCGTGAATCGTGTTTTCTGATTTATCTATTCCGTATAAACGACGTAATGTGTTTGGTCGAGCAGCTTTGGGATCTGTAACCCCGACTAACTCACGCACACGGTTAACTGCGTTTTCGCCATCAGCTAAAAAGACTACGACAGGTCCACGAGTAAAATAAGTGAGTAGGTCATTAAAGAAAGGCATGTCAGATAGTTCGGCATAATGCTTTCTAACCCGTGCCGTTTCAGGTTGTATGGTCTTTAAGTGGCTAATTCTTAAATCGTTACGTTCAAACTCCTTTAGTAAATGTCCCGTTAAATTACGTTCAACGCCATCCGGCTTTATTATGACAAGTGTTCGTTCTTCCATTAATAAATCCCCCTATAAATAGTTTATCTGTACTTATCTTATCACAATGAGAGCGTTATACATAAGAAAATCAAATCCTTCTTTTTAGACAAACAGACTAAATGTTACCGCTTTATACAAAAGTTAGAAAGCTAAAACTTTTTTCACAAAGTGATCATTTTGATCCTTTAATTATGTTAGACTGATAATAAATATAGTTCAAAAGGAGTGTGTCTATGAATTATCCTCTATTAGAAAACAAGTTACCCGTTTCACTGAAAAAAGTTTGGCGAAAAACAAGTCTTGTGACGCTAACAATCGCTTTACTCTTTGGTGCAGTTGTTGCAGGAATCTTCCTTTATTTTGAAAATCTAGAAGGAACATGGTTAATTATAGCGGGCGTTTATTTTGGAATAATCCTCATTATTTTCTTGTTGAATTTTTTATTAATTGACTATCGTTATAATTTTTTCAGATATGAAGTCACGCCAAAGGAGATCATTTTCCAAAAAGGCTTTATTTTTCGTTCGATTACCTATGTCCCATTTTCAAGAATCCAACATATCGAAACAGAACAGGGCCCTTTTTTAAGGCGTGAAGAATTGATGGAACTAATTATTCATACTGCAGCGACGGATCATAGTATTGCTGGTTTATCTATTGAAGAGGCACAAATGATAAGGCAAAATGTGATGAAAAAAGTGGAGGAGACGGATGAGTATGGAGAATAAACGAGAGAGATTCCATCCCTCAGCCGTCCTTGTCTACTTTATTCGCGACATCAAGCATTGGGTTTTTCTGTTCGTATTGTTTTTAGTTGATATAGACAGTGGCCGTTTGTATTCAATACTTGCATTAAGTGCACTGATTCTATTCCTTAGTGCGAAGAGTTTCATAAAATATTGGACGCATACTTATACACTTTCATCCGATCATATTACTTTGTATAAAGGGATTTTCAACAAACGTGAAACTGAGATAACCTATGAGCGCATTCAAACAGTGAAGCAACGTCAATGGTTCTTTTTTAAACCATTTAACATTATTGAAGTCCTTATTGAAACAGCTAGCACGTCACCCGGAGAAGCGGAAGCCTCTTTGACGGCAGTTGATGAATCTATTATAAAAACGATTGAAAGTTATCGAAATCAGACGAGTCCTGATTTGGATGAGGAAAAGGAAATTGAAGCTGCTGACAATCAGTTTAGTTTAAAATACCAAGACGTTGTGCTCTTTGGTTTAACTGATTTAACAGCTATTTTAATTGTTTTTACAGCCTTATCTTTTGTTTTCGAATGGATACCTGATCGCTTCTTTTCCGAGCTTGTATCTTTAGTTGGCAATGTTCGAGGCATTCTGATTGTGGGACTCATGTTTATGGGGCTTCTTATAATTGCTGCTTTGTCACTCTTAAAGAGCTTCTTACTTTTCTATGATTATAAAGCAGAACGTCATGAGGATACTCTAACAATTTCATATGGCTTATTTGAAAGAAAAACGCAGAAAATTCCTTTAAGTAAAATACAAGGAATTAAGGTCAACAAACAGCTCTTGCGTCATTTATTTAATCGTTCGTCGGTTGAATTAGTTATTATGGGTGGGCAGGAAAGTGAAGGAGAGAGTTTATCAATCAAGAAGGTATACTTGTTCCCACTCATTTCCAATGACCAAGTGTATACGCGCTTAAACCAGTTTATTCCAGATAGAGCGATTGAGAAGCCTAAGGTTAAAAAGGTAACGCAAAATAGAGTCTGGTACTTTTTGAGATGGAAAATGTTGGCTGGGATCCCTTTGGTGGCTATCGCTTTGTACTTTAATACAACCATAGCTATAATCGCCTCAATGATTTTAATTATTATTTTATTAATGGCATGGAAAAAAAGTCAGGTTCAGGCTTACGCTATACAGAAGAATCGTTTATTGTGTATTCAACAATTTGAAGGCTTTACAACAGTTCAATTCTTTATTATGCCTCAAAATGTTCAGGCCTTGTCGTATTCGACATCTATTGCATTAGTCAATAAAGATATCGGTCATATGGATGTTACATTCAAAGAAAATGAACACCCAACCAATTATGGCATGCGTTATATAAAGGAAAAGGATTCACGAAGGATTCACGAATTATTCTGGGAAGCATTGGAGAGGGAGACAGATTATGTCGGATTTAATTGAATTTATTGTCGAAGTTAGTTTGGACCTTATTCTTGAATTCTTTCATGCGAGACGTAGATCGAAAGGAATGAAAGTGTTTAGTGTTCTTATCCTATTTACTTTAGTAACAGGACTTTTAGTCTTGTCTTATCTCTTTAGAGCAGAACATAGTCTCTTCTATCTCTTTTCTGCTACGGGCTCACTTCTAGGCCTATATCTCCTTTACTTAATCCGGCGTTATATCAAAGATTTTGAAAGGAACTCCGTAAACAAAGAAGTTTAAGCAAATAGCGTGAATTATGTACTTTGTAATTCAGATTGAATAGTTAGATTCACTTTTTATTTTAGACTGTACAACTCAATTTTTTCGAAGGGGCTTTAAGAAGGGCTCCTTTTTTAATGTGTTATAATAAAAGAATAAACAATCGCTATGTTGGCAATTACATATTATGCAGGTGCAAGGAGTGTGGAGAATGAGACTGACGAATTTTGAAGATGAGATTGATCCAACGATTTTAAAAAGAGGCTTGGATTATCATCAACGTGAAAAAATTGCAACAGTGGATAAACGCTCAGAAAACGACTTTGTATTTAAAATAGCTGGGACAAAAAGGTATATCGTTACCGTCTTGCTTGAGGAGGATTCTGATACCATAGAAAGCACTAACTGCACTTGTCCGTATGATTGGGGACCCTACTGTAAGCATCAAGTTGCGGTATTTTATTACCTACTGGAACACAAGAGTGAACGAAGTGGCATGATTAATTATGAGGACCTGTGCCTAAGACTCTCACGCTTTTATAAAAATGAATTGATTGGCCTTTTGATTGCACAAATAAAGAAATATCCAGCTGAAAAAGAGTATCTGTTGAACAAGTATTACGATCAGCGGAATTATCCGGATACAACTTATATTAAGCGAGAGATCAGAGAGGTGATTGCGCATTATTTTGATACCCATCCTGATGGCATTAACGCTTTTCAACTCATGGATTTAACTGATGACCTTGGTGAGCTTATCGACACTACCTTTAGGATAAAAGGCCTTGTCTTCTATTTTGACGTAGCGTTATATCTCTACACGGAAATTTTGATTCTTAAAACCTTTACGACTGACTCAATGGGTAGTATAGATGCCTTACTTATTTATTTATTGCGTGACGTTAAAAAACAATTCACGTCTATCCAAGGAGACACAGACAAAAGTAAACATATCGTTATGATGATTACCGAACAAGCGATGGAAGCACCCGTATACATAAAACAAATGACTCACACCGTTATCCTTCTAAATATATTTAAGGACCATCTTGTCGAACAAAAGCCAAGAATAAAGTATCTTGAACTTATCGACCAAACCATGGAGCAGTGTCTAACGGAAAACGATAAAGTTAATTACGAGAGATTAAATGAATTAAAACGGTATGTAATGAAATGGTATGACAACCAAAGTATGGAGTGAAAAAATACTCGAAGGAACTGTTAAGAAGAGAAGCGAAAAAAATAAATACTCTAATAGATATCAAGCAAAAAATGTCACCGCTTATATCCATCAGGCAGTTTTACTTTCTGAAAATGATAAAGCATAAAACAAGCTAAGAATGATTCTATCAAAGTATGGAGGAACCTATAATGACTGAGAAGCCAAACAATAAAATAAAGAAAATAAAAAAGAAATTCTGGACGACCTATGGTGTTTTTTTAGGAATCGTTGCACTCTTAATTTTAACTTATCTTGTATTAAGCACCTTGAACTTCTTTGGTTAAATAATTAAGTATCATAAACAAACATAACGAATAAAGTAGTGTAAATTAGTGCTATAATACTTTAATAAAAGAAGTGAAAATTGAAAGGGGTAATATTATGAATTATGCAGTAACAGCTTGTAATGGCCAACTCGGGTCAACAATCCTTCGTGAAGTATTTAAACAAAAATCAGCTGATGACGAGGTGATAGGCATTGCACGCTCTCCTTTAAAAGCCCAATTTTTAGTGGATGAATTAGGTGTAGAAGTAAGAAAAGGGGATTACGATTCTCAATTAGAGTTTGAAAAAGCTTTGGTGGGTATCGATGCCGTTCTACTCGTTTCGAGTATGGCCGAGCCAGAAGACCGCCTTGACCAACACCGTCATGTCATTGCGGCTGCAAAAAAAGCTGGTGTAAAGAAAATTGTTTATACGAGCATACAAGGGATGGAAGAGGGCACTGGGTTTTCGCCTGTTGTAAAAAGTAATCGTAAAACAGAAGAGGACATTAAAGAAAGTGGTTTAGACTACGTTATCGGTAGAAATGGAATTTATATTGAACCGGACGTCGAATACATTGATACTTATGTCAAAATGGGACACATAAAAAATTGTGCTGGCGACGGAAAATGTGGGTATACGACGCGTAAAGAGTTAGCCTATGCCTACTATAAAATGCTTACTGAAGATAAACATAATGGTCAAACGTATAATTTAAACGGGGAGGCTATAACCCAAATGGAGTTAGCGACTTATTTAAATGAAGCGTTTGACACAAGACTTGATTATAAACCAATTAGTTTTGAAGCATTCAAAAAATGTCTCAAGATTCTCTCGGGAACTTTCTTGGTGAAATTGTTTCAGGCATCTATCAAGGAATCGCTCTTGGTGCTGAAAATAATCCGAGTGACTTCAAAAAAGCAGCGGGGCGCCCTCATATATCTTGGGGCGAGTACTTTTCCAATTTATGTTGAAAAGTGACTAAGTTAAGTTAACATCCAGAGTTATTTATCGCTAAAAAACAATTTGAATAGTACTTTAAAGAGTTGATATCAGCAGTTTAACCAGCATGATATCAACTCTTTTATTTTTGTATGGGATATCAGTTTGCTATGGGGAAAAAATATGATACGATTATTTTTTGAGAATGTTCTTCGAAGAACTAGCTTACATTACTCGTTAGTCTAGTTTTAGAGGGTGCGAGTAAACAACTATAGGCTAGCAATAAAAAAATAGGCATCCAGGAAGGATTATTCCAAAAGAGAAGGGGTTGATGAGTATAAAGATAGGTAAATAAAACTGTAAATACATATGCACTCGTACTAAGTAAAAAATAGTTGAGGTAGAATGTGTAAAAAAATAGTACAAAGAATAGATAGTTAGTATTTAAATAATAGACTGAACTAATATAGTATAAATAAAAGCGAAAATCTATATATTCGATTTGTGTAATAAGTCACAACGTGGTAAAATCTTTATGATAGAAAATTTAAACGCGTATTTAAAGTAAGGATAGAAAAGGGGACAACTATGACAGCGACAGTTGAATTAGATGGTGTTGGTAAGACAATTAATAGAAAAGAAATAATTAAAGACCTTTCGCTAACAATCAATGAAGGTGAAGTATTAGGTCTTCTCGGACCGAATGGCGCAGGAAAGACAACGCTTATTCGTATGATTGTTGGCTTGATTGATATTACTGAAGGCCAGATTAGTGTGTGTGGTCATAATATTGATAAAGAGCATAAAGAAGCGATGGAAAACGTTGGAGCTATTGTTGAAAATCCAGAAATGTATCCTTTTTTCTCAGGTCAAAAAAATCTTGACTACTTTAGACGGATGGATAAGGGTGTAACAAAAGAAAAAGTGGCAGAGCTTGTAGACTTTGTTAATCTAACTGATAGAATCAATGACAAAGTTCAAGATTATTCACTAGGAATGAAACAACGCTTAGGGATCGCCCAGGCACTAATGAATGACCCAAAAGTTTTGATCCTAGATGAACCGACGAATGGCTTAGATCCTGCAGGTATGCAAGAATTAAGACGACATATTCGCATGCTCGCCAAGAAAAAAAATGTCACAGTTATTGTATCAAGTCACCTACTAAGTGAAATTGAACTGATGTGTGACCGTATTGCTATTATTAAAAAAGGCGAACTTATTACGGTAGAAAATGTCAAAGAAGAGACCAAAGAACGGTATCAATTTAACGTCTCTCATCCACTTAAAGCACAAGAGTTAATGGAAACGCATTATGACATCAAGAGTCAATTAATGGACGATAATTTGGTGATAGAATTGCCACCAAGACTGGATGATGTTTCTGAAATAGTGAAAGTGTTTGTGAATAATGATATCGCTATATACAGTGTAGAACCGATAAAACAGTCGCTCGAAGATCGCTTCTTGCATCTGACAGCTGAATAAAAGGAGAATTCGATGACACAACTAATTATCAATGAATGGCAAAAAGTATTTTCAAGAAAAAGTAATATTATTATCATGGTCTTTATTGTTGGGATTTCCGCCTTCTTTAGCTTTATCCCCCTGCTTTTCAATAATGAACAAGCCATAGAAACCAATACATATGGTGAAAATTGGCAAAGCGAAGTGTCCCAGCAAGTGCAGACGCTACAAGAAGAAGCAGAAACGATACGTAGTCAAGAAGGAGAATTATCTTTTAGCGACAGCATTATAGCGAGCACGAATGAAGGCGAGGTGCAACGACTCAGCTATCATTTAGATAAAGACATTGAACCACCAGCTACTAATAATTTTTTCGATAACTTAGTTGGCGCATCAAGCCTAAATGCATTGATTGGTATTTTTGTAACAATTATAGCAAGTGCGATGGTCTCCAAAGAGTTTAATATGGGAACAATCAAGCTATTATTGATTCGCACTCAGTCTCGTAGCAAAATTTTAACATCTAAATATGTAACAACCCTATTATTGTCATTATTTTATTATGGCCTATTGTATCTATCAATAACTCTTTTTGCTTTATTCACAACAGACATGAATCCAACAAGTGAGTATGTCTTTATGACAACAGAAGGACTGTATGACCATACGTCATTCATTAGTTATTTTGCTGGATTAGTTGCAAGTAATTTAGTTTATTTAGTAATCATTGCCAGTCTGGCCTTTATGTTATCAACCCTTACTCGAAATACCACAATTGCTCTAGGTGGAACACTAGGCGCTATCTTTTTAGGTGCTGGCGTAACAAACTTCTTGGTATCGAAAACAGAACTAGCAAAATACTTAATTACAGCAAACTGGAGTCTGGAGAAATACTTGCCGGGCCGGATGGTGTCGATTGATGGCTTAACTTTACCTTTCTCAATTATCGTAAATGTTGTCTATGTCTGTGCGTTTGTAGGCTTATCTTACTATGTATTTAATAAACAAGACGTATTATCTTAATTTTATAACTGGAGGAGATTTTAAGTGAACAACGAAATAGCACGACCAAAAAAGAAATTCCCTTGGATAGCCCTGTTGGTATTTATTGTTGCCTTAGTGACATCGATTGTGGTGACCTTTAATGCGGCCGACCTTTCATCTGATCCTGAACTAACCGAGCTCGCTGAACTTAATCCGGACGTGATGTCTCTAGGCATTTTTTTTGGAGCTGTATTCGGTGTTATTGGTGGTTTGATTGGAATAGGCATTCAGTATTTAGTGACAAAATTTCCAACGCAATGGATTGCAAAGGACACGGATGTTTATAAAAATGAGATCTGGTCAGCCTTGTTCTACTCTTCAGCAATTGGTGTTGTGTTTGAACTTATTATTATACTCTTGGACATAGGAATGGGGAATATCCTATCGATTATAAGTAATGTCATAATAACGGGGGCCTTCCTGTATCTGTATCTCTCTGGGGAAAGCAAACCTCAGCACATTAAAAAAGCCATAACTATTGTGAGTGCAGCCATTCTATTGATTCGAATTGTAGGAATTATAGCCTAAACTTAGGATAAGGAGGGAGAGGACACAATGCTTTACGCGACTAAAATCAAGATGAACTCAGGAGCTGAGGAGAGTCGGTGTAGTAAAGATATTGAATATATCTATCTTAAAGGAGCCCATGGTGAAACGTATCATACAAAAGAAATGGTACATGCATACCTTGAAAATTGTTCTGAAACAATAGTGGTTAAATGCTCAGAAGCCCCACTACTAGAAGCAGCAACGAGTGAATCGGGTTCCCAATATGTACGATCAAGAAATTTTCGAACAGAGATAGATCCTCTCTTGACTTTACCTAGAGTGTAAAACTCCGAAAACGTTAAGTGTTTATCTCAGAAAAATATGTAAAATAGTTTTTAATAAAGTAGGCGACAGCACTCTCTTTTAACACCTGTGTAGAAGCCGAGTCTTTGTACTGATATTTTCAAAAAAGACTTGTCCAATCTATATTTTTGACATCAATAAGAGAGGCCTGTAAAGAGAAAGTGTATTTACGGCTTACTTTTAATAAGTTTGACAAAACTTAAATACACATTTTCTGATGGCGTAAGCATAAAATAATTATTGGGGGGAATAACACAATGGCTAAAAAAATTGAAAAAATTTCAGCAATCACAGATAAAATGCACACAGTAGTGAGCACGAAGTGACACGAATTCATTATAGATGAGCCTAAACATTTGGGCGGTGAAGATGAAGGAGCAGCGCCTCTTGAAGTTTTACTCGGTTCATTAGCAGGTTGCGAAAATGCAATGGCTAACATTATATCTAAAGAAATGTCCTTTGATCTACAGAAAATTGACTTTGATATCAAAGCAGAAATGGATCCTGACGGCATGATGAGGAACAAAAATGTTCGTCCTTATTTCCAAAAAGTATTCGTGGATGCGCGTGTTAAAACAAGTGAAACACAAGAGCGTGTAGATGAACTTCAAAAAGAAGTGGATTCAAGATGCCCAGTCTTTACAACAATGGAAGCCGCTGATGTTGAAATGGTTGTTAACTGGACAAAAGCGTAGAGTAGTGTATGAATACGATGCGTACGAATAAAGGAGTACAAGTATGATTAAAACAGTACTGTTTGATATGAATGAAACCCTATTAGATTTAACGCCACTAAAAGAAGCATTTGGACGCTACTTCCAAGATAAGCATGTTGTGAAGTATTGGTTTTCCAAGCTGCTCCATTCTTCCACAGTAATTGGTGGCTTGAATGATTATGTTGATTTTGGAAAGCTTTCAGAGGCAGCCTTAGAAAGTGTCTTTATTGAAAATGACAAGGAATTGACGGAAGATATCAAAACTGATATCTTAGGAACGTTTAAACACTTACCTGCCTATGATGATGTCTTCGAAGCACTAGAACGACTAAAAGAGGCAGAGATAAAAATTATTCCAGTAACCAACTCATCCAATGAGATGCTTGAAGCGCAACTTGCCCATTCTGGGTTAAAGGATTTAGTCGACACTTATTACTCAGTGGATGCTGTTGAAAGATTTAAACCCTTTAAGAATATGTATCAATTTGTCTTGGAAAAAGAAGCACTCGAGGCAGACGAAACAGTTCTAGTGGCAACCCACGACTGGGATTTATACGGTGCTAAAAAAGAAGGCCTCGTCACGGCTTATATTAAAAGAAAAAAGGATCAGTATAATCCGTATTACCTAAAACCGGATCTAAAAGAAACGCATCTTGTTCGTTTAATTGAGGAAATTATTCAATATAAGTAGGACAACGTTTTGAAAAATAGAAAGCAGTGGTGATAAGTACAAAGGTATTATAGCCTTCCAATATCATCACTGTTTTTGTATCATTAAATAATGTATAGTTTAAATATGAATATTTAACGAATCATATAGAGTATAGTGTGAGAGGCACCCGTAATAATTATAAAAGATTTCACTTGTTTTACCTTGATTTCAAAATATTGGCTATGAGGCTAGGTGGATCAAATGAAGGTGCACGTATGTACATGCAAAAAGGTACAGGAGAGCGCACGCAAGAAAATAAATTTTAATAGAAAAGCATTATGGTGGTAAGTCAAGAACAAAGATTAAGAGATTTCAGTAATATTCGATAAAAAAAGCCGCACTCAACTAAACCGTCACGTATCCGAAAATACGTTCGGTTTAACTTCCGGATATCCGCCCTTAAGAAAACACTTTTCTTAAGACTCTATCGCCTCCGATCTGGCGATATAGAGTTGGTGATTGCTTAGGAGTGCAAACACCAGACGCACAAATTTTCGTGCTGTTAAGACGAGGGCTCGCTTGTGCTGGGCTTTTGGTACTTCATTGTACTTTTTATCGTAGTAGTCGTTATACTCAGGAATATAACGCCTTACAG
>NZ_FNYW01000063.1 GCF_900109085.1 Alkalibacterium gilvum | reverse complement strand
AGTGGCAAAATGTCTTTATGAAGTGGCAAAATGTCTTTATAACATGAGCAAATCCCTTGTGGGAGTAAGGCTGAAAAAATCCTAAACATTACTTAAACATATTTATTAAACAATATATAAACAGCAAGGTTCAAAAACCACCGCTTAATTTGCCTGTTACTTCTCTTAAAATTAATAGATTTTATTTAAAATAAAAAAGGAGGACTTGCTTTCGCAAGCCTCTGTATAAAAAAAGATCAAAAAATAAAAGGAAATCTTGCTTCGCAAGCTAAAAGACATTTTAAAAGGTCAAAAGAAGTCGCTATGCTCCGTTGACAAGGAAATAAGGGAAACAGATATCTGATCCAATCAGTACGTTTAAACGGTCACTTTGAGACATCTCTAAGTTTGTAGAAGGCTCACTTCGTTCGTGCAGGGCAAGCCCTACATACCCAAAAGCAGTTAAAAACTCTCTGTACCCCTTGATACAAGCGAAGGTAAAGAATGTTTACCTAGATAAAACGAGCCTTTATCGAAACCGCCCTCGACTTTGCGTTCGCTCTTTTTTCTTTTCTTTCTCTTGTTCTTTTTCAAAATGGTTGTCTATCCCATTCGAGGTTAATTTTTCTGATAGATCACGCATGAAGTCATTAAACAGAGTTTTAAAGGCCTTTATATCACTTGTACGCTCTTTTAAGAAGGATCTGGTAGTTTTATATAGCAATCGAAGTTCTTTCTTTAAATCGCTTATTTCGCCCTTTAAAAATGAATTTTCCTTTTCGAGTACACGATACAGTCCCACATGTTTATTATTTAGGTCTAAAATCTCTTTTTTCTCTTTTCTCAAAATGATTTTCTCTTCGGCTAGGCTTTCTACTTTGGCTTTAAAAAAGGCATTTTCTTCGTATACATCCGTTTCTAAAACTGCAGTCAATTTTTCTTCTGCTTCTTTTCCCTGTTGAATGGCGTGTGTCATAGTTAAATAGTCTTCTTCTGAAAGGAGAACGTTTCCCGTCCATTGTTTCTCCTGTTTCATTTTGGATTTTCCAAAAATATTTTTTTCTCCGGTTTCTACGTCCACCATCTTGTTTTCTTTCATGGGTAGAATCGCAAGAGGGTACTCCTTTTTCGTTTCTTTTTGATAAGCGGATAATTCTTCCTTTTTCTGTTGTACCTTTTTTTCTATTTCTTCTTGTTCTTTTTTCATGGCTTTGTATTCAGGGACGGTTAGATTTTTCTGCTCGGATCCCTTCCTCCCTCGTTCAATATCAAACCCTGCGGTTTGAAGGACTTTGGGTAAGTCTTCCTGAATTTCTCGTAAGACTGGACGGTTAAACACTGTTTTTGCGCTCAACTTGTAGTCTTCATCAAAGGGAACGACCCCCAAGTGCATGTGGGGAGTGGTTTCGTCTAAATGAACCGTCGCATAGCGAATATTTTGCTCGCCAAATCGATCTGCGAAATAATCCTTTGCTTCCTCAAAAAAGGATCTTGTTTGTTCAGGAGTCAATGCTTCAAAAAAAATCGTGTCGCTGGTAATGATCCATTCGCTAACCAGTACGGCATCTTTTCGAACGGCTCGCGAACTCGCTTTATTCTCGTTGATAAAGGCTTGAATATCGGTCTTATAATTTTCTGTTTGGTGGACTAACTCATAATTTAAATTCGAACGGTCTATATCGATATCTGGGTTCGAATGATTTTCTGTTTTTCTCTGATTGTGGTTTCCAATTCCAGTTAAATTTCCTGCTTTCATCTTCTGCATTCTCGCTGCAACCATGGACATAGAGCAAGCACTCCTTTTCTGGTCTGTACGGATAAACTTCCATGCAAAGTATAACACACTATACCTTATCTTCGTAAGGTGTGTGCTCTGCGAGGCTAAAAGCGTTCGGCTTACAGCCGAGACAAGTGGGAAACCGTCCACTTGTAAAAGCGTGAAGTGCGTCGGCTGATTGGTCAGCCGATCAACCTTTTTTTCGCTGGACGTTGTCCGTGTTCGCTCCAAAAGTTTGGTTGATCTTCATGCGGCCTCGTTGGCTCGGCGCATGAAAGACAACAGTGTATAAAAAAGCCCCCTTCGACTAACGTCAGGGGGCGAGTTTTTTATTTCAAGAATTAAACCAACGGCTAAAGAAGCCTTTTTTCGCTTCTTTTTCCTCAAAAGCTTCTAATTTCTTTTCAGTTTCTTTGGTTTCTTCTAGTTGGAGGTGCTGGATTTGCTGATTGGTTTGCAGGGTTAATTGTTGCTGCTGATCGAGCAAGGTTTGCATTTTTTCGATTTGTTCGTCTTTTTTGACAAGCTGCTCTTCTAAGATCTCAATCATCTTGATATCACTATTGATATCACTGCTATCAGAAGTGCTATCAAAGATAGCATCGATAATAAATTGATTCATTGAAACGTTTTTTTCTTGTGCCATTTTCTTAATCTGTTCTCTTTCATCATCAGTTACTCTTATGATTATTTGGACACGATTCTCTGTCAATTACCTCACCATCCTAGTAGTAATGCATGATATCTTCATGCTATCACACGGATAGCTGTATAGATATTTTTATTTAGAAGTAACTAGTTTTTCATACATTTTAAATAGTTGAGAAACACTATCACTTTCAGTAGTTTCGCCAACTTTCATTCCATAGGCCTCCATAACGGCTTTGTCATTTTCTTGATGAGCTTTTCTTAATTCTACAGGCATAATTACTTCATCATACAAATCAGCAAGTGAACTATTTGGATATAGAGTGCGAGCGTCTAAAATACCTTGAGCTGTTTGTTTTATCTTGTTTTTTTGTAATTCGTTGGTATCTGGCCAAGGAAAAGTATTATAAACTAAAGTTGATGAATAGCGATATCTCATTTCTAATCTACCAGCTATTGCTCTCATCCAAGCCATATGAACATTTGAAGTGATAATACCAAATTCATATAATGTTGCATTAGGTATAAGCTGAACTGCATCAGTAACGATATTTTCTGAAGACATAAATCCAATTGGGACATACCTTCGATTTTCAGAAGACACTCGTGGTACTAGTAAATAATTTGTATCAGGTTGGGCATCTTGTTTAAACCTTGTTGGATAATCTGCATATTTATTAGTGGACTTGGCTTTGCTTTTAAGTCTATATTCTCTAACTTTTTGAATACGACCATGTACCATAGGTAGAGAGCGAAGTTCGTCAGGAGTCGCATCTTTTAACCATAAGCAATATCGTTCTTTATTGTTAATAAATTCTGCTGCACCGTAAACCCTTCTTACAAATTTTTCAGCATCTGGTTCCTTAGAGATTAGTTCATTTTTTTCCTCTGGTGTTAAGAAGAAAAAGCCTCCATCAGTAGGTTTACTGCCATATATCATAGGGGGAACATTACTCAGGTTTTTCCTTGAAGATTCTACTATAACCACTGGAGCTTCGATTAAATACGGATTTATTTCATTTACAATTTCAAATTTATTCAATTCATAGAATATCTTTTTAGATTTAGAAGTAACGCTATTATGACTAAAACCAATTATAACTACATGAACTTGAGCTTTTTGAGATGACTCGTTATCCCACTTAAATGTTTTATATGCAAAATTAATATCAATATTAAATCGATCATAAAGCGGCTTCCAAACCCCAGCTACCTGTTCGCCCTGTGTAATGGAATTAGTTGATACTAATGCAACCTTAGTTTTAGTGTTTTCAATAAATTCAGCTGCTTTAAAAAACCAGCCTGCTACATAGTCAATTTTTCCTGATAGGGGATATTCTTTACCCATTAAGTCAATATATATACTTCGCATTTGCTTCTTCTGTTCAGAATTTTGTACTGAATGTCCTATAAACGGAGGATTACCTATAATATAATCTAAGTCATACCTGTCAATTACATTATTCCAATCCATTTCAAGAGCATCACCTTCAATAATATTGGTGTAAGATTTTATTGGTAAAAAGTCAACTTCTGAATAAATTAAATCTTTTGTTTTTTCAAACATTTGACTTTCTGCAATCCATAGAGCAGTCTTCGCTACTGCAACTGCGAAATCGTTAATCTCTATTCCATAAAATTGATCTAACGATACCTTAATCAAGTCTGCTTCAGTATCTAACAACACATTATCTCCATGAATTAAAACTAACGCTTCGTTTTCTAGCTCACGCAGTGCGATATATGTTTCGGTTAGAAAGTTCCCACTTCCAGCTGCCGGATCTAAGAATGTTAGGGAAGCTAGTTTATTTTGAAACTCTAGTGCACGTCGTTTAATTGCTGCATGTTGTTTAAGCTGCTTAATTTCATTTAATTCTTTTTTAAGCTCTTCTAAAAATAAAGGGTCAATGACTTTATGGATATTTTGAATAGAAGTGTAGTGCATACCGCCTTTACGTCTTTCTTCGGGGTTTAAAGTGCTCTCAAACACACCCCCAAAGATCGTCGGGCTGATTTCAGACCAATTAAAGTCACTACTCGCATTTTCTAAAATTAATTCGCATAGATGATCTGTAAATTGTGGGATTTCAATATCCATATCTTCAAATAGCCCACCATTCACATAGGGAAAGGCTGCTAATTTCTCATCTAAATATGGATCTCGATCTTCTGCTTTTGTATTCAATACGTGGAAAAACTCAATAATGGCATGTCTAAAGTTTCTTGTATCAAAATCAACTAGATAATCATGAAACATTCTTCTTTTTCCAAACAAACCAGCATCTTCGGCATAAAAACTAAAAACAAGTCTCACACTTAATTGATTAATACTTTTCAAAGAGGAAGGATCTTCAGGATCTTGGTATTGTTCAATCAATTCATCATGAATTTGACCGATTAACTCACCAGCTTGGATCGATACTTTCGTCTCTTTTTCAATTTGCGTGTTTGTTTTATCAATTAAAATTTCAAGTCGATAATATTCTTTTTCTAAATCCTTTAATTTTACTATTGACGGATCTGAATTAGGTTTCTCCATATCGTATATGTAAAATTCTTTAAAATTACTGGTGATAATCCATCGTGGACGTCGCGAATAAGGCAAAGTCGCTGAATAGCGTAAGGCTTGTTGAAAAGGCGTTAAATAAGTGCCATCAGATTGTCTAAGTCCTTTATTTAAATCGCGGTGTTGCCCTTTTTGTTCAATTAATACGTTTGTTTTCTCAATATAGCCATCAATGAAACTTGTACTGTCCATCATATTTGAAACAGAGTCTTCAAAAGTGATATATTCTGTCGGATTATCGATACCATATACAGATTGTAATAAATCTAACCAAAACGACTGGCTATCTTGTTTTTCATTCCCACGATCAGCCCATCTTTTGATAAAATCTTTTGCTGCTTTTCGTTGCACGGATTGATTCATTTTTTCACCTCTTATAATTTATCGTATTAAAGTTTTAAACTTCCATAAAGATCGTTAATATCGTCTTGCTGAATACCTAAATAACGCTTGGTGACCGTTAAATTACTATGATTCAAGGTTTCCATAATGATCGCTGGACTGAAACCTTTTTTCCAGGCGTGATAGCCCCACGTTTTTCTAAGGCTATGCGTGCCGACATTGTCTTTAATTCCAACAGCTTTTGCTGCATCTTTTAAAATATTCAAGGCTTGCTGTCGTGAGAGAGGTTTCTGCGCGCCTTCTCGCGACTGAAAGAGGTAATCATCGAAGGAATATCCGTCTAAGCTTCCCAGAAGCTCTTCTAGCGCACGCTGACTCGGCTTATTCAACTTAATTCGTCGTTCTTTCTTGGTTTTACCTTCTAAAATACGAATCTCCTTAAATTTTCCTTTTTTATCTAAAATATCGCTCCATTTTAAAGCTAATAAATCCGTAATTCGCAAAGCTACATTGATGCCCACCACAAATAAAGCATGATCGCGCAAGTTTTGACCTTTCAAATAGGTTTTCATTGTCTGAATTTTTTTCTCGTCACGAATTGGATCTACACTGATCATTGGTTTTCCTCTTTTCTATCAGTTTTCTATTAAACAATTATAGCAAATACTAAGACAAACTAAAAAAGATTAAAGTTACTGAGAAAATTACTAGATATTTTTAAAAGATATGTTTTGTGAAAACAATGGCAGGGTAGCAGAAAAAGAGTATAATTAGTAAAAGAAATTTAGAAGACCAATAATATAAAAAAGAGGAGATTTGAATAGATGAAATTTATCGAAATAATTATTGCAATAATAGGCTTTATTTTTCTTTTCATCCCTGATGACTTTGTACTAAAAATTATTGTTGCTTTGACAACAACTATTATTATTTCTTTTGTACATATATATCACATTAGAAATGAAAACAAAAAAATAAATAAAAAGAATAATGAATTAAATGAAGAGAATAAT
>NZ_FNYW01000044.1 GCF_900109085.1 Alkalibacterium gilvum | reverse complement strand
TAAATGATAATAAGATTTTCCAGAGCATGTCCCGTAAGGGAAATTGTCTAGATAACAGTCCAATGGAAAACTTCTTTAGTATCTTGAAACAAGAAATGTATCACGGACGTATTTATAAAAGTTATGAGGAATTAGAAAAAGCAATAGGCAACTATATTTATTATTACAACAACTATCGAATGAAAGAAAAACTTAATTGGTTAAGTCCGATTGAATACCGTTTATCACCACCTTATTTAAAACAAAGCGCATAAAAAAACAGAGTAGGATTATCTACTCTGTTAAAAAGTCTAACTTTTTGGGGTCACTATAACCAGGTCTGGGCTTCTTTGATTTAGCTTTTATTTAATAACGCGTTTAATCTAGAAGAGCATTGGATTTAGCTTCTATAGCACCATTTTTTACATAAACACGAGGGATACGTTTCCCGATCCCACAAAGAATTTCGTAATGGAATCGTTCTGTGATGTCAGCTATATCATGAGCGCTTGGATACCCTTCGTTGGGATCCCCAATAAAGACAAGGTCAGTATCTTCATCAAATTTTTGAAGACCGCTCACGTCGACCATTAGCTGATCCATGCATAAGCGTCCGACGATAGGCGCTTTTTGTGTGCCAGTTGATAGGTGCCAGCGGTTTGATAATTCTCTAGGAATACCATCAGCATAACCTAAAAGGATCGTCGCGATCGTTTTTTCTTCTGGTGCTGTAAAAGTGCGTCCATAACCGATGGTTGTTCCTTTTTCGATACGCTTAATGTAGGCGGCGTGGGTAGAGACCTTCATGACAGGCTGAAGCGTGATCTCATTCTCCAGCGACTTGTCTGGATGATACCCATAGAGTGAAATGCCTGTCCGTATCATATCCAAATGGTACTCTGGATATAAAAGTGCAGCTGCAGTATTACTGCAGTGAGTCAATTGGAAATAGATGTTTTCTTGTTTTAAAAAATGAACGATATCAATGAAAAAATCGAATTGATGTTTTGTAAAAGTAGGATCCTCTGTATTTTCTGCTTCAGCAAAATGAGTGAAAATACCTTCGAAGTTTATCCACGGAGAGGTCATCGCGCGACATAAGTTAAGTGCCTCGTCTCGTGAGCGAACACCGACTCTAGTCATACCAGAATCGACTTTTAAATGAATGTTAGCTTTTTTATTCAGTACTTCAGCAGAATGTTTGATCTTTTCGGCAATATCATCAGTAAAAACAGTCATGGATATATCATTTTCGATTGCTGTTGGAATTGTATCTGGCTCAATGGGACTTAAAAGTAAAATAGGACTTATTATTCCGGCATTTCTAAGCTCCATGGCTTCATCTAGTATGGCCACTGCCAGAAAGTCAACATTTTGTTTTTCTAAATGTCTAGCAACTTCGACAGCACCATGTCCATAGGCATCTGCCTTAATAACACCCATAAATTTTGTATGTGGAGATAATTTATCTTTCATTTGATTATAATTTTCAGTAAGTTTATCTAAATCAATCGTTGCATGTGTATGACGGTAACTACCGTAACGCATAATCAGTTCTCCTTTCAGTTCTTTCTTATTTTAACATGAAAAAGCGAGAACAATGAAGAAACGATTTGCTTTTTAAAAATTTAAATAAAGAAATTAAGAATGTGTCAAAGTTTTTTGTTGGAAAGAATGACACCTTGTCATTATCTCTCATTTTATATAAAATAAGAGTCATGAAGGAGATGTCACTATGATGAAAATTACGAAAGAATCATTAGATCAGTTTAAAGATAAATATAACGGTGATGAAACCAATAGAGCCGTTCAGAATGCCATCGCTAAAGTGGGAATCAATAAGTCTTCACTAGACAACAACGTGACCCGACGCCATAATTTTGTCTTTTCAGATGAAACAAAGAAAGGTGCCATCACGAATCAAAAATCCAGTGGACGCTGCTGGATGTTTGCGGCTTTGAATGCAGCGAGAGTAGATACCATGGAGAAATTGAATGTAGAAACATTTGAATTTTCACAAAACTACACCTTGTTCTGGGATAAACTGGAAAAATCCAACTACTTCTTGGATAGTATCATTGAAACGGTAGATGAGCCGTTAAACTCTCGTCTTGTCCAGTACTTACTAATGGATCCCGTTCAAGACGGCGGGCAGTGGGATATGTTCTCTGGAATCCTAAAAAAATATGGAGCTGTCCCAAAAGCAGCCATGCCAGAAACGTATCACTCTTCGAATACAAACGAACTGAATCAGTTGTTGACCGCAAAATTAAGAGACTTTGCTGCGAAAATTCGAGGAAGTTATAAAGAGGGAAAAACAACCAATCAATTAATAGAACAAAAAGAAGCGTATCTTTATTTTGTTTATTCCTTACTGGTTAAAACATTGGGTGAGATTCCAGAAACTTTCACCTACGAGTACCGTGACAAAGATAAGGAGTTTCATCGCATCAGCGAAATCACTCCACGAGAATTTTTCAAAAAGTATGTGGCATGGGATTTAGAAGAACGCGTCAGTCTTATCAACGCTCCGACGGAAGATAAGCCCTTTGGAAAAGCTTATACAGTTAAATACTTGGGAACAATCAAAGAAGCGCAACCGGTAAAGTATGTCAATGCACCGATCGACGCTTTAAAAAACGCTGCCGTTCAGTCCATTAAAGAGGGAGAACCCGTATGGTTTGGTTGTGATGTTGGCAAAATGCTCGACCGTGAATCGGGAATTATGGATGATAGAACCTACGATTACGAGGCGACTTTAGGAGAGTCAGTCGAATTGACTAAAGCACAGCGCCTGGACTATGGAGAAAGTTTACTCACGCATGCGATGGTTTTAGTCGGTGTGGACTTGGATGAAAAAGGAAACCCAATCAAGTGGAAAGTAGAAAACAGCTGGGGTGATAAGTCTGGCGATAAAGGCATTTACTCCATGTCTGATAAATGGTTTGACGAATATACCTATCAAGTCGCTGTTAAACGTACATTTATTGAAACGAAATGGTTAAAATCCTTGGAAGAACCCGTCATTGAATTGGAACCGTGGGATCCAATGGGCGCTCTAGCTCGGTTAAAATAAGATTTAAAAATGAAATGAGTAAGATAACTCAGTTAAACTCTAAATGCAAAACACAGAACCGTGATAAGCAACGGGGCGAAAACGAACTCAAACAAACGTCCGATTATGAGGCTTATCGAGAAAAAGTAGACCAACCGGTGAAGAGACTCAGGTACTGGAAAACGGTACGGTCCGACTTGAAAGATGTGATGGAGAAGGATATATTACCACTTCAGAGGAAATAACAAAGAGGAGGCTAGGACGTATTTGTCCTAGCCTCCTCTTTGTTGATAGTTTTTTATAAAACGATTTGTGCACCTGGACCTAGTGGTAAGCCAAGAGCAAACCATATCATCAATAATATCGACCAAGTGATCAAGAACGCAATACTATAAGACAACATTGTTGAAATGATGGTACCTAGTCCACTCTTCTCATCGTAACGCTGAGCAAACACAAGAACCATTGCAAAGTAGCTCATCAATGGAGAGATGATGTTTGTAGAAGAATCAGCAATACGGTAAGCCATTAGTGTCATCTCTGGAGCAATGTTGACTTCAAAAAGCATTGGCGCAAAAACAGGTGCCATAATGGCCCACTTAGCTGAAGCTGATCCAATAAATAGATTGATGAAGGCTGTAACGAGAATAAATGCAAGAATAAGCGGTAAGCCCACAAATCCGATAGTCTTTAAGAAATCAGCTCCATTGACTGCTAGTATCAAACCTAAATTCGTATAAGAGAAGTAGTTGATAAATTGAGCGGCAAAGAAAGCTAAGACTAAATAACCACCCATTGAAGCCATAGACTCGGACATACCTTTTACTAAGTCATGAGACGTTTTAATTTTACCGGTTGTTCTTCCATAAAAATATCCTGGAATAGCAAAGAGAAGTAAAATCATAAACAATAAACCATTTCTTAAGAAGTTATCAAGTGTCATGTTGCCTGTCTCTTCGTTCAGTGTTCTTAAAACACCATTTTCTGGAATCATAAGGAAGGCCATAATACCAAGGAAGACAAGTAAGGCTATTAAAGCATTACGCATTCCTTTGTTTTCGGTAGCTGTAATTGGCTCGTCGTCCGGTTTGTAGCTTCCGTTATATTCGCCTAGCCGTGGTTCGACGATCCTTTCAGTGACGAAAGCTCCTACGATAGTCAATACGAAAGTAGAAACAATCATGAAGTACCAGTTCGCTGTGACAGCAACGTCATAGTCAATACCACCGGAAGAGAGTGCTTCGTTGGTAATTCCTACCAATAGAGCATCCGTTGGGCCGAAAATCAAATTGGCTGAAAAGCCTGCCGAAACACCAGCAAAGGCTGCGGCCAGTCCTGCAATAGGGTGACGTCCAGCGCCGGCAAAGATAATGGCACCAAGGGGTATAACGACGACATATCCGGCATCAGAAGCGATATTAGAAATTATACCGGCAAAGACAACAGAAGCTGTCAAAAGACTTGTCGGTACGTTTCTAAGTAACTTTTTCAGTGTGCTGGATATTAAGCCAGACCATTCAGCTACACCGACACCAAGCATAGCCACAAGTACAGTACCCAGTGGCGCAAAGCCTGTGAAGTTATCAACAGCACTGTTGAAAATGTGCGAAAGCCCTTTGCCAGTTAACAATGAGACAGCCTCGACAGTGACGTAATCACCTTCGGTTGCATTAAAGTACTCAACTGGAGCGCCAAAACGAGCAGCCAAATCAGAAATGACGATAATAGCTAGAGCTAAGATAACAAATATAATAACGGGATGCGGTAAAGAATTACCGATACGCTCGATAAAACCGAGAAACCCTTTGTTTCTCTTTTCAGATTCATTCATTAAAAATTTCCTCCTTGAAAGTTTAAATAGAAGTAAGTCCCAATCTTAAAATTATGTGCAACAAATAAATAATTTAAATGAGAGAATCATAAACAAGATTAAAAAATAGCTCTATTCTAAATAGTATCACAATCCATATTTTAATACAAAATACAGTTAGATTACAATAGAATATAACTGATTATTTTAAAAAAATTGTCGTTTCATCTATACAAAGAGCAAAAGAGGAAGGGGGATTGAAAAAAAGTGAGATTAAATTATTTATAAAAATTGTAAAAGGTTTCTATTCCTTTTATAATCTATTAAACAGTACAAAGTAAGATGGATTTTAATCCGAATGAATAAATGAAGAGGAGAAGTGACGATGAATCATCATTATAAACAAACACAAGCGATCCCTTATTATTTGTGTGATCGTAATCATCAATTGACTTTGTCTATGCTAGTCAATCTTTTAATTGAAGTGTCAGAAAATCATTCTGCTGGTTTAGGTAGAGAAGAAACTTACATGAACGAACGAGGGATTAGTTGGATTATTCTTAGGTACGAATTTGATATTAAACGTATGCCAGAGGCTAAAGAGGAAATTGAAATCGAAACGTTTGCTACGGAATACAATAAGCTTTTTACATATCGTACTTTCATTGTAAGGGATGATAAAAATAATCCACTGATTGAAGTTAAAGCGACTTTTGCACTGATGGATTATAAATCGAGAAAAATAGTACGTATACCAGCAGTAGTGGTTGAACCCTATGAAGCACTTTTTTCCAAACGTATCCGCCGAGAGATTAAACCTCATGAAATCGATAGAGAACAAATGAGTGAAAAAAATTATACTGTGCGCTATTTTGATATCGATACAAATCAGCATGTGAACAACTCCAAATATATTGAATGGCTGTTAGACTGTTTGAGTCCGACATTTTTGACAACGCATGAAATCAATCATGGAATTATTACCTTCGATAAGGAAGTGAAAGAAGGAAATGAAGTGACGAGTAGAGTAAGTAAGCGAATAGATGATAAGATACAAACGGATCATCGTATTGATGTAGATGGGATTAGTCATGCCAAGGCTACGTTTAAATGGACTGAAAATATTATAAAGGAGTTTAATAATGGTAACGATCAATGATATTGCTAAAGAAGCGGGAGTGGCAAAGAGTACCGTGTCCCGTTACTTAAATAATGGATCAGTCAGCACAAAAACCCAAAAAAAAATAGATGAAATTGTAAAAAAAAGGGGATACAAGCCAAATACTTTTGCAAGAAGCTTAAAAGCACAAAAAACGAATATGGTTGGGGTAATCATTCCACGGCTTGATTCACCATCCACTAACGAAGTATTGTCAGGTATTGACGCTAAAGCCCATGAGATGGGATACCAGCTGATCATTACAAATGCGAACCAGGATAATCAACGTGAAATCGATTATATATACTCGCTGGCTAAGCAGAAAGTCGATGGTATTATCTTATTGGCAAAAGAAATAACGCTTGAACATAGAAAGGCCATCACTGATGTCAAGTTGCCCTTCCTTGTGATTGGTCAGAATGTGGAAGGGATCCCAACGATTGTACACGATGATTTTGATGCAGGCAGTCAGGTAGCAAAACATGCATTGAAACTTGGACACGAAAACATACTTTACTTTACAGTGTCAAAAGAAGATAAAGCAGTTGGACAGGACCGACTTCAAGGTTTTATTGAAGAAACTGATAAAAACAAGCAGGTAAAAGTGAAAGTCATCGAGACTTCGTTTATTATGCGAGAGGCATACGAAACGGCACTTTTACATCTGGAAAAAAATAAAAATATAACATTTATTGTTGGTGCCACAGACTCGATTGCTATCGCTATAATAAAAGCCGCTCATGCTCTTGATGTTAAAGTACCTGAGAAAGCGTCGGTTGCCGGATATGGTGGTTACGATCTGTTATCCTTTGTTACTCCTGCATTAACGACCGTTAAGTATAAGTATATTGAAAGCGGAACGCTAGCTTTAGAGACGCTCAATAAAATGATTTTAAAAGAAGCTATTTTGGACCAATTACAATTGAGTAATCAGCTGATTATAAGAGAAACAACTAAGAAAATAAAATAAAGATAATAAAAGGGTTTACAAAGAAAGCGGATTCTTTTATACTAAAATAGAACCGGTTCCAAAATAGGAACAAATACTAATTTGATAAAAGAAAGGAAGAAAAAAATGAAATACCAAAAATCGATTGATGCATTATTTGATGCTATTGGTGGTAAAGATAACATCAAAAACTTTGAGCATTGTGCTACACGACTTCGCATTATATTGAAAGATGACAGTAAATTGGATAAGGAAAAAGCTGAAAATATACCGGAGTCGAGAGGGTATTTTTATAATACTGGTCAGCATCAGTTTATATATGGTACAGGTAAAGTCAATGCAGTATATAGTGAGTTACAGCAAGTGATGGGAGACACAAGTGATGATAATTCTGGTAATTTCAAAGAAGATGTCTATAAAAACTTAAACCCTGTTCAACGCGTTGTCCGCGTACTGGCAGATATTCTTGTCCCTCTCATCCCAGCATTAGTAACGACAGGATTACTAATGGGGATCAGAGGATTATTAATTGAACTAGGTATGACATTAGATGAGAATACATTTGCATTGTTCCAGATGTTAACGGATACAGCGTTTGCATTCCTTCCAGTTCTCATCGCTTATAGTGCAACGCGAAAATTTGGAGGAAATCCGATTTTGGGTATCGTGGTCGGCTTGATGCTCGTCTCTCCACAACTGCCAAATGCCTGGGATGTAGCCGGTGGAACAGCAGAACCACTTACTATTTTTGGTTTAGATATTATTGGTTACCAGGGTTCTATTTTTCCGGCTATTATTGTAGGATGGATGGTATCAAGGTTAGAAGTCTGGTTTAGGAAATTTGTTCCCCAAATCATGGACTTGATTGTTACACCTTTTCTGACGATTACGATTACACTGGCCGTTATGCTCTTTGCTTTAGGTCCGGTTCTGCAAGTTGTTGAAACAACAGTCATTAATAGCTTAGTTTACTTAATTGAAGCGCCACTAGGGATTGGCTACATTATATTTGGTGCTGTTCAGCAGCTTATTGTTATTACTGGACTTCATCACTCAATTGGTATCGTAGAAATTGGCTTATTAAATAGTACTGGTGAAAATGTGATTCAGACACTGACGACTGTTAGTATGGCCGGTCAGTTTGGTGCCGCAATTAGTGCCGCATTTTTATTTAAAGATAAAGTTAAGAAATCAAATGCAATCAGCTCAGCAGTCCCTACTTTATTTGGCATTACAGAACCTCTATTGTTTGGTGTTAATTTAAGGGCCATGCGAGTTTTTGGATCTGGAATGGCTGCCGGTGCTATCGGTGGTTTTGTAGTTTATCTTCTTAACTTGACTTCTACTGGTATGGGCATTACATTTGTTCCAGGTTTACTCCTTTACACAGGTGATATGACTGCCTTGATTCAATATATAGCTGTTATACTGATTTCATTTGCCGTCGGTTTTGTCTTGGTAAGAATTCAAGGAAGTAAGATACGTGAGAGTTTTAAATAAGGAGTCGACATAAGAATGAATAGTTTAAATATGACTTATTGGAATAACTTAGCACAAATTCAGTCTAAGTTACGTTCTAAAGTTGAGAAAGACCCATGGAGATTGGCTTTCCATCAGATGCCTGAGACGGGTTGGCTAAATGATCCGAACGGTGTCGTACACTTTAAGGGCGTATATCACCTCTATCATCAGTATGTTCCTGACAATCCTGAGGGGGGGCTTGTACATTGGGGGCATAAAACGAGTGCAGATATGGTCCATTTTAAAGAAGAGGAAATCTTTATCTCACCAGATAAAGATTATAATAGAAATGGAGCATACTCAGGTAGCGCTTTTGTAAAAGACGATGAAATCCATTTCTTTTATACTGGGAATGTAAAAAAAGACGGAGACTATGATTACATTTTCAACGGTCGTGAGCAAAATACGATTCATATCGTGAGTAAGGATGGCTTCACTATAGATTTTGAGGAAGTTGTTATCGCTCATGAAGATTACCCAGAAGGATTTACTGATCACATTCGGGACCCGAAAATATTTGAAAAAGACAATGTTTATTATATGGTTTTAGGGTCACGCGCATTGGATCATCATGGGAAAATACTTCTCTATACATCAAGTGACCTGTATAATTGGCAGTATAAAGGCGTATTTTTTGAAAGGGAAAAAGAGATGGGTTATATGTTCGAATGTCCTGATTTTTTTGAAACTGACGAACAGGATGTTCTCATTTTTTCTCCTCAGGGATTAAAACCAACCTTATATGAGTTTCAAAACACTCACAATGCAGGCTATTATCTTGGGAAGGCAGACTGGAAAACTACTCAGTTTAATCCACAGTCTGTTTTCAAAGAATTGGATCGTGGTTTTGATTTTTATGCACCACAAACATTTGAAGACAAATTCGGTAGGCGTATTTTGTGGGGATGGATGGGACTTGGAGATACCAAGCCTGAGTATACGAACCCGACTATTGCTAGAGGCTGGCAACATGCTATGACCTTACCAAGAGAAATATCTGTTGAAAATGGTAAACTTATACAACGACCGCTGTCGGAGTATCAAGTGTTAAGGTCTGATAAAATTGAAGAAAAAGTGATTTTAGATAGAGAGTATACAATAGAGGGGATAAACCCCCATACATTTGAATTACGTATCAATTTGGAAAAAGAGACTAATCAATTTAGCATCCATTTGAAAGAAGACACAGTGTTGTCTTACGATAATCATGTGTTTACTCTCGTGCATGGACCTTCTGGCTATGGGAGATCCGAACGTTCGATAGAAATTAAAGATTTAACTGAAATTCATCTTATTGCAGACACATCCTCTGTTGAAATATTTTTAAACGATGGGGAATATGTCATGAGTTCAAGGGTGTATCCAAAAGATATAAAAGATACGATTATTTTTAAAGGGTCAGCTGAGTTCAATCTTGAAGTATGGAATCTTTCAAACGAATAAATTTTTCAATTTTAATACAGGCGATGATAAGGGAGCCCCCTATCATCGCCTGTATTTTAAGATTCAAAGATTTCATTTAAGTCTTCAAGAGAAATATTATTTTCCAGTAAAACGTGCAGTTTAATCCGTGCTTTCACTCCAGTTAGACCAGGAGCATAAATAGCACCCAATCCTTTCAAGTGCTTTCCCCCCCCCTTATAAGCATAGATATCTTGAGCGATACCATTAAAAGCTCTTGAAGTGATAACTATGGGGATACCTTTATCTAATAGTTTTTTTATGCCTGGTAATGTTTCAGGGGGCATGTTGCCAGCGCCAAGCGCTTCAATAACAAGGCCATCTATATTTGACTCAACAAGCGCTTCAAACAGGATACTGTCCATACCTGTATATGCTTTCAGCAACGCTACCTTCTTCGATATAGAATTGATAGGGTAGGTTTCTTCAAAAACTATTTTCTGAAAGAAGCGTACATTACTTTTAGAAACAATGCCAATTGGACCAAATGTCGGTGTTCTAAATGTTGCAACATTTGTGGTATGTGTTTTTGTTACATACCGTGCGGAATGAATCTCTTCGTTCATAACGACAAGAATACCTTTATTGATTGCTTCTTCTGATAGAGCAGTCCAGATTGCGCTTTGCAAATTACGAACCCCATCCGAACCAATTTCATCTATAGGTCGCATGGCTCCAGTTAAAACAATGGGAAAAGGCGAGTCTAGCGTCAAGTCCAGAAAATACGCCGTTTCTTCCAATGTATCTGTCCCATGGGTAATAACTGCGCCATCATAATGATCTTCATCAATTGCCGTATTCAGCCTCTTTTGAATGCTTAACATGTGTAATAGCGTGATATGTGGGGAAGGTAATTCTAAAATATCTTCCTCAATAATTTCAATGTTTTCGTCAAATAATTGGCTGTATTTATGCAGTGGGTGTTCATTGCTCGGTTTGACAGCACCTGTGCTTTGGTCAGTACTCATTGAGATGGTACCTCCAGTGTGTAAAAGTAAAATGCGTTTCATCCTACCTCACCGCATCCTTTCTGAAATAAGGATTAGTGCGTAGCTCATATGCTATCGTTGTTGACGCAAGATGCCCTGGATAGACAACATAATGTCCAGGGAGACTAAGAAGCTTATCCTTAACAGCAGGGATAAGCTTTTCTGGTTCGCTTCCAGGAAGATCAGTCCGTCCTATACTCCCTTTAAACAGAGCATCTCCTGAAAAAACACAGTCTCCTTCTTCAAAAATAAAGCTCATTCCACCAGGGGAATGTCCCGGTGTGTGAACAACTTTAAATGAGAACGGGCCAATGACTATTTTTTCTGGGGGTTCTATAGTGAATTCAGCAGGTTCCGCAACAATTTCTTGGTCACTATAGGTAGAAAGATTATGTTCTGGAGAGCCTAACCATGCCTGTTCTGCTAGACTAACATAGACGGGGATATCATAGGTACGCCGCAAATCTTCCAGCGCACCGATGTGATCATAGTGCGTGTGCGTCAATAAAATAGCTAAGGGTGTCGTTTCTAATACCTCAAGAGCATTTTTAATCTTATCTTTGTCATTACCAGGATCTACTATCAGAGCGTCATTTTCTTTGGAAATAATATAACAATTTTCCTGAATAGTTCCTGTTTCAATTTGTTTAACGTGAATCATAAAAAAACCTCCTACTTCTTAGGTAAGTATAACTAATATTTTTAATTCTGTCGATATATTAAGGAGATAGCATGCGAGAGGAACGGTGAGATAAAGATGTATTTAATAAAAAATTATGATAGGATAATGATTAGCTAATAGTAAAGAAGGGTTTTTATGAAAATAATTACAAATAATGAAAAAGAAACAAAGAGGGTAGCCAAAAAAATATCTGCTCACCTAAAACCGGCTATGACAATTTTGCTGGAGGGGCAACTTGGAGCTGGTAAAACAGCTTTTACAAAAGGAATTGCGGAGGGTTTAGGAATACAAAGGCTTTTAAAAAGTCCGACATACACTCTAATTAGAGAATACACGGAAGGACGCTTACCTCTATATCACATGGATTTATATAGGCTTGAGCACTCTGAAGATGAAGAGCTCGGACTAGAAGAATATTTTTACGGAAGTGGTGTATCTGTAGTCGAATGGGGTTCATTCATGAAAGAAGACCTACCTAAAGAACATTTGATGATTCAGATAAATGTTTTAAATGATCCAGAAAAACGTGAACTAATTTTAGAAGCATATGGTGAACAGTATCAAAATATTGTGAGGCGATTGGAAGATGAATGAAGCTGTTGATTGTATTTTACGAGAAGCTATTCCAAGTGATGCAGAGGCTATTCTTGAGTTGTTAAATGAAACAGCCATCCAAACGGACTTCATGACACTAGGTCCAGAAGGAATCCATTTAAGTGTGGAAGAGGAAATGAAGCAACTTGACTTGATATATGATTCTTTAAATAACGTCGTGTTTGTTGCATCAGTAAATGATAAAATAATAGGTGTTGCATCTATAAATGCCTCCACGGAACCTAAGGTAGCACATATCGGAGAAGTAGGAATAGTTTTAAATGAAAACTACTGGGGAATGGGCTTAGGTAGTCTGATGATGGAAGAACTATTGCTTTGGGCAGAGGATACGGACATACTCAGTAGGCTAGAACTAAAAGTCCAAGAGCGTAATAGTCGAGCACGCTATTTGTATGAAAAGCTAGGTTTTAAATTGGAAGCAGTTATGGAACGTGGCGTTAAAGATGGTGAAAAATTATTAAATGTTTGCCTTATGAGTAAACTAATATAAAGAAAAGGCTAGGATGTTTTTATAGTGACCCCAAAAAGTTAGACTTTTTAACAGAGTAGATAATCCTACTCTGTTTTTTTATGCGCTTTGTTTTAAATAAGGTGGTGATAAA
The DNA here is from genome assembly GCF_900109085.1 of Alkalibacterium gilvum. Classification (GTDB taxonomy): domain Bacteria; phylum Bacillota; class Bacilli; order Lactobacillales; family Carnobacteriaceae_A; genus Alkalibacterium; species Alkalibacterium gilvum. The sequence goes on along the minus strand of NZ_FNYW01000044.1, from coordinate 257 downwards.
CGGTATTCAATCGGACTTAACCAATTAAGTTTTTCTTTCATTCGATAGTTGTTGTAATAATAAATATAGTTGCCTATTGCTTTTTCTAATTCCTCATAACTTTTATAAATACGTCCGTGATACATTTCTTGTTTCAAGATACTAAAGAAGTTTTCCATTGGACTGTTATCGAGACAATTTCCCTTACGGGACATGCTCTGGAAAATCTTATTATCATTTAATTCTTCTCCATAAGCTCGCATTTGATAAGCCCAGCC
>NZ_FNYW01000025.1 GCF_900109085.1 Alkalibacterium gilvum | reverse complement strand
CAAAAAATACCATATTCGCTTGTCTGGACCCAAACTGGGGAGACCCAAAAAAGACGATCGTGTGGACAAGACGATTGAATACAAAGATAATCGAGACCGTATCCAAGTTGAGCGCGACTTCAGCTTAGCCAAACGCTGCCATGGGCTGGGAATGATTCGAACACGTCTAGCCGAAACGACCTTTTCAACGATTGCTTTAGCAATCGTTTCTTTGAATTTATCCAAAATTCAAAGAAACTTTCTGCGCGCTTTATTTGATCGAAACTTTAGGAGTTTTTTTCGTGCGTCTTCCATTTAAAACTCGTCGGTTTATCAATTTAGTACTTGTTCAGTAAACACTATATAGGGTATCATTTGAACTGATATGAATAATATATTTCAATTAGAATGTTAGAATAGTTCCACAAATTATCGTATAATGAAATGACTAGCGCTCTTACAAAGGATGTTTTAAACAATGATCAATATTATCGGTGTGCTACCGGATGATACAATGGAGACCAATGTCAAAGTAACGCAAGAAAATTTAAAGAAGTACAAGTGGTATTGGGTAGATTTTAGCAATCCTACAGCGGATGAATTTCGATTGTTGGACACAGTCTTTAACTTCCATCCCTTAGCTATTGAAGACTGCGGAATCGTACTTCAGCGGCCTAAATTGGATTACTATGATGGTTATGATTTCTACGTTACACATACAGTTAAGCAAGAAGGAAAAGAAACTGTCAAAGAAGAGCTTGATTTTTTTGTGGGTGATGATTATATCATTACCTTTCACTTTGAAAAATTAAACGAAGTAGAGCAGGTATGGGAGAGAATTAAATCGCAATCTGTTGTCGAAAAGTGGGACCCGTATTATGTTTTTTACCAGACGCTGGATAAACAAGTGGATGCGTATTTCCCTGTCATTTATGATATCGAAGAAAAATTAGATTCGATAGAAGATAACACACAAAATCAGTCGATGGATGAACTGATGGATGAGCTTTTTGATATCAGACATACGCTTTTGCATATCCGTCAAACGGTTAATCCTATGCGAGATTTATTGTATCGCATGCTAAACTCTCAACATCTAACAGAAGTGCGCAATCGCCGCGAGTACTTTTCTGATATTTACGACCACTTACTTAAAGTGTCAGAAATGGTTAGTTCAAACCGTGAAATCACAACAGATATAAGGGATAATTACCTTTCAATGACATCCCATCAGTCTAATGAAGTTATGAAGGTCTTGACGATTATTACTTCTATTTTTACACCCCTAACATTGATTTCTGGGATTTATGGTATGAACTTTCGATACATGCCTGAGCTGGATGACAGATATAGTTACTTTATTGTTTTGGGAATGATGCTGTTTATTGGTCTTTCTTTATTTTACTGGTTCAAGAAAAAAGGCTGGTTTGACTAGTTATGATGTTATAAACTGAGCCCCACCCAAACGTAGGACATGTGCCTATGTTTGGGTGGGGGTTTAAACTTATAAAAATGACTTACCAACGAATGGTTGCGAGCATTTCTCGAAGGAGTGCTTCTTCCTTTTGGGTGAGCTGCCACTCAGAGAGTTCGTTTTTAATGGCATCTAATCGGCCGTGTTCTTTAACAAATCCGTTTAAGCGTGCCGCGATTGTGGAATGGGCAAAGCTTGTATGGTCATTAAATAAAGGAAGAAGCGAAGTCATTGCTTTTTCAAAGCGTTTCAAAAAGTACTTTTGATGGCGTTCTTCAGCGGGATAAAAGGGTACATCAAATTGAATCTCCGTTTGTATCGTTTTTCCATACTTATTTTCAAGCTCATTTTTTACTTTTTCTGCTATGCGTAATTGTTTAGTGGAATGAACGATTAAAAGGGATATATATTGGCGTTCTTTGAAGTATCGATCCTTAAAAGCATCATGGCTATCCCAGAAAATTCTTAAAATATCCTCGTAAGACAATAGTGTAGAATCGAACGCTATTTGAACTGTTTCTGTATGGTCCCCCATATTTCTGTAAGTTGGCTCTGAAGATGTGCCTCCAGCAAAGCCTGTACGTGTATGAATAACACTGCTGTATTGGCCAAATTGACTTTCAGGACCCCAAAAGCAACCCATGCCGAATGTTGCGAACTCTAGTTGTTTTGCGCGTCGATTGAGATTCTGCATATGATCTCCTTTCTTTTAGTGCGTGTGATGAAATAGTGATATTTTTAGTTATATCGTATTTAATGGATTACTTAGAGGCTAAGAGCCTTAAACCATTTAGTATAACAACTAAGGTACTGCCTTCATGAATAATGACGCTGAGTGCAATGTCAGTTAGCTGAAGCATGCTGACGATAATTAAAAATATAACGACAGCCATTGATAGAAAAATATTCTGCCAGATAACGCGACTCATTTTTTTGGCAATCTTATGCGAGTTAACTAATTTGGATAGGTCGTTTTTCATTAAAACAATATCTGACACATCTACTGCGACATCTGTTCCTTCTCCCATGGCTATGCCGACATCTGCACTAACAAGGGCCGGTGCATCATTCACACCATCGCCGACCATCGCTGTTGTTCCAAATTTCTCTTTTTGTTCGTTGATAATGGCTGATTTATTTTCTGGTAATACATTGGCGATCACTTCATCAAGACCTAATTGTTCTGCGACAGCTTTTCCGGTCATTTCAGAGTCACCAGTTATTAAGGTAGTATGAATATCCAGAGACTTAAAGTACTCAATAGCCTCTTTAGTGCCTTCTTTGGGAACATCCATTAAGGCTATAAGACCTATGACGTGTTCATCTTCTGATATATAAACGACCGTCTTCCCATCAGCAGCCCATTGTTCATTCAACTGCCTATATTCTTGAGACACATTTTCAAAAGAAGTAGGTTTACCTATGCGATACACTTTGTCATTATATACTCCTTCTAGACCTTTACCTATTTGGTTTTCAACGTCTATATCGTATTTATTAGTCGCTTCGAATTTTTCAAGAATAGCTGTTGCTAAAGGGTGATTTGATTCGCTTTCCATTGCAACTACAATATCAATCATCGTTTCTTTGTTTACAGAATCGTTAAAGTAGACATCTGTAACTTCTGGTTTTCCTTTAGTAAGCGTTCCTGTTTTATCAAAAGCAATGGCCTTAATAGCGCCTAACTGAGATAAATACGTACTTCCTTTAGATAAAACGCCACGCTTTGCTAAGTTGGAAGTGGTTGATAATGTCACTGAAACAGTAGCAGCCGCGAGAGCACAGGGGGATGCAGCGACTAAAAGGACTAACCCTCTGTATATGCTCTCTGACCATGTCCAGTTAAATAAGAAGGGGGCAAGTATAATGACAAGCAGTACGGCAACTAAGACAAAGTTAACATATTTAGGCTCGAATCTTTGAATAATACTTGCTGCTTTCGTTTGATTGGTCTGGTTTTGATCAACAAGTTGGACAATTTTAGAGAAAACAGTGTCATCACTTTTCTTGGTTACTTTCATGGTGAAAGAGCCTGTTCCGTTAATCGTACTGGCAAACACGGTGTCTCCTTCTGATTTTTCTTTTGGCATACTTTCACCATTGATTGAGGACTCATCGATAGACGTCGTGCCAGAGAGAACGGTACCGTCGATGGGAACTTGGTCACCATTTAACACTTTTAGTTGATCACCAATGTCTAATTCACTTACGTCAACTGTTTTTGTATCTCCATTAGGTTTTATTAAACGTGCTGTTGTTGGATTCATTTCAAGCAGATTGGATATCTCTCTCTTACTTTTTCCTTCAGCATAGTCTTCCAAAAAATGTGCTCCAGAAAAGATAAGAATTAAAAGGGTTCCTTCCCAGAAACTACCGATCAAGGAAGCGCCAATTGCAGCTAAACCCATTAAAATATGTGAATTAGGAGAAAATTTGCCTTCTTTTTTAGTGTTTTGAATGGTTTCTCCTATACCCTCAAGAATAACAACATGATAACCAGCGGATAGAGAAGCTAGAGCAAAAAGGGCATTTTTTATGAATGGCTGGTTATTGCTCAAAAATAATGCAGTAGCAGCCACTATCAAACCAATGAAATACAGTACTATAGGTGCCTTCCCATGATTATGGTCATGTTCTGTGTGGTGAACGGTATGTTCATGATGATGTTCTGTTTCTGAATCAGTCATTGTGCTATATCCTCCATTTTTTATTCGATTACTATAAAGTTAATAATTAAATGTGAAAAAGTAAATTTTAGAGAGTGATTTTATCTGTAATACCAGTATACATTAATATATTACAATATAATAATGTTTAAGGCGTTCTCTTGAAAAATTTTAGGTTCTTTTAAGAGTGTCTTACATGATTAACCATTTGCTCAAGTGTATTGATGACATGTTCATCATCGTAGGAATAGTACACAGTGGTTCCTTCTCTGCGGTATTTTACCAATTGAACATTTCTGAGGGCCTTTAGTTGGTGAGACACATTGGATTGCTTGAGTCCCAGTCTATCAACGATTTCATTAACAGATAACTCTTCTTTAGAAAGTAGATTCAGGATCCGAATACGCGTTGGGTCGCCTAGTATTTTAAAGGTTTGAGCAACACGTGATAAGACTTCTTTCTCTATTTCTGTTTGTTCGGGAGTATTTTTTTCCATCATAACTAACCTCACTTTCTAAATGCTAAAGAGTATGTAAAAGGTGTTTTTTGTCCTTTTATATATTACAGTATACTTGAAAGTTCGAGCAGGGTAAAGTTTAAGTATCTTTATAAAAGGAGGCATCGCATAAACTATGAAATTTATTCAAAACGTAGGTTAATTAAATACAATTAGAAAAATAAAGGTTTATTTTTGGTATACTTTAAAGTAAATATAAACAAAGAATACTATTTTACGATAATGAGGGGAAAATATGAACCCAGTATTTAAATTTTTATTACGCCTAGCTTCCTCACCGCGTATTGATATGCAGGAAGACTACCAGTGGGTTAGAAAAATGCAAAAACTCTTTTCTAGTGCACCATCGGCTCGCTACCGTATATTGGATGAAAAAATTTATTCAATAAATAAAGACCATGAAATACCTGTACGTATTTTTTACCCTAAGCAAAAAAAACACCCAGAACCTATACTCTACATCCATGGAGGGGGCTGGGTTACTGGTGATATTGACTATTATACGCGCGCGTGCGTTAATATAGCGGATCACCTCGGACGCGTCGTTTACTCTGTTGATTACCGTCTGGCTCCGGAAAATCCTTTTCCAGCCGGCTTGGAGGATGTTTATCGCGTTGCGGAAGTTTTACTCACACCATTGGAAGGCGAACAGGAGGAAGACTGGATCATTATGGGGGATTCTGCTGGGGGGAACTTAGCAGCCGTTGTGTCATTGCTTTTCAAGAAACGTCAAAAAAGGATGCCTAAAAAACAAGTTTTAATATATCCAGTGACTTACTGGGATCATACGGAGAACTCACCTTTTGAATCAATCAAAACGAACGGCTATGATTACGGTATGACGATAAAGAAGATTCAAGGGTTTATGGAATTATACAGTCCAGATTTATCCGAAAGAAAAACGGCTTTGATATCCCCATTAATGGCGGAAGATTTGACTGAGCAGCCAGAAACATTAGTGCTGACAGCTGAATATGATCCCTTGCGTGATGAGGGTGAAGCGTATGGAAAAGCCTTAAGAAAAGCAGGGAATATAGTGAACATTCACCGCGTTTTGAATAGTGTTCATGGATTTATTAATTACCCAACATTTACTGAACCGGTAGAGGAAACATTGAAAGTAATGGATGATTTTTTAATCAGATAGAAGGAGGTGCAGCTATGGAGGAGAAAAAATGGGTTAGGCTTGATCATGCTTCCAATATTTTTTTAGCTGCCAAAAATGAAACAGATACGAAAGTCTTTCGCTTATCTGCTGAAATGACAGAAATAGTCGATCCTGTTTTACTTCAATCTGCTTTAAAAGAGACGTATAAAGCCTATCCTTTGTTTCATAACGTCTTAAGACGGGGGCTTTTTTGGTATTATTTAGAGGAGGATGAAGGTCTACCCAAGGTGAAACCAGAAACGGCTCCCCCTTGTTCGCCACTATACCACTACGATAGGCGAGAATTGCTTTTTCGCGTGCTTTATTATAAGGACCGTATACACCTCGAAGTCTTTCATGCTTTGACAGATGGGACAGGCGCGTTATGGTTCTTTGAAGACCTCTTGGCTGAATACGTTAGGTTAAGACAAGCTAAACAGCTCGAATCTATGGATAAACCGGAAAGACGAGAAAAAGCGGACTTAGAGGATAGCTTCAAACGGTATTTCAGCAAAAAGAAAAAGTATGCGACCATCGAGGCGAGTATGAGGCCTCTAGAGAGATATAAAGATATAGAAACAGCAAGTGGAGATGAAAAAGTAGAGAAGAAACCCAGAGCATCAGCTGTGTACCATATTAGAGGCGAGAAAACACCTGACCACAGACAACGCGTCATTGAGTTGAGTACTTCTTTGACTGGTGTATTGAATTTAGCGCGTGTTGAAAATGTTTCTTTAACTGTTTACATGACTGCTTTGTATATGTTGGCTGTTTATCAGGCAAGTAAAAATAAATCCAAGGATGTTACGGTTACGACCTCAATACCTATTAATTTGAGACAATTCTTCCCATCGGTCTCAGTTAGGAATTTTTTTAGTACAACCGTTGTTTCTTATACATTTAAACCAGACCAGGAAGATCATTTAGATGGTTTATGTACTGTGTTGAAAAAGCAACTGCAATCACGTTTAAAAAAAGAAGCACTTGAAAAACGCTTGAAAAGATTCATGAGATTCGAATTTTATCCACTCATTCGTATTGCGCCTCGTCCGCTAAAAGATGGTGTGTTAAAAGCAGTAAATTATTTCAATAATAAGAACATAACCGTCGCTATGTCTAATTTGGGACGCGTTCAATTACCGGAAGGGATGGAAGAATATGTGAAGCAGACATTTTTTTACACATCTGCCGTCCGTCCCCAGTTCTGTTTGATGAGTTACAGAGAAGTGTTATCTATATGCTTTACGAGTCCGTTCATTGAAACCGATATTCATCGAGAGTTTGTGCGCCTACTAACAGAAAGAGAGATTGATGTGACAATGGATGTGAATAAAGTATCCAGAGAGGAGATAAATGAGTAATGAAACATTGCCCGGAGTGCCATGCGGATTTAAAGGGAGAGTGGTCAACATGTCCACTTTGTGAGAGCGATTTGAAAATGGAAAAATGCGATGAACGAGAAGAAACGGATTTTCCAGATATCCCTCTAAGATTTAATCGTAAAAAAATTCGATATATACTCAGCCTAGCTTCAGTCTTGATAACGTTGCTCTATTCCATAGCTCATTTTATTTGGCGCTTTGAATTCTTTAATCTTGAGTATGTCCTTTTTGGTATTATGATCATGTGGCTGATGATGGTTGTTATAGTGAGGAAACGTCGTAATATAGTGAAAGGTATCGCGTATATTCTCTTTTTGATTTCCATCATAAGTTTGTACTTTGACTATATCAACGGCTGGCTTGGGTGGTCTTTAACTTTTGTGATTCCAATAGTATGTGTCTCAGCCTTACTTTCAATGTTCATATCTATTCAACTAGTGAATTTGAAAGCAAAAGATTATATTCTATATCTCCAACTTGCAGCGATTATAGGCTTGATACCAGCAGTATTTTTAATCTTGGATTGGGTTGTCTTTTTACTACCAAGTCTCTTGTCTGTCCTATTAAGTCTTCTCATGTCGGTAGCTGTCTTTTTCAAACATCGACGCGCTGTAATCAGCGAACTGGAAAAACGAATGCATGTATAAAGAATACTTAAATAGGGAAGTGTATGTGATGAAAGAAATTTATGTAGTAGGTGCAATAATAAAATCTCAAAGCAAGGTTTTATGTGCACAAAGAAGTGATAAGATGTCTCTTCCTGGATTATGGGAATTTCCTGGTGGGAAAATTGAAGGAGAAGAAACGCATCAAGAAGCTTTGAAGAGAGAAATCAATGAAGAACTTAAGATGGATATAAGGGCATCTGATCAATTATTTAAAAAAGTTACGTATGATTATGATTTTGGACGCGTTCATTTATCAGCCTATAGATGTGAGCTCATAAAAGGGACACCTATTTTAACTGAACATCAGACTGTGAAATGGCTAGAGATAGACGACTTGGATAAATTAAGCTGGGCACCAGCTGATATTCCGATCGTGGACAAACTGAAGAAAGAGGGAATCTAAATATGACGGATATGCTCACGCGTTCATTAAAGAAAGCATTTATTGATAATCAGCTTCAAGGTTCATATTATGACCCGTATTTAATTATTAATGATGCCTCAAAAAAAGAATTTATGCTGAACGTTTTACACGAAGAATTGAATACGTGTACAGATTTTTTCTTCTCAGTTGCTTTTGTTACTCAGGATGGGTTAGCGTCATTGAAAACTCAGTTAGCTGATTTACATGAGAAGGGTATCAAAGGTCGTATTTTAACATCTGTTTATTTAGCGTTTAACAAGCCGGACGTATTCAGTGATTTACTTAATATTCCAAATGTAGAGGTCCGTATTTCAAATAAAGAAGGGTTCCACTCAAAGGGATATTTATTTACACAAAAATCACATCATTCATTTATAATAGGTAGTTCGAATTTAACTATGCGAGCGTTAAAAATAAATTATGAATGGAATGTAAAACTAACTTCTTATAAACATGGACAGATGATCCAGGATATTGGGAATCATATGGAAGATGAATGGCAGCAAGCTGAAATATTAACGAAGAAATGGATTGATGATTATCAGAATAACTACAATCCAAAAGTGGACTTGAAGGAATCATTAATAGAAGAAGCCCCTCTTTATATTCGTCCCAATATGATGCAAAAGCAAGCACTTAGAAATTTACGTGAACTTAGAATGCGTGGTGCGGATAAAGGTCTTGTGATATCGGCAACCGGAACAGGAAAAACCTTTCTTTCAGCTTTTGATGTCAACCAGTTTTCGCCTGAGCGTGTTTTATTTATCGTTCACCGTGAACAAATTTTAAATAAAGCACAAGAGGATTATAAAAAGATCCTTGGCGGTCCTTCTTCAGACTATGGGATATTGTCTGGAACACGCAAAGACCATGATGCCAAGTATCTTTTTGCAACAATTCAAACACTTTCGAAAGAATCCATACATAGTCAGTTTTCAACAAATGCCTTTGATTATATTTTGATTGATGAAGTACATAAAGCCGGAGCTGAATCTTATCACAAAGTTATTGATTATTTTTCTCCCCAATTTCTTCTAGGAATGACCGCAACCCCAGAGCGAACAGATAATTTCAATATATTTGAACTGTTTGACTATAATATCGCTTATGAAATTCGTCTCCAGGAAGCGCTGGAAGAGGATATGTTATGTCCATTTCATTATTTCGGAGTTACTGATTTTGAAAAAAATGGAGAACTGATTTCTGAAGAAACAGATTTTTCTGATCTTGTTGAAGAAGAACGTGTGGAGTACCTTTTATCCAAACTTAATTACTACGGCTGTTCAGGCAATAATGCGAAGGGGCTTATTTTTTGTAGCCGAAAAAAAGAAGCTCAAATACTTGCAGATCAATTCAATGCGAAAGGTATAGCAAGTGCTTATTTATCTGGTGAAGACAATCTAAAAAAACGAGAATTCGAAGTTGAGCGTTTAGAAAAAGGAGAAATCAATTATATCTTTACGGTGGATATTTTTAATGAGGGAATAGATATACCCAAAATTAACCAAGTCGTTATGCTGAGGAATACTCAGTCAAGTATTATCTTTATTCAGCAACTTGGCAGAGGTCTACGTAAAGATCCTTCAAAAGACTATGTAACCGTCATTGATTTCATAGGAAATTATAAGAATAATTACTTAATTCCTATGGCTTTATCAGGGGATGTTTCTAGAAATAAAAACAAGGTGAGAAAAGATACATATGATACTGATTTTATTTCAGGCGTATCATCTATAAATTTTGAAGAGATAGCAAAAAAGCAAATTTTCGACTCTATTAATAATACAAAGATGGATGCCATCAAAGAGCTAAAAAAAGCTTACGCCCTCCTTTATAACCGTCTCGGAAGAGTTCCTTATTTAAAGGATTTCAAAGAACAGAACGTGATTGATCCCATACTATTAGCTGAAAAAAAGAAGAGTTATTATGGCTTTTTAGAAAGTTTGAAGGAAAATGAAATAGTATTAAATGATAGTCAACAACACTATCTGATGATTGCTACACGGGAATTTCTTGCTGGAATGAGACCTCATGAGGTTTTATTATTAGAGAAACTGATAAATATACATCAAAAAAATGAGCGTGAATATATTTCTGTTAATGCATTGCAAAAATGGTATGGGAGTTTAGGATTATTATGTAGTGATGAAACAATATCATCTATAATCCGAACGTTAGACTTAAGTTTCTTCACTGGTATGACAAAAAAGACATTTGGTGATGCTCCGTTTATTTTAGAGGCTGAAAATAAAATAGAACTCACTGCATCTTTCAAGTTGGCATTAGCTGACACATATTTCTACAAATTATTTATAGATATACTTGAAACAGCTCTTTTAAATTCTGAAAAATTTAATACAAAAAAACAGTTGACCGTTTATCAAAAATATAAGAGAAAGGATGTTCTAAAGCTTTTGAATTGGAAGGAACAAATGGTTGATCAGAATATTGGCGGGTATACAGCAAAAAATGGAGTATTCGTCATCTTTGTTACCTTAGAAAAAGGAGAAAATTTTAGTGGTGCATTGATGGCTTACGAAGATGAACTGCTGGATGCTAGTACTATGAAGTGGTTTACTAAGTCACCGCGGACATTAAGGTCTCCAGAAATAGAAAAATTGAAAAGTCCATCAATATGGACATACCATCTATTTGTAAAAAAATCAGATGATGAGGGAAGTGACTTCTACTATTTAGGAGAAGTTTTACCAATTCAAAACACAATTGAAGAAATAAAGAAAACAACGCAAGAGGGGAAAAAGAAGAATGTAGTAACACTGCATTTAAAATTGGAAAAACCAATTGAAAATAGTTTGTATCGTTATTTGACTTTGAAAGAGTAGGTACATTCCTTAATGATTAGTAATATAAATAGAATCAAATAAATTAAAAATAAGCACTAAAAACACCAGAACAAAAACGTTCTGGTGTTTTTAGTATGTTATGAAAAATAGTTCTCTAAGAAATTTGTGACGCGTCGACGATATTCCGATTTATTTGTAACATACGCATAGGCATGACCAGCTTCTGGAACAACATAAAGTTCTTTTGGTACTCTGGCTGCATCAAAGACATCGTAAACCATATCCGTAGGGACAAAATCATCTTTTTCGCCATGAATAAACAGCATTGGCGTCTGACTATTTTGTACTTGAACTTGCGGATTAGCTTCTCCAAACCAAAAACCTGCTTTTAGTTTCGTCACAAAGCTAGTCAGAGGGATGAGTGGATACTGGGGTAATTTATACATCGTTTTTAATTGGTGTGCCATTTCCTTGGAAACAGAACTATATCCGCAGTCTTCTACGATAGCTTTAACATTTTTTGGTAAGTTTTCACCGCTCACATTCATAACGGTAGCGCCGCCCATGCTCAGGCCATATAAAGCAATCTCTGCCTCGTCACCAAAACGTGCAATCATCTGTTCAATCCAGAGAGTGTAATCCTTTCTCTCGTGCCAGCCAAAGCCGATATAATCGCCCTCGCTTTCACCGTGCCCCCTAGCATCAGGGAGAAGCAAGTTAAAACCAAGATCATAAAATAATTTTGCCCAGGGTGCCATATCACGGTTACTACCGCTATAACCATGAGCAATAATAGCTACTTTCTTAGACTTTTCTTTAGCTGGGATAAACTGGCCTGAAAGAAGTAAGCCATCTGTTGCCTGTTGCGTTACTACCTCTTTTTTTACTGTTTGGTACCATTGTTTTTCCTTCATCCAGGGATCATCTGGATATATTTCTTCCATACTATATTCAGCAACGAATTCTTTTTTACTGATTCCCACAGCTGTTTTATAAAAGTATGTACTTGCATACGCGAGAATACCTGTAGTTAAACCAGTCACACCAAGTAAACGCCATTTCGTTTTCTTCTTCATAAATGCTCCTCCTATAGTTTCTTTAATACTAGTATAGCGTAGAATGTTGAAAATAATGCGAAGATAGACGAATCATTCTTGACAAAGTAGGTTAGAAGAATTAATATACCGGTAGGGGTATATTTACGAAGATTAATGAAAAGAGGTTATTTATGTTTAAACTATTCAATCGAATACCAAGTATTTCAACGAATCAGCTAGAAAAAGAGCTAAATAACAAGACCGTTTTATTGGATGTACGGACTGGAGGAGAATACCGGCAGGGGCATATTTCAGGCGCCAAAAATTATCCACTAAATAAAATAGGGCAATATAAAAATAAGACAAATGAAACAATCTATGTTATCTGTCAATCCGGGATGAGAAGTAAACGTGCAGCCAAAGTACTACAAAAAAAGGATTATCAAGTTATTAATGTCCGTGGTGGAATGAACCAATGGAATGGAAAAGTAAGAGGAGGAAAATTATAAAATGAGTAAAGTTATTATTGTTGGAGGAGTAGCTGGTGGCATGTCAGCCGCTACCCGTTTGCGTCGTTTAGATGAACAGGCAGAAATTATTGTTTTTGAAAAAGGACCTTATGTCTCTTTTGCAAACTGTGGATTACCTTATTACGTATCAGGAGAAATCGAAGACCGAGATCAATTACTGGTCCAGACGCCTGAAGCACTGTATGATCGTTTTCGCTTAGATGTAAGACCGCATCATGAAGTGGTTTCGATTGATGCAGAAAATAAAAAGGTAACGGTTGAACATAATGGAGAGGTTTTGACTGAAAGCTATGATAAGCTTATTCTTTCACCTGGAGCCAAACCGTTTGTTCCGCCTATTGAGGGAATAAAGGAAGCAGAAAATATCTACACACTAAGAAATGTACCCGATTTAGATAAAATAATGAAGCGTATTGATAATAAAAACCCTAAAAAAGCCGTTGTTATAGGTGCGGGTTATATCGGCATCGAAATGGCAGAAAATCTCAAGCATAGAGGTATGGAAGTTGTCCTTGTGGAGAAGGTTCCACAAATACTACCGACATTAGATGAAGAAATGGCAGCGTCTATCGAGAGTGAGCTAGAAGAAAAAGGTGTTAAAGTATTGACGTCTCAATCAGCCGTCGCTTTTAAAGACAAAGGAAAACGTGTCATATTAGAAGATGGAAGCGAATTGGGAACAGATATGACAGTTATGTCTGTGGGTGTGAAGCCTGAAAATAGTTTGGCTGAATCTGCCGGTATCGCATTAGGTCTAAGAGGCGGTATTTTAGTGGATGAAAAGTATGAAACAAATATCTCTGATATCTATGCAGTTGGCGATGCCATTATCGTTAAGAATCAAGTGACAGGTGATGATGCTTTGATATCACTTGCTTCACCAGCTAATCGTCAAGGGCGTCAGGTAGCTGATGTCATCATGGGAATGAAACGCGAAAATAAGGGAAGTATCGGTACAGCCATTGTTCGCGCATTCGGACTTACGGCAGCTTCAACGGGTTTAAGTGAACGTATGGCTAAATCGAACGGCTTAAATGTTGCAACTGTCCACGCGCTAGGTAAGGATCATGCAGGTTATTATCCAGGGGCAACAGATGTTACATTGAAATTAGTCTTTAATCCAAATGATGGAACGCTTTATGGCGCCCAAGGAGTAGGCGAAAAAGGTATCGATAAACGTATTGATATTCTTTCAACGGCTATAAAAGCAGGACTAAAGGTCCAAGACTTGCCTGAGCTTGAATTTACCTATGCACCACCATTTGGTTCAGCAAAAGACCCAGTTAATATGATCGGCTATGCTGCACTTAACATTATTGAAGGCTTGAGTGATTCAGTGCAGTGGCATGAATTAAATAATGAGCTTGAAAAGGGATCAGTGTTATTAGATGTGCGAAGCGAAGCAGAGCTAAAAGAATTTGGACGCTTTCCTGATTCAATTAACATTCCTTTAAATGATTTGCGTGATCGTGTAGATGAACTGGATAAAAACACAAGCTATGTTATCAGTTGTCGAAGTGGCCAAAGGAGTTATATTGGTGAACGTTTACTCAAACAACTTGGCTATAAAGTTAAAAACTTAGATGGTGCTTTTGCACTGTATCAGACTGTAAAACCCGAGGAGATTGAACATGTATAAATCAATAAGTATGGATGAGTTTCAGCAAAAACAGAAAAAAGAAGAAATAAATATTATAGATGTAAGAGAAAGAGGAGAGTTTATTTCCGGTCATATTCCAAAGGCTATCAACACGCCTTTGAGTGACTTTGGTCAGCATTTAGATAAAATAGACAAAGACAAAGAAAATTATATTATTTGTCAGTCGGGGAGTCGTTCGTCAGTGGCCAGCGATTATCTTGGCAACAATGGATATAACGTCACAAATATAATGGGAGGCATGTCAGCCTGGAGAGGAGAGATAGAGTAAGATGGTGAAATGCGATAAAAGTATTCATAATAGACTTAAACGAACAGAAGGACAAATTAGAGGGATCCAACGTATGCTAGAGGAAGAAAAAGAGTGTTCAGATGTCGTTACTCAATTATCAGCGGTTCGCTCAAGTATAGATCGTATCATGGGTGTGATTGTCGCAGAAAACTTGAAAGAGTGTATTGAGAATCCTTCAATGAATCAAGAAGAACAGAATGAAAAAATACAAAAAGCAATTCAGTTGGTAATAAAGAAATAATAAACGTTTATCTCGGCATGTATCTCTTAGGAACATAATCGTTTTAAATGAACATCCCAAACATTCTTGGTAAGATGGAAGTGTGAAAAGATGAAACATTCATTTTAGGAGGAAATTCGGATGGCTAAATTTAAAATAGCAAAATATGGTGTGCTTTCTTTATCAGCAGGTCTTGTACTTTCAGCATGTGGTGGGGAAGAAACTACTGAAACGACAGACATGACAGATGATACTGAAGTCACAGAGAATAATGAAACAACAGAAGATACAACGAATGACGATATGAATCAGGTGGATGTGAAAGGGATAGAAGCGCTTGATTTTTCTGTTTCCCTAAACGATGCAGTCGATGTTTTTTATGAAACATTTGAATCAGAAAACATTAATATTGAATCCATTCAATTTGACGAAGATTCTGGCCGATATATGTATTCAATCGATGGTTGGGACGGAGAGTTCAACTATGAATTAAATATAGATGCAGACACTAGTGAAACCTTTGAGCAAGAAAAAGAAGAAGATACTGACAAAGAGAATACAATTAATATAGAAGAAATAATTATGCCAAAAGAGGCCATGGATGCAGCACTTGAAGCAAGCGGATCCGGTTACGTGGAAGAGTGGGAACTGGAAGTAGAAAATAATCAAACGATTTATGATATTGATATTGAAGGTGGCGGCGACGACCAAACGATTGACGCGCTATCCGGTGACGCTCTTTAGAGCATTATAAATGAATAACGGACTATGAAAAAAGGAACGAGGTTATATAACCTCGTTCCTTTTTTTGCACTTATCGATATAAAGCGCCTAAATAAAAAGCGAGTTGATGAGATTTCAAGACTCCTCAACTCGCTTAACAATAGTTTGTTTAATTCAGAATCGTTTTTATAGCGTTTCTGTTTTAGATGTTTCTTTTGCCATAAGTGCAAAGGCTATTAATCCAACAATCATCATGACTGCTGCAACGTAGAATCCAATTTGCATTGAACCTAACTTATCTGCTAAATAACCAGTAACGTAAGGAGCAGAGATTGCACCTGACATCCCAACAAAGTTATATGCACTTAAAGCTGTACCGAGTGATTTACGCGGTGCATGTTTACTTACATAAGCAACTAAGATTGGGTCCATAGCTAATTTACCAGTGAATCCATATAATACAAGCATTCCAATTAATAGTGTACGGTTTGTAACGAAAGCAATTGAGAATACAGAGATTAAAGCAAGTGGCATTAGGATATAAACTAATTTTTTAGTGCTACCCAATTTGTCTGCACGGCTTGCAAAGAATAAAGCCCCAGGGATTGAAGCCCAAGGAACGAGTGAAGAAATGAAACCAACACTTGAACCGACAAATCCACGTTCTTCAATTAAGAAAGTTGGTAACCATGTAAGAACAACGAAGTTCGCATAGATACTAACAAAACAAAGAATGAATGCTGCAAGTAAGCTCTTGTTACCAAAAATAGCTTTAAGAGAAATGTTGCTTGAATCATCATTTTCTTCTGGTTTAGACTGCTTAGCTTGATCTTGTAAGTTACCTTGATCTTCTGGTCGAACAACTTTTTCTTTTAATACAAAGAAAAATAATAGACCAATAATCATAGTTGGAACACCCATGATGAAGAATGGACGGCTCCAGTGTTCACCGTTTTCTAAAACCAAGTAACTTGAGAGTAAGAAACCACCTGAAGTACCAAATGCCATACCACTATTAATAATAGCTGTACCAAGAGTTAATCGACGTGTTGGGATAGCTTCAGTTGATAGCGCATATTGAGGTCCATAATAAGAACCTCGGCCGATACCTGCAACGGCACGGATGAATAAGAACATTACAAAGGTCGTTGCTAAACCTGTTGCATAAGTCATTGCACCGAAGAGTAAAAATCCGATCATAATAACAAAACGACGACCAATTTTATCACCTAATGCACCCAAAGGAATCTGAGCAATGGCATAAGTCAGGAAGAAGATACTGTTTGCCAAACCTAAGTCTGCGTTACTTAATCCAAATTCCTCACCAATAACTGGCATAAGCGGGTTAAAAATTGTACGTGTTGCATACATTAGTATCCAACCTACAAAACTTAGAGCGACAACACGAATCCAATATTTATTAGATACTGATACTGCTTCTTTTTTATTCAAAAAAATTCCACCTTTCAAATTATCTTACATATTTAACTTAATCATAAGAGGGGATCTACTTTAAATACATATTTTATTTAAATAAAATTTCGACTATGACTTGAAAACTTAATATCAAAAAATATAAAGCATAATTCATAAAAAGTTATATGTATGTGAGTAGTTTCTCTTATTTCGTTACAGAATATCCTCCTTTCAAAAAAACTTGTGTTTTCATTCTACATGTATCTTTTTAATAATTCTTTACCCTAATCGGATAATTTCATAACCAAATAATTGACAAAAAGTGGAAAAGAAATAACGTGTTTTCTAGATATTTACATCGTAAAATCTTGATTAGAGTTTGTTTGTGAAAAAAATCAATTTTCAAAAGTGAACATGCCTATTTTGATAATGTTTTAAAAGAGAGGATTAACAAAAAGTTTAACGCTTTCACAAAGTGTTAGCGCTTAAATTGTCAAAAAATACGATAGAATAAACAGGGTGAAATTAGTATTTTTCGGGAAAATAAAATTCATTAAAGCGTACTATTTAGTTTATATAGCAGCGCATTGATGTGCGTATGATCTAGCTTCATCAGTTAAATTGTTTGGGGTCATAGTTCATAGATTGTAAAAAGCGTATTTTCAAGAACTTTTGTATAAACAAATAGAAGGATTGTCCAGAGTGGATAAAATTACGGTCTATATTTTCTTATATATCCATGATAATTAATAAGTAAATTCGTTATACTTATTAATGATTCTTAATATATAAGAATTAAAAATATAAAGCGCTCAATTTCTATATCAAAAAAGCTAAAGTTTTTGTAAGGGTTTTAGCGTATGGTAGAATAAATGAGTGGTGGAAAAGCAATTTCATCGCAAGCGCTTGATTTATATTTTGGGTCTACACATTTTATTTAACTACAAAAGTGAAAGAGGTTGAGGGTAAGAAGGTTGGATTGCTGCATGTTGGTAGATTTATATATTGAAATAATGTAAGTGCTTTAAAATTCTTATTAAAAGTGAGGGGAATTATTTATGTTGAAAAAAATTAAACAGTTGGTATGGCCTATAGCATTTTTCATAACATTTATCGCTTCAGATATTAATGTTTTTGCGCAAGGGATCGATACCATTGAAGCACCATCTGGATTTAATGCATTATTAGCTCTTGTCCCATTGATTCTTATACTTGTGCTCTTATTCCTGAAAGTTGATATGATCTTTGCAGGACTGGCAGGTGGTGTAATAGCCATGCTTCTAGTAGGTATTACTATACCGGAAGTCAACCAAGAGTTGCTTAGTGCTATACCTACTATGCTGACGATTACTGTTCCTATCATTAACTCAGCGGTAGCGATGGCAGTGTTCAAATCAGGAGGCTATTCTGCATCCTTGGAATTAGCCAAAAGAGGAACGAAAGGAAAAGTCGAATTCGTTTCAGGATTCTTGGTCATTCTTTTAGCAGCAGCTACTTACATGTCAGGAATTGGCGGCGGAAGTGCTATCGTTATCGCTCCATTAGCTTTCGCAGCAGTTGGTGTTGTACCTGAATTAATTGCAGGGATGTCATTAGCAGCGGCAGTATCATTTACAACATCTCCAGCTTCATTGGAGTCTAGTGTTGTTTCTGAATTAGGTGGCTTCCCAGTAACTGAATACGTTGCAACGATGCGTCCGTACACGTTGTTCTTTGTCGTAGCAGCAGTACTGCTAGCATTCTTCGGAACAAAACGTCGAGATATCGGCTTTAAAAAAGATGAGTCAGAAGAATATTCTAATCTTTCATCAGGTAAATTATTCGTAATGACCTTACCTGCTATCTTCTTATTATCTGCCGTTATCTTTGGTCCATTGCTAAATGATGTAACAGGAATGAACTTAATTAACCCATTAGTATACACAGTTATTACGTTACTATTAATTGTTGTTTGTACAAAGTTCAACTTCAACGAAACAGGCGAAGCGATGATCGATGGTTCTTCATACATCCTGACACGTTTGTTCCAAGTTGGTATCTTCTTGACATTCATCAATATCGTAGCTCAAACGGGTGTGTTTACACTGATTGCTAACGTGACACAGCAAGCTCCAGATGTCATTGTGGTCCCCGTTGCTGTTTTAGCTGGTATTTTGATTGGTATTCCAGCCGGTGCTTACGTTGGATCTATTCTAACGTTGATATTACCAGTTGTTATTGCATTGAATTTCTCACCATTGGCTATAGGTTTAGTAACAATGGGTGTTGGTTTAGGAAGCCAAATGAGTTTCGTAAACATTACAATGCAGGCACTATCATCTGGTTTCCAAGTTCCAATTTTAGATATTGTTAAAGGGAACGTTAAATGGATTGGATTATCATCTGTCTTACTACTTGTTATTGCATTTATCTTTGCATAACCAATATTATTTTAAAAAACTAGGAGGAGAAAAATGAACTTAGATATTCTTATACAGAATGCACGATTGAATGACAATGAGGAAACAGTTGATGTTGGCATTAAAGATGGCATAATCAAAGAAATTAGTAAAAAAGTTTCTGATTCAGCAGAAAAAGTTATCGATGCTGAAGGTCGCGTTCTTATCCCAGGAATGATTGAAGGACATATCCATCTAGATAAGGCATTGATTGCAGGCAGAAAGCCTAACATGTCTGGTACTTTGAAAGAAGCTATCGAAGTCACTGCTGCATTGAAACCAACATTTACAGAAGAAGATATTTATGAGCGTGCTAAAGATGCACTGGAAATGATTATTCCAAGAGGCGTTACACAAATACGTACGCATGCTGAATTTGATCCAGCTCAAGGATTTACAGGATTCAATACGATTATGAAATTAAAAGAAGAATACAAGAATCTTATTGATATTCAAGTCGTTGCCTTCCCTCAAGAAGGTATTTATCAAAAACCAGGAACAAAAGAAATGATGTACGAAGCGATGGAAATGGGCGCAGATGTTGTCGGTGGTATCCCTTATAACGATAAAGATGCACAAGAGCATATTGACTTAGTGTTTGAAATCGCTAAAAAATATGACAAGCCGATCGATTTCCACCAAGACTTCAGTGACGAAGCAAATGATATGTCGATTGAGTACCTTTCCAAAAAAACAATTGAAGAAGGTTACCAAGGTCGTGTATCTGTAGGTCACTTAACTGCCCTACATGCTGTTCCTGATGAAAGACTTAACCCAATCATTGAAAAAATGGCAGAAGCAGGTATCAGCGTTATGGCCTTGCCAGCAACTGATTTACACTTAGGCGCTCGTAACGATGAATACAACGTTAGAAGAGCTGTTACGCCTATTCGAAAATTAAGAGATGGTGGCGTGAACGTCTGTATTGCCACGAATAATATCCGAAATGCATTTACTCCTTACGGAAATGGCGACATCATTCAAACAACTATGCTAGCCATCCCTGTTGGCCATTTAGGCGGAGCAAAAGACTTACCAACTGTGTTACCAATGATTACTACAAATCCAGCGAAAGCTTTAGGATTAGAAAATTATGGTATTGCAGAAGGAAATAAAGCAAACTTAGTATTGCTTGATACAAAAGTTAAAGAACATGCAATCATCGATATACCAGAGCGTTTGTATGTGATTAAAGACGGTCGCATAAGCGTTAAAAATACTCGAACAACTACAATTTACCGTTAATTAAAAATCATTTGATATGTGGCAGCCAGTCAAAAATTTCTGAATATACATTTTTAGAAAAGTGAGACTGGCTGTCTTTATCAAAGACATGGTCATTATGATTGACTGAATAAAGATATGCGTTAGGTATTTGTTTAAGCAGCTTTTGTGCAATGTGAAAAGGAACGTCATTATCATAGATGCTGTGGGCAATAAATGTTGGCGGCAAATTATTTAAAGCGCCTTCATTAAGTCCGTACTGAGAGATATCATCTTCAGAAACATTTAATAGGTTCATCCAGTTACCTGATTGCCTTGCATATAAATAGAGAGCAAACCTCGTTTGTAAAGAACCGTTTGAAACAGGAACAGGCTGGATGATTTTTTTAACAACTTTTTCAGTTAATATTGGATAATTAGAATAATAAGCACTTGGTATCTGAAACTCATTGTAATCGAGTGCATTGTAACCGTAGAAATTGATAATGCATTTTGGAGCTTTCAACGTTTGATCTGCTGCAATAAGAAAACAGAGATAAGCACCTGCCGAACGTCCAAAGAGGATGTATTCAGAGCCTTCTAAAGAGAGAGTTTTTGAAGCCTCTTTATCGAACCAACGGACAGCTTATTTAACAGAATGCAAAATAACTTTAAGCTCACTTTCAGGTGCTAGCGGGTAGTCAAAAGACAGGAAATGATAGCCGGCATCTAAAAAGCTTTGAATCGCATTTTCTGAAATATCGTGACGAGACCCATAGATAAGACCACCACCGTGAAAATAAAGAATTGTTTTATTCAAGGGGGCTGATTCACAACGATAAAAAGATGCTTTTATTGGAAGATCTCTTAGATGTGAGTACGTATATTCTTCAGTTTTCAATTTGATAACATCCTTTTTTAGAGTAGTATAATTCTAATAGTAGCATACTATTTAGAAGGATTAATAAATAAATTCAAGAGAGATTTATTCTTATCTAAAAAAGATAAAATGTCAGGCAAAGTTTATCCGCGTGCTCAAGTGAATACGCTGTCAGTTATTGTTATAGTTAACAAAGAAAGTCAAAGGGAGGAAATAATAGTGATATACACACGAATAAAAGAAAATAGTTATCAAGATTCTATCAACCTTATGCTATTGACAAACTCAGTCAATACTGTTGATGGGGTTAACAGTGCACAAGTAATGATGGGTACTGATGCTAACAAAGATTTATTCAAAGATGCAGATTTATATAATGATGTTGTAGCAAATGCGGAACCTAACGATATGGTTGTTGCTATAGATTCAGACGATGAAGCGGTATTAGATAAAGTAATGGAAGAAGTAGAAAATTATTTAAGTGATTTATCTGTGAAGAAAGACTCAGATTCACTTGAAAATGTTGCTACATGGAGTGAAGCGGTTGATGCTTTACCAGATTCTAACGTTGCATTGATTTCGATTCCCGGTATTTATGCTGCAGATGAAATTGAGCGCGCATTAGATGCTGATAAACATGCTTTCGTATTCAGTGATAACGTATCTATTGAAGACGAAGTACGCTTGAAGAAAAAAGCACATGAAAAAGGTTTATTAGTAATGGGACCGGATTCAGGTACAGGTATGATTTCAAGTGTGCCATTGGCATTTACGAACGTTATTAAACCAGGAAATATTGGGATGGTTGGTGCGTCAGGTACAGGAATTCAAGAAGCAACAACAATTATTGATCGTCTTGGCGGCGGTGTTGTTAATGCTGTTGGTGTTGGTGGACGTGACTTATCTGAAGAAGTTGGCGCAATAACAATGCTTGATGCTTTATCAGCAATGGATCAACAAGCTGATGTTGACGTGATTGTTGCTATTTCTAAGCCACCTGCAAAAGCAGTTCGTGATAAAGTAGTTGCTATGCTTCATAGCCTTTCAAAACCAGTTGTTGCGATTTTCCTTGGTGAAAAACCGGAACAAAACGAAGGCGATGTTCACTTCGCTTATACTCTAGAAGAAACAGCACGTATGGCTGTTGATTTAGCAAATGGAGAAAAAGTTAAAGAAACATACCAAACAGAATTAACAAATGCTGATACAGACATTAAAATCCCTGAAGGAAAAACAGTTAAAGGATTGTATTCAGGCGGAACATTAGCCTCTGAAGCAGCTACATTAATTGCTGAAGCGCTTGAACTGGGAAAACTTTCTAAAGAAGAAGGATACAAACTTAAGACTAATGGATTCGAAGTGATGGACCTTGGTGATGACATGTATACACAAGGAAAACCTCACCCAATGATTGATCCTGAAGTTAGAATAAATAAGATTAAAGAATATGCAGCCGATGACAATACGGGTGTTATTCTACTCGATGTCGTTTTAGGTTATGGTTCACATCCTGACATGGCTGAGGCTTTAAAACCTGCTATTGAAGAAGCAATGAATAACCATGAAGGCTTACAATTTATTGCGACTGTTGTAGGAACTCAAAACGATCCTCAAGAATACGACCACACACGTCAAGTATTAGAAGATCTAGGTGTGCTTGTAGAAGATAGTAACGCGAAAGCTGTTCGCTTAGCATTACACATTATGGGCAAAGATCTTGCGCCTGCACCTAAACCAACTGTGGACTATAAAGGTGAAAAAGCAGCATTACCTGAGCCAAGTGAGAAAGTTATTGACTTGCTAACAACAAAACCTCGTGTGATTAACATGGGTGTTGAAAGCTTCAGTTCAGTCATTAAGAAACATGGTGGAGAAGCTGTTCAATACGACTGGCGTCCAAGAGCTGGCGGAAACCAAAAACTTATCCGTATTCTAAATGAATTAGATAAAATGGATGAGATTGAAGAGCAAAACGAACGCGTAATCGACCGCTTCAAGAAGAGTGCACCAATCTTAAAAGATGTTGTACCTGCTTATACGGTTATCCCTGAGCTGAAAGAGAAAGCTCTTTTACATGCTGGACCTCCAATGACTTGGGACGATATGACAAGCCCAATGAAAGGATCTTGTATCGGGGCAGCTTTATTTGAAGGCTGGGCAGAAACTGAAGATGAAGCGATGGAACTACTTGGTAGTGGGGAAGTTAAATTTATCCCTTGTCACCACGTTGATGCAGTAGGACCAATGGGTGGAATTACTTCAGCAAATATGCCAGTATTCGTTGTTAAAAACCGTACAAATGATAACACAGCTTATTGTCAAATGAACGAAGGCATCGGTGCAGTCTTACGATTCGGAGCATATAACGAAGAAGTTGTTAACCGTCTGCACTGGATGAAAGATGTCTTAGGCCCAATTTTAAGCAAAGCTATTAAAGAAACTGAAAATGGAATTGATCTGAATGTTGTTATTGCTCGTGCTATTACAATGGGAGATGAGTTTCACCAGCGTAACCATGCGGCCAGCCTGATATTCTTGAAAGAAGTTGCGCCTATTATTGTTGCACTCAAAGACGTTGACGAAAAAGATAAGCAAGATACCGTTCAATTCCTTGCTGATACTGATCAGTTCTTCTTGAACGTTATGATGGCAGCAGGTAAAGCAATCGTTGATGGTGCACGTCAAGTTAAAGAAGGAACAATCGTTACAACATTATCTAGAAACGGTAAAGACTTTGGTATCCGTGTGAGTGCACTTGGTGACGAGTGGTTCACAGCACCTGTTAACAATCCTAAGGGACTATACTTCACAGGCTACTCTGAAGAAGATGGTAACCCTGACGTAGGAGACAGTGCAATTACAGAAACTGTGGGTGTTGGTGGTATGGCTATGGTAGCTGCACCAGCTGTAACACGTTTTGTAGGCGCAGGTGGCTTCCAGGATGCATTGGATGTAAGTAATGAAATGGACCGTATTACTGCAGGAAACAACCCTAACTGGTCTATTCCGACTTGGGACTTCAAAGGTGCAGCCTTAGGTATTGATATTCGTAAAGTTGTGGAAACAGGAGTCACACCAATAATCAATACAGGTATTGCGCATAAAGAAGCAGGTAAAGGTCAAGTTGGTGCAGGAACTGTCCGTGCACCTCTAGGATGTTTCGAGAAAGCATTGGTTGCGTATGCTAAATCAGTAGGTATTTCAGTAGAAGATGAATAATCATGGCTAAACGATTTAACATGATTGTGAAAGAGACAAAAAGTTCTTTTTTGTCTCTTTCTCTTCCTGATAAACGACAAATTGGGAAAGTTCATAGTGTTTTTGCTACAAGTTTAAACATTATGGTCAATAATCAATTAATTAATTTTTCTCAAGAAGGGATGTCTTTATCTGCCCACGGATGTATATTAGGCAAAAAAAAGATGGGGACCCTTTTAGAATTATGTCGGCCAAAAGATATAGTGAAAGTCGAAAATGATAAAATTACGTTCTATACAAAACAAGGTGTCGAAAGTGTAGATCTAAGTGATTTCACCGAAATGGATTTATCATTAACTAAAATCAATATTGCTGATCAATCTATAGCGGGGACATCTGTCTTTCAATCTTTAAAGGCTGTTTCGTTTGAAGAAGAAATAGGTATAGCATGTGATGGAAAAGCGAAAGCTGTTTTTGATATCTTGAATAATATCGCTACATCTTCGGAAGAAGAAAAAAATAAAGCCGTTACTTTCCTGATTGGAAGAGGTAAAGGTTTAACCCCAAGTGGGGATGATATTCTATCAGGATTTATAATGATCAGAAAAAGTTTTCTTGAGAAAGACAACTTTCAAGAATATGTTAAAGAGAAACTGAAAGTGCAAAAAACAACGGATATTAGTGAAGCATATTATAATGCTCTTTTTTCTGGATATGTTAGTAGTCTCTTTCTAACGTTCTTATCTGCTTTTGAAACAAATGAGACCTTAAATACCAATCAGCTTATTAAATTGATTGGTAAATATGGTCATACATCTGGATACGATACCTTATTGGGGATGTATTTAGGATTACAATCACTTATAAATGAAATGGAGGAATAAAAAATTGGATAAACAACGTTTTATAGTCGCATTAGGTGGAAACGCCATTTTGACAGACGATCCAAGTGCACAAGCACAACAAAAAGCTTTACAAGATACTGCGGAAAAATTAAGTGTTTTAGTTGAAGCAGGACATGAGGTAATTATCTCGCATGGTAATGGACCTCAAGTAGGTAACTTGTTACTTCAACAACTTGCTGCTGATTCTGCTGAGAACCCTGCTATGCCTCTTGATACTTTGGTTTCAATGACACAAGGAAGTATCGGGTACTGGTTGCAGAATGCACTTCAAAAAACGCTTCAAAGAAAAAATATCGACAAAGAAGTAGCGACTGTTTTAACACAAGTTATTGTTGATGAAAATGATCCAGCATTTCGTAACCCAACTAAACCTATTGGACCATTTTTAACAGAAGAAGAAGCTAAAAATGCTTCAGGTAAAGATGTTTATGTTGAAGATGCTGGTCGTGGATGGAGAAAAGTGGTACCATCTCCAAGACCAATCAACATTAAAGAATCAGCTGTAATCGAAAGCATGGTTAAAGCTGGCTTTATTACTGTTGCAGCTGGTGGTGGCGGTATTCCCGTTATCAACAAAGAAGATGGCGTTGAAGGTGTCGAAGCCGTTATCGATAAAGATTTCGCTTCTGCTAAACTAGCTGAACTTGTTCAGGCAGATACATTTATCATCCTTACAGGTGTAGATAATGTATATGTAAACTTTAACAAACCAGATCAGAAAAAATTAGAAGAAGTGACTGTTTCTGAATTAGAACAGTACATTAAAGAAGATCAATTTGCTCCTGGTAGCATGCTTCCGAAAGTAGAAGCAGCGATTGAATTCGTTAAAAATTCTAAGAATGGTAAGACAGTTATTACGTCATTGGAAAACATTGCTAACGCATTGGAAAATAATGATGGGACAACAGTTGTAGCAGGATAGTAAATAGGTTTACTAAAATTAAAAAAAGAGGTTGGGGCATAATAAATCCCAACCTCTTAGTTTTTCTAAAAATGCGTCCAAAAGTAGCTTCTTTATCAGCTTCTGTATTTAGGGTTATTTTGATTTTCTAGTGGTATAAATTTTAATATTCTTAGTGCAATACTGTACTGCAATATTTCCTCAGGGTTTTTCAAGTCGATATCATATCTTTCTTTTAAACGGTTGATACGATAGCGAACGGTTTTTGGGTGGATAAATAATATTTCTGATGCTTCTGAGTAGTTTTGGTTTACATTTATGAAAACATATAAGGTATTAAGTAAATCTGGATTGTCTTTTTGTAGGGCCTTAAGGTTTTCAGGAACAAAGCGGTCTAAAGAGTTTAAGTTATCTGTCTCAAGGAATAAACGATAGAGACCTAAATTTTCGTAGGAAACAATGGCGGATTCTTCATTGCCCATTCTCAAGATTTTTTGTGAGTCCATCGCTTGTCGATGACCTTCAGATAATTTGTAAAGAGATACTTCATTACTTATTGAAATATAATGATAGATATCCTTGTATGATTTATTCTCACTGATTTTTTTTAGAATAGTCTCAATTTTTTTCTTTACAGTATTAATAGTCATAGTCTCAGTTGAAGTGACTAAACTGACTTGGTTTTTATGGCCAATATAAAGAAGATTATTAAATTTATTTTTAAATAAATTTGCAAGTGTGTCTGTTAAGCGATTAACCAGTCCATCGGAAAGCTCACGTTTTTTACTGTTAAAATTGAAAACAATGACTCTATATTTTTTATCAGGATTCAATTCAAGATTATTTATTGTTTCATCAATATCTTCTTGAATAGTTAAACGGCCATGCACTAGATCTGAAACCATTTCATTCATTCTAGCTTTTTTGTTTTGTCTTAAAGCATACTTCTTAACTAATTCTGTTTGTATAGCGATAATTGTATTGGTTATGGCCATAAAATCCATATCAGAAAAGCGATAATCTGCGCCATGTATAATGAGTTGATATTCTTCATAACCAAGATTTGGGATAGTGAAAGAAAGTAATTTGTTGTTTTCTTGTGTTTTTATATTTGGATAATTCACACTGTGTTGCTCATACTCAAGATTATTAAATTCTCTATACATACTTTCGGCAGCATTTTTGAATTCGAAAAGGTTGTATCTTTCTTTTGTGCCAATAACTTTAGCGTTTGCTTTTTCAACCAAGGAGACTGGAACGCCAATGAGTGTGCTTAGCGTTTCAAGGATTTTTATTGTCCCGGATTGATTCATCATGAGTTGAATGAATTGCTGATGATTATCGTAATAGCTTTGTAATAATAAGGTGTTTCGATTATTTATTAGTTTCAAAATATCATTTATGATCGATTCATATGTGATATCCTTTTTCACTTCAAAAAGGGGAAAGCCAAACATTTTGCAATTAGAAATAAAATATTCAGGAATTTCACTAACAAGTCTGTTTTTTTTAAATATGAAAGCTGAGATACCAATTTCTTTAGCCTTTTTAAAAAAATGAATGATAGTTTCTGAGGTTTCATCCTTGAAAGCAAAGTTACTGGTCATCAAAATTTGTCTGGGACTTCCCCAATCCTCGATATCTAAGGCTTCCATAACCATGGCGCCGCTAACACTAATATTTAATTTTTCTTTTCCATAAATTAATTTTGAGTCTTTTAGTGATGGAAGTCCTGAGACTTCTTTTAATTTTAACATTGTATCAATACTCCGTTCTTTACTAAATCATATCTTCTTAAAAGAAGATAGTCTAATAGGTTTATGTTTTATTTTATATGACAGAAAAGCTATTACTACAACAAAGACACCTTTTAGTTGATGACTCAATAAATGAGTAAGAATCTAACAAGTAGCGCAGTGCGGTTAAATAGTTAGAGAGGGCTTTATATTATGAACCTATGAATAGATTAATTCATTTTTAACTTTATCCAACTCTTCTAATATTATATGAAAAGGGCAAAAAATAAAAGCGAAACTATATTATTCAACTTTCATCTAATATTATAGCTATTTTATCCGAAGTGTACAAATAATTTAATGAAACTTATCCTTTTTAGGGGTTGTATGCGCTGCCATTTACAAATTATTTTGTGTGTAGTAAAATTAATCTTAGATTACAAATTCTATAATATCCGATCGAAATTTATAATAAAATTCTATTAAATTCAAAGAAAGGAGAGAATGAGAGGGAAGTATTAAAATTATACATAAGGGGGAAAAATACATGAGTAAAAATGTCAAGAAACGAAAGAGCTTGTCTGAAAAGTTTAAAGATTTAGGGCCAGCTGCAATAGTTACAAGTGCTTTTGTAGGACCAGGTACGATTACGACAACAACTTTAGCTGGAATAAATTATCAATACGAACATTTGTGGGCCATCCTTTTTTCCGGGCTATCTTTGATGATTTTAATGGAAATGTCTGGGCGTATTGGAATTATTTCTGACCACGATATTGCGGAAGCGGCTATTTCAAGTTTTAATGATAATAAAATTGCAGCTCTTATTATTAAAGGATTAATAGTTATTACATTATTTGCTACAGCATTTGGATTTGAAGCAGGAAACCTTATTGGTGGTTCGTTGGGGCTAGCAGACGCACTAAACTCATCACAATGGCTTGCAGCCTTGATTCTTGGTGGGGCAGCCTTTTATGCAGTTGCGGTGGGAACAGCCAAAACACTGGAAAAATTGATGACATTTTTTGTAGGTCTTATGGGTATCGTATTTATACTAACAATGATTTTGGTGAAGCCTAACTATTCTGATGTAGCGTCTGGTTTTATACCAAGCAGCATCCCTGAAGGATCATCTGTTACTATTATAGCAATGATAGGGACCACACTGATTGGAATTAACTTATTGATGCAAGCGGTAACGAATGCGCGAAAATGGTCAGGTCCTGAGCATTTAAGTGACGCAAAATTTGATATCGGTTTTAACGTTGGTTTAGGAACACTTATAACTCTTTCAATAGTTATTACTAGTGGAGCCGTCTTGTTTGGAACAGGTGTAACTGTTACGAGTCCAATCATATTCTCTGCTATGTTGGAGCCCACATTAGGAGTGTATGCAAAAATGATCGGTAACATAGGGA
Source organism: Alkalibacterium gilvum (assembly GCF_900109085.1). Taxonomy (GTDB): domain Bacteria; phylum Bacillota; class Bacilli; order Lactobacillales; family Carnobacteriaceae_A; genus Alkalibacterium; species Alkalibacterium gilvum. The sequence goes on along the minus strand of NZ_FNYW01000025.1, from coordinate 743 downwards.
TTGCAGCAGCGGGCTTATCTTCTGCTATTGCTACTCCTTTGGTGCTAAAAGTTGTTTTAGCCCGACTATTCAAATGGGATCCTAACGATATGAAAGCACGTATAGCTGGTGGAGCCTCTGTCATTTTCGGTACAGCTTTTGCTGCTTTCGGAACCAGCCCGACGCAAATCATTGTATTTGCCTCTGCTTTCAGTGGTTTATTCCTTCCAATAGTAGCTATTTTGATAATGATTGCTGCTAATAACAAGAAACTTCTAGGAGAATATAAAAACACCCTTTTGCAGAACATACTCGGTGGCTTTGCAACGCTTGTAACCTTGGGATTAGGCCTTAATAGTCTATTGAAGTTTTTCGATAACTTGAGTAACTTGTAATAGTATAAATCTTATCATTTAAATGAGAGTATTCGATAAAGTCCATATAATTGTGTAAAAGATAAAAGGCCATATAAAGCTCCTTTTACGGTACAATGTTTTTATCGACAAAAACATACCTAGGAGGACTTTATATGACCCAAGTACATTTTACATTGAATACTGATGAGATACAAAAGATAATTAATGATTCTGTAAAAGATGATTTAGCGAAAGATATTTTAACCACCATTTTTAATCAGCTCATGGAAGACCAACGGTCAGAATACATTCAAGCTGATGAATATGAGCGATCAACTACACGTCAAAGTCAACGAAATGGCTATTATGAACGCGATTATACGACAAGAATTGGTACACTTGAATTAA
>NZ_FNYW01000065.1 GCF_900109085.1 Alkalibacterium gilvum | reverse complement strand
TTCTTATTATGACAAACTCACTATTAAGTTTTCTTATTGTTCCTTATTTGTTCTAGCTTGGTTAAGAATCTAGCTTGTTTTTCTGGTGGCAAGAGTTCATCTGGTTTTGATTCATAGTTATCTTTTGCCCATTCAGGAAGTGTTTCGTTACGAACGGTTTTACTTGAACTAACGGACTTCTTATTGTATTTGTTTTCTACCCACTTTTCAGTTTTCTCGGGTTTCCAAGTAAATTCATAATGAGTAATTGGATTACCCCGAGTATTATGTTTTATTTTTTTTACTTTTAGATTATCAAAAAATTTAGACAACTCTTCGATGATGGGACTGATTATCTGTCGGTCAATCATCCCTTTTGAGTAACTTTTGGGAACATCTAAGAGCATTGAAAATTCATCAACTGAGAACCTCTTCTTACCAACTGTCCTCCATTGCTTTAGTAATCTATACATTGATTTAGAATAGCTTGATCTTAATTCAGTAAATTCTCTCAATTCATACGAGGTAAAAGTCGCATTTAGCTGATTCAGAACGTAGTCAAAGTATTCAGATACTTGGATAGTTAAAGTTTGGTCTTTCTTATTAACTTCAAACATTGAGAATAACATCATTAAAACGTAACGTTCTTCATCTTCATAATAATAACTTAATTGACTTACTTTCTGAGAAACATCAATCATAGCTTTATTCCAACGACTTACGTTCTTGTTACCAGCAGTGTCAGTCATTTCTCTCAACTCATCAGTTGAAAAAATGAGTTTTCTAGTATCTTTATCTCTCGCTTTAGCGATAATACCAAAGAATATATTCATTTCAATAGGCTTCCAATTCCGCATAACTACTGTATTTAAATCGTTATGATATTTGACTACTTCTGTCATAAGAATGCCCCCCAATTAATTATACTTATAGTAGCATAAAAACTAACATAAGCATATTTTTTTTAGTCATTCTTATAAAACCCCAAAACATACTTATAACGCCCCAAAATATTCTTATAACACCCCAAAATATTCTTATAACACCCCAAAGTATACTTATAACGGTTATTTAAAGGCTCAACCACGCGTGTTACAACGATCCTAAACATTACTTAAACATATTATTAAACATATATAAACAGAGCGCTTTGAAATTATGCGAGCCGTATAGACTGATTTCCTGACTAAAAAAAGGAGTTTCACACAACAAAAAGAACAAGTAAAAGGACGCCTTGCTCACGCAAGCCTTTGAAGATTAAAACATAAAAAAATAAAGACCCCTTGCTCCGCAAGCGTAGACCATTTAAACAGATCAAGAACAGTCACTACGCTCCGTAATTAAAGAAACCATGGGTTTTTAGGTTAAAATCAGTATAAACAGCGTCTTACACGTTCTTTTGAGCAGCACGCTCTGTTATGTGCTCACTTCGTTCGTGCAGGGCAAGCCCTACATACCCCAGGGCAGAAAAACAAGGGATCTTCATACAGATAATCTATTCAAACAGTCGACCCCTATGTTATATTTAAACGTGGCAGCTTGCCCCCAGAGGGGGTGTTGTTCGTGCAAGACGTTATTTCGTTAGTTATCGCACCACTTTTTGTGGGACTAATTTTAATATTGGTTGATCATTGGTTAGAAGATTAGCGGTAACGTGCAAGTTGCTGTCTAACCCACACGTTCGTCATCGCAGCGAACGCAAAAAAAGCCGCTCCTATTCGCATTAGGGGCGGCTTTGTGTCGTTCACTAGACGTTATTTCGTTATCGCATCCTAAGTATATCATGCTACCAGAAGAACGGCAATTACTGTCCCATGGAGAAACTTTTCAAAAACCATGTCTAATATAATTGTGTTTTTAGCGCGTCTGATCCTTTTTGTTTGTGGGGGGTATATTTGTGCGTTTTCAGAGTCGGAACGTCTGTAACGTCTTTTTTTAGCGTTTAAATACCATTGTTGGCTGTTGTTACATTTTTTCAGAATAAAATAAAGATTTAACATCTCAATTTCTTTTATTGATCAGGTCGGTTCATTAAATTATCTGCTAATACCTCTATCTCTTTTTCTTACCCTGTCACGATCAACTTCTTTTTTAAATTGACTGTCTAAATCATTTCCTTTAACAGAAATTAAAACCTTACTAACAAAAGATTTGAATAACTCTTTAAAGTGCTGAATATCGCTCGCACGCTCTTTTAAGTACGCTTTTGTCTCTGTATAGATTAATTTTATTTCTTGCTTTAAATCGCTGATATGGGCTTTTAAAAGAGTGTTTTCATCAATCAGATCATTGTAGGCGTTAGAGAGGTCATTGTAGTCGTCGATATTTTTATTATTTTTTTCTTTTTGTTCAATTAATTCATCTTTTAAAGATTTATTTTCTGCGTAAATATCTGTATATAATAAATTAACAAAAGTTGCTTGCGTTTTACTCACATGCTTTTTGTATTGCTGAATTTGTTTGTAATCGTCTTCTGACATAATGACATTGCCCGTTGTTCTTTCAACTTTTTTGGGAACATCTATCCCTAAAATTTTTTCTCCGCTCGGTATTTTAACAGTTTCTTTTTCTTTTTTTACTTTGATATGGTCAATCGGTAAGCTTAAATTATTTTCTTTGATATACGCGGCTAGTTCCATTTTTCTTTGTCTTAGTTCGTATTGTATCTCTTGTTGTTCCTGCTTCATCTCTTTGAATTCAGGCACCGATAAATTTTTTCTTTCAGAACCTTTTTGGCCTCGCTCAATGTCAAAGTTCAATGCCTGTAAATGTTTAGGCAAGTCCTCTTGTACGTCACGCAGCGCTTCACGATTAAATACTCTTTTTGCACTCAACTTGTTATCTCGGTCAAAAGGCACAATTCCTAAATGCATATGAGGCGTTGTTTCGTCCAAATGAACCGTAGCATAACGAATATTGTCATTACCAAACTTTTCAGCAAAATAGTCTTTTGTCGCTTCAAAGAAGTGCTTGGTCTCTTGTTCGTTTAAGCGTTCAAAAAATAATCTGTCGCTTGAAATGATCCACTCATTGACCAATACCGCATCTTTTCTGATCGCGCGACTGCCTGTCCGCTTATCATGAATAAATTGTTCGATATCCTTTTTATAATTCTGCGTTTGGTGGACTAAGTCATAATTCAAATGTGATTTTGACACATCAATATCTTTGTTTGAATGATTATCTGTTTTTCTTTGATTATGACTCCCAATTCCCGTTAAATTTTCTGCCTTCATCTTCTGCATTCTCGCCACAACCATGGACATAGGACAAGCACTCCTTTTCTGGTTTCTTCGGCACAACTTCCATGTAAAGTATAACATACTATACCTTACCTTCTGTAAGGTGTGTGCTCTGCGAGGCTTAAAAAGGTCAGCTTTCAGCTGAGACAAGGGGAAAAACGTTCCCTTGTAAGAGCGTGAAGTGCGTCGGCTGATTGGTCAGCCGATCAAACATTTTTCGCTGGACGGTGTCCGTTTTCGCTCTAAAAGTTTGGTTGTTCTTCATGCGGCCGCGTTGGCTCGGCGCATGAAAGACAACAGTGCATAAAAAAGCCCCCTTCGACTAGCGTCAGGGGGCGAGTTTTTTATTTTAAGAGCCAAACCATCGGCTAAAGAAGCCTTTTTTGGCTTCTTTTTCTTCAAAAGCTTCTGCTTTCTTTTCGGTTTCTTTATTTTCTTCTAATTGGAGGTATTGTATTTGTTGATTGGTTTGTAATGTTAATTGTTGCTGCTGATCGAGTAGCTTTTGCATCTGCTCAATTTGTTCATCTTTTTTAGCCAGTTGTCCTTCTAAAATCTCAATCATCCTGCTATCACTTTTGCTATCATTGATGCTATCACTGCTATCAGAAGTGCTATCATCTTTGCTATCAAAGATAGCATCAAGAATAAATTGATTCATTGAAACATCTTTTTCTTGTGCCATTTTCTTAACCTGATCTCTCTCAGTATCAGTAGTTCTTATGATTATTTGCACACGATTTTCTGTCAATTATCTCACCATCCTACCAATGAAATGTGATAGCTTTGTGCTATCATGTTGCTATCATAATGATATCTTCATGCTATCTTTATGATAGCACGCTGATATCTTACCGGAAACTATTTATAGGATATATTATTCTAAATGACTGAAATTAAAATGCTTTTATACTCATCTTTCTTAAAAAACTACTTGATTATAGTTTATGTTATAATTTTAAATAAGATTTCAAAGAAAAGAAGAATTGAGTTTGTCACAATAAGAATTGAGTGAAACTTAAGAAAATAGATATAATAGCTAAAATAAACTGGAAGAAGGAAACCAATATGCAATTTTTACCAGAGTTTATCGTTGCAATAATAATAGCTGCAGTACATCTATTAATTTCTTTTAATCTTAAATTACCAGATAAACACAAAAATAAATTTCGACTTTATTCCATCGTTATCAGCCTAGCATTTATCATCTTTTTAGGAGCTTTCTCTTTTAGCTCTTTAATCTCGAGTGATCAAGGAGTTAATATTTATTTTAACGGACTATCTGCTTTGTATTTTGGATTAGTCGTACCCCTTGCAATAGCTCTCGTATGGCGTTTTTACATATGGATAGTGCAGGCTGATATCCAGCCAACTGCTCTTAAATATATAATAATGATTATATTTTTCTCTATATTAGTAGGATTACTCTATGTAGGATATTCTTTATATATCTTATTCTTTTACGGTTTTGCTCCTTAGTTTGCCTTAAATCTAATTAAGTAAAATTCAATTACAACAAATAGTTAAATAAGTGGCTATATTAAAAGGTATTTTACTAGTTGAATT
>NZ_FNYW01000041.1 GCF_900109085.1 Alkalibacterium gilvum | reverse complement strand
TCCTCCTAGGTATGTTTTTGTCGATAAAAACATTGTACCGTAAAAGGAGCTTTATATGGCCTTTTATCTTTTACACAATTATATGGACTTTATCTTAAAATAACTAAAATACTTTTCAATTAGTTTTGGGATATGGGAGGTTCAATATGAATAAATATCAAAAGAATTCAATTTCTATATCAGTCGTAATTCTAGGTTCGTTCTTAGTATTATCTTTAGTAACACAAAATTGGTTATTCCTTTTATGTAGCTTAATGCCTGTTTTTTTAGTATTGATGACTACATTTTTAACTAAAAAGGATAAGTAAGAGAGTTTATAGAATATGAAAGAATGTTCTATAAACGGGTGCGATTGTAGAATAAAAAAGATACAAAATAACCTCGATAAACCAAGATCCATGATACACGATTGTATGTAATTTCATGTATTAAGATGATTTAGAAAACCGACAGTACGCCATACATTAAGAAAAACTCAATAAGAGCTCCTACTATCGCCAAGCTAGATTTTTCTAAGTTCATTCTCTTCCTGTTTTGTGTTTTCGGATCATTTCTTACTTCTCTATTGTCCATATAATCTAAGATTTTTTTATAGGTTTTTAGATTTTCTTTATCTTGGATCTTTTGAAGTTTAATAGCAGCATTGACCATGATTACTATAAAAGCAACTGGCAAAATCAAAGAAAAATCGCCCCAGTATTTAAATAAGGATGCAGTAATGAGGGTTAAAACAAATGATCCTATAATAACCAATAACCAACATTAATTGATTCATCTTAGCAATAGTTACTTCTCTTTTCATCTTATCGTCATCTCCTTTAATCAATTCGTCTAAGGAGATATTAAAATAATTGCTTAAAAGTAACAGACTTTGTAGATTTGGATAACTTTTAGGTGTATACTTAATTTAGATAAAGTAACTTTAAAAGTTACTTTTTAAAGAAGGTGAATAATTTTGAGTGAATTTACGATTGCAGTACATGGGTTGGTCTATTTAGGTCATAACAATTCAATTTTTACCAGTGAAGCATTAGCTGAGAACATTTGTACGAATCCAGTTCGTGTTCGCAGAGTTCTGGCAAAATGCCGAAAAAAAGGATTAGTTCAAACAAAAAAAGGTGTGCATGGCGGATACTTTCTAACCGATAATTTAGAAGCTATCACTTTAAAAAATGTTTATGAGGCGATAAAGATCCCAATTATCCAAAATACTTGGCATTCAGGTTATATCAATGAACAATGTATGATTTCGTCTGGTATGTCAGAAGCTATGGATGATCTTTATGATGAGCTGAATAAAGATGCAGTAGCAAAACTAGCAACTATTACATTAAAAGATATGGAAGTAAAATTATATGCAATACAAAATGAGAGGGGCACTAAAATATGAATGAGTACACTACAGACGTAGCCATTATTGGATTTGGTAAAGCAGGAAAAACATTAGCAGGTGCTTTAGCTAAAAAAGGAAAAACCGTCACTGTGATTGAAAAATCAGCTAAAATGTATGGTGGAACTTGTATTAATGTGGGATGCTTACCGACTAAATCGTTGACACATAGTGCAAAAATTATTGATCAATTATCAGAATTTGGCATTGAGCGAAATCCTGAGATTAACAACCAGTTTTTCAAACAAGCCATGGACTATAAAACTGAATTAGTAACCAAATTAAATAAAAAAAACTACCATAAAATTGCTGATTTAGATAACGTAACAGTCTTAGACGGTTTTGCTCACTTCAAAGATGACCATACTTTGTTAGTGGATACAGATACAGAAACGCTACAAGTTACGGCTGCTAATATCATTATTGGAACTGGATCTACGGCTGTTATTCCAGATTTTGAAAACAAGCAAAACAGTCCACACATCCACACAAGTGAAGAAATTTTAGAGCTAACAAATCTGCCAAAAAAACTAGGTATTATCGGAGCTGGTCCAATTGGATTAGAATTCGCTTCTTATTTTGCTGAATTTGGTTCTGAAGTAACCGTTTATCAATTCAATGACTCATTATTGCCACGTGAAGATAAGGATGACGCAGCAGCTATTTTGGAAAGATTAGAAGAATTAGGGGTAACTATTGAATTTAACGCTCAAGCTAAACGTGTTCAAGATACGGATAATGGTGTACGTTTAACATTTGAACAAAACGGCGAAGAAAAATCTGCTGAATTAAATGAAATTTTAGTTGCTACTGGCCGTATTCCTAACACAAATAAATTAGATATTGAAAAGGCTGGCGTGGCGCTCGGCGCTCGTGGAGAAATCAAGGTAAACAAGCACTTGCAATCTTCTGTTGAACACATTTGGGCAGTGGGCGACGTTAAAGGTGGACCACAATTCACTTATATTTCTTTGGATGACTACCGTATTGTTTTGCCTCAATTGCTAGGAGAAGAATCCAACTATAATTTAGAAACGCGTCGTGTTTATCCTACAGCAACATTTGTGGATCCAACATTTGCACGGGTAGGCTTTAATGAAAAAGAAGCAACTGAAGCTGGTAAAAATTATAAAGTTGCTAAGATGCCCGTTGCTGCTGTTCCTAAAGCTCAAGTATTGCGTGAAACAAGCGGCTTTTTGAAAATATTAGTTGATCCAGAGACTGACCTTATATTAGGCGCAAGCTTCTTCAGCTACGAAGCTCACGAAATGATCAACTTAATTGCATTAGCAATTAATGAAAATATTTCATATAAGAGTTTACGAGACGGTATTTATACTCACCCTACAATGAGTGAATCCATGAATGATTTACTTGAAATGATTTAACTTAAATTTAACCACAAAAGAGGCTGGGACAAAATAAAATGGACCTTATAGAGATCTATTTTTCAGAGTCCACTCTATAGGAGTCATTTTACACTATTCACCTCCTATTCATTATTACTTATAACAGATAAGAGGTGAATATCATGCCCTCACTAGACGTTTATGTACCAATTAATAACTCTATTTTAGTACTTGTTGAAGAAATAAAAGAGTGTCTATAAAATCGTATAAACTAATTTATATAAGAGATTCCGGAAAACATCGTGTGCGATATAAAAATAAATTCTATCAAATATAGAACTTACCCAAATCTTTAAGCCCATCATAGCGTAAGTTTCATATCTAAAAAGAGAAGATTGGATTTATTGAGTAAATTAATCATGCAAATATAACATTACCGTTACTATATCGCCACCGCTTTTCCCTATCGCGTCTCTAATTTCCTTATTGATTGAGATGATCTTATCTTCATCTTTCCTTGGAGCCAAATAAATGTTTTTCACTTCAAAATCGTCAATTGTACCAGATACTTTTAAATGTCCCCATCTCCCTTTATTATCAGCTGTTCCTGGTAGTCTAAGGTGATAAGTCCATGATCCAAATCCCTCTTTGTAATGTAATTTGAGTTTCTGATTGTCAATTATTTTTATCATTTAAATAGCCCCATTTCTCATTCACTTTATCTATAGTTATGATACATGAAACTATCTAATTTCATGTATTGATTAAAATGATTTACAATCTTAAGAAGTTGTCTTCTTTATCTTAGTTTATTAAGGCAACGGGTTTTCGGAATTCAATCTCATAAGTGGGGTACTTTTCACTTTTAGAGGTCAACACTCTAATATCTTTTCTTACACCTTTTGATAATGCGATAAGCCATCTTCAGAAGAATAGACCCTTACATATAATCCCTCGTTTTTTTCATTCGAGAACTTCCTTTGTTTAAACACTAATATAGCATAACCACTCTATCTGTTTAGATTGACATTGCTTGCTTTATACTAGTAAGATGACATTAATAGAATACATTAATATATTCATTTTGTCAGTCTCGAAAAGATAAACCACAAAAAAATTTAAAATGATAATATTAATTTATTTTGAAAAGGAGATGAACAATAATGAAAAAAATTCCATTGTTATTTTTTATTTTGTTTCTAAGCACCGCATGCACTAGAGACACTGCAGGAGATATTGAAAATCCCGATTTCTTAGACATTACTCATGAGACCACTTTTAGTCTGCAAACCACCGAAGAAATTCCTTACGAAATAGTCAATCAATCTGACGAAACTTTCTATTTTCATCATTTAGAATACCATATTGAAGAAAATGTAGATGGAGAATGGAACAATTTGGATCTGATCACCATACCCTCTCCAGACCTTGCTGGACCAACACCTTTGAGAGAGGGGCAATCTGTTGCGTATGAAGCACGTCTCGCCAGAGGGGGAGACCATACCTATGAAGCAGGAGAATATCGTCTACGTTTTGAAGGTTGGTTTGGTAGTGAGGAAGAAGAGACTGATTCTTTTGATTTTACTATAGAGTTCAATTTGGAATAATGTACATTCTGTAGCAAAATCTAGTTGCTGGAAATATATAGATAATTAAAAGTATTGTTATTTTTACCCAGCGTAGTATAAATGCTTAAAATTAAAAGAATTAGAGTGACTATAAATAGTTACTCTAATTCTTTTTTTGCACTTAAAAACCTAATCTAAAGAAATATTTCTTTCATGGGGTGTTCAAGAATACTTTACATTCATAAATCGTAATCAAACCCCAAAAAAAGAATCCCTGTATACAGGGATTCTCGACGTATATTTTTTAATCAATATAATACTTTAAATTTTAATATCTAGTTAATCCGAAAGCACTATTAATTTGACTAGCTTTTACGAAGTAAGCGTGGTTTCCTTGATTACCTTTCACGATTCCAACAGTAGGGCGACTGCTACCAGTATTGATAAAAGCTATCCCACCACTATCACCAGGTACATTAGTGATGACAGCTGAAATTAAACCTGTAAATGTGACACCCCCTACAATGTTGGTTGCATTGGTACTTTGTATTTGTCCTGCCGTAAGTCCTGATGTTTTTCCACTTTTAATTAAAGTGGTTCCCACTGCCGGTACAGTGACTGCAGTAGACAATGTAAACCCATTACTACGGGCTATCGTGTTCGAAGGGACATAATTTACATTAGTTATAGAGCACCATGCAGCGTCTACTGATCCAGAATATCTTCTGACTGTAGTTCTAGCGAAAGCTACTCCACCAGCAGATCTGACTGCACAATAATAATACCTTCGTCTTTTAACAATTCCTTTGCAACGCTTAATCTATTTCGTATAAAAGTTAACCAGGTAGACTGGTTGAAATTATCATTATACTTAAAAGAGTCACTGCCAGTATTGTACGGTGGATCAATATAAATCAACTTTACTTTTTTAGCATAACGTTCCTTCAATCTATGTAAGGCTAAGAGATTATTGCCTTTAATAATCAAATTGTCATCATCATTAAACTCAGTAATATCATGTTCTCCATTTTTATCATATTTCTTCATATTTGTTAAAACTTTAGGCTGGAGTAGGGTATCTCTTTCTTCTTTTGCAATCACGTTATGATAATAGACTTCTTTTTTTCCTTCATCCTCGTTAGACATTCCCCCTTCTAACACACAATCTTTAAAAGGGAAGTCCAAAACGACGTCTGTATTGTAATTCAGATATTTACCATCGCTGGTAAGACCTATTTCATTGCGATATTTTGTGTAACTATTTTCCCAATAAGTTTTATACCGCAGCATTTCGATGAACTCTTCCACTTTAAAAATAGTCATGTCCCTAACTGAAAGAGCATAAGTTTCTTTGATTTTTTCGTTGGACAACAAAGCAGTAATAATATTTTTGTCATAACTTCTTAAATCTTCAATCACTTTATTTTTTAAAAGTGTACCTTCATCCCAATATTCAGGGAAATTAGAAAGCACCGTTTTAATATTGTTCAATAGCGTTGTTTCTATTGCTGAGTTCACTGAGCATACTCCTTATTCTATTTATAAAGTATCATTAGACAGGGGAACGCTTTCTTAATATAGATAATGTCCCCCTATTGATTTTGAGAATTATCTCCTTCGAAATTTATTTTCTCCACTTCCTTGTTTTTAAATGCTTGCATACGTTGCTGTTCTTTCTTCATGCTCTCTTCAGCAAAAGTCAAAAAATCATTTAAATTTTGAGTGGCTAATAGTTCAATGTAAGTCGCTCTGTTCTCCTTCTCAATAATTAAAGGAGGAAAACCCTCCTGGAGTAAGGAATATATCATGATCATACGCCCAGTTCGTCCATTTCCGTCTGAAAACGGGTGTATGCGCTCAAATTGAATGTGGGTTTCTAAGATAGATTTGAGCTTGTCTTCGCTTGAATCATCGGCTTCTAAACGGTATACAAGGTTATCAAAGAGCTGAGTCAAGAGCATGGGTGTCTCTGCAGGTGATGCTGTTGCGAACTCAGCTCCTAAGATCATATTTTCACTCTTTTTGAATTGTCCACGGTCATACTGTAAGCGATCCGTCAAATCAGCATGTATTTCTTTAACGATATCTATAGTCAATGGATCGTCGTTCAGTAAATGAGACAGCACGTTTTCAAAAGCTTGTTTATGGTTTTCAATCTCGTAAAACTCGCGTACCGTTGCCTTTCCGTTTAAAGGTAAGGTTCCATTTACGATAATCGAAACTGTTGCGGGTAATGAGATGGTATTCCCTTCTATTGCTGATGAATGATGGGCTAACCGAACAAGAATATCATCAAGATATTCTTTCGAAAAAGACTGCAAGAAATGACTCATAACCTTACGCCCCTTAATATTTTAGTGTTTTAGTGTTAAGTAGTTATTTTATATAATCGTATAAAAAAAATTTTATTTATAATTTATTTTTATTTTTATTTTTTTTGATGTTTCATTAAATCTTTTTGCTCATAAATATCTACAAGATCTGCAAACCTTTTTATATCATTCTTATCTAAACCCTCAATGTATAGATTAACAAGCGTATTGACCATATCCTTTTGGGTATCACCATATCCCAGAGTGATTAACGCTACGATTTGATTACGAATATGATTATCTACCCTAATATTTACCGGCTCTGTAACAGTCTGGGATACTAAAGATTCAGAAGTATGGCCGGAGGTGTCTTTTCTCTGAGCTTCTAGATCTTTAAAATTTACTTTACTATTAACTTCAACTTTTGGGCCACGAGTCAATAGCTTCTTGTTAGATTCTTCTTTATTAGATCCATGATTTAGAAGTGCCATATTAATTCCCCTCCTTTTTCAATCTTGAGATAACTTCTTTGGAAACACCCATGAAAGTCTCGTGTACACGACGGTCATGCTGATCTTTAGGGTTGTTCGTAATTCCGGTCATATCAAATCGCTTAATTCTCTCCATGAGAGAGATTTTATTTTCAAATATATTAGCTTCTCCAAACTCTTTCGAGGCAGCTTTCAATATTTCAGCGTCCACCCGGGCTCCTTTCTTACTTAATACGGGTAATATCCCTAATATATCGACATCCGATTTGTATTCATCAATCAATGTTTCTTGAAGATATGTTATAAAAACTTCTGCTCCAGCTAAAGATCGTTCTTGTGTTTGTAAAACGACAATAATTTGATCGCAGGCAAAGAATGCCGTGTCATTTAACAAACTTAGTGTTGGTGGTACGTCAATCAGTATGAAATCGTAGTCATCTTTTAAATAACTAATTTTATTTTTAAAGAAAGAAATACGATCAATTTCCGAATCGAAATTTCTTTCTAAATAGCGTGGATACATAGAGAAATCCACCGCATTTGGGATTAAGTCTAAGTTTTCTTGAATTGGTGTAACTAATTCCTTAAGTGAACTACCTTCATTTATAGCTTTCATAAGTGCCTTATCAATTGTAATGATTTCATCTTGTGCTGATTTCGTCTTTAGTAGTAGAGAAGTAATGTTTGCCTGCGCATCAAAATCAACAATTAATACTTTGTAACCCATTTTATTCAAGTTGTATCCAACAATTGCTGTTGTGCTTGTTTTTCCTACCCCACCTTTGAAATTCGCAAATGTTAATGTAACAGCTGACAACCCCATCATCCCCTTTGTGTTAATTAACACTACTATACTATTTTATAAAGAAAATCACAACCATAACCATTATTGTGTTAAATAACATTTTTACATTTTAACATTATACCAATAGTGTTATTTAACATTTAATCACTTTAACACTAATGTTATGTAACATTTTTACATTTTAACACTAGTGTTATTTGACATTTTAACATTTAATTATACTTTTAAATACTGGTATAAAGGCATTTTACTTCAAATATCGTATAGCACAAATAACATTTTAACATTGTACCATTGGTGTTACATAACATCTTAACATTTATACGCTAATGTTATCTAACGTTTTAACATTTTAACATTCATGTTATCTAACATTTTAACACAAGTTAATTTTTATCATTAAAAACCGTTTACATTAAGAGAGAAAGTGCGTATCTTAAGAATATAAGTATTGAATATTCTCAACAAAAATAATCATAGTTGATAAAGGTAGACGTACATATGTAACTAATTTATTCTAATATTCTCTATGTGTAGAAAATTAATACTTTTAAAATAAAACTCGAATTGTAAATACTCCCACGGTATATTTGTTTACAAGTGAATTAATATACTGTATGGTTGCTATATGCTGAGAGGAGAAATAAACCGAATGGATAAAACATCAAAAAACGATCACTCATCAGATCAGGTGGATTCAAAACTTGTGAGGGTAGGTATCGAAGAACATAGATATTTAAAGTTTGAGGCACTTAAAAAAGATATGTCAATGAAGGATTTTCTAGACGAATTAATCAATGAACACCGTAAACAAAATAATAGTTAGTATATTATTTTGTTCAAAAAAAACCTTGACTAAAATTCTAGTCAAGGAAGAAGTGAAAACAAATGATTTCTTTTTGATGTGGTGTCTTAAAGATTCATTGTACTATAAATTCATTATAATTTACTATTGATAAATTGTAAAGTTTTCACTTCTGATTTCTTGTTAAACAAATCATTTAAGAAAAAAGGAGTTTAACTATGTCAAAGTATAATGTAGTAGATAGGGCAAAATTTACTTTTTATCAAATACCAAAGCTGCTAATACACGGTGAAAAATACAGAAGTAAAATAACACACTCTGAAATTATTGCCTATGCAATCCTTATGGATCGCTTAAATGTGAGCATTAAAAACAACTGGATTGATGACAATGGCGATATATATTTTGTTTATAGTAACGAAGAACTTATGGAAATTTTAAATCTATCAAAAACAACTACTATAAAAGTTAAAAAAAAGCTTAAAGAAATTGGGTTGTTTGACGAAGAAAGAACAGGACGAGCTAATCGTCTGTACTTGCTGGAACCACAAGCTAATAATGTGGAAGAAGCTAAATATATAATGGGACTAGATAAAAAGAAAATTGAAGATAAAACTATATACACGCAAGAGGATAAAAACAAATTAGTGAACAATCTAAAATCTAAAAATGATCTTAACCACGAAGTACAGAAGTTGGACTTCGTGGTAGAAAAACTGCCAAATCAAGGTTCGTCAATTAAATCTTCTCCCGCGAAGTCCAACAATTGGACTTCTGAAGTACAAAAATTGGACCCTAGTAATAATAATTTAATAACAAATAAAGATAATAAAGATAATAAAGATATCTCAGCAATCGATCTGACTGACTATCGTTTGATTTCCCATTCTTTTAAACAAAAAGGAAAAAATGATTCTCTTGAAAATAAATTAATTGACGAGTACATTCTAGAACAACAGTATTATGATCTTTATGGAGAAGAGCTGATAAATAAAATGAAAGTTTATAGCTTTAATAATTTTCAAACCTTTGTTATGTTTACAAACAAACTTATACATGCTCATAGATCAGTAGAAAAAGAAAAAGGGCTAAATTTAGCTATCTATGACGACGCTAAATTTAGTGAGTACACCAGGCGTCAACTCACGCGCACTTTTAATCGCTGTATTCAAGCAGAACGTTTCCAAAAGGCAAATAATATTGCCAGTTATTTATTTATCTCTTTTAAAAATGTTTTTATTGATCTGTCAGAAGCTTATAAAAACGAGATAAACAATATATAGTATATTGAGTTAACTTGACTCATGCGCCTGTTTTTTTTAAAAGTATTGACTCTTTAAGTTAAATCAGATTAATATTCTATGAACTTTATCAGGTATGTAAGGATTGTCGTTTTTAAAAATAATTTAACTCTCCATTTTTACTCATATCATTCATAGTTGCATACTATACTCACTCGGAACAAACTAAAAATAGTTATAATAACCTAGTAGAGGACGGGTACCTGTGCTTAGTATACGTTTAAGAGAAGTGTTTGAAGAAGAAAATGGGGTTTTAACCTTAGAACAGGCTACTGAACTAGGTTTTTCTAAAGAATCTTTGAGAAAAGCGTATCGACGTGGCGATTTATTAAAAGCGGGACGCGGCATTTATTTACTCGATGACAGCTACGAAGATAACTTGTATATCATGCAGCTGAAGTATGCCAGAGGTATTTATTCCTATGAATCAGCCTGTATGCTCCATGGATTAACAACCTTTTCTCCACTTGCGTATATTATGACGTTTCCTAAAGGGTATCACTTAAAAGCAAGAAAAGCACAATGCATTGAAGCGCACTTTGCAACGCCATCGTTTTATTCTTTAGGTGTAACCATATTGGATAGTTGGTTTGGGAATCCACTCAGAGTAACGAATTTAGAGCGTACAGTGATTGATATGCTGCGTTCACCTCAAACCTTACCGGATATTGTTGATGAGGCCATGAGTAACTATAGCTGGTCACAGAAGAAAAATCTGACACGACTAAAGAAATATGCGCGTATGTATGGTGTGGAACGTTTGGTGAGGGAAAGAGGATTGATTGAAAGTGAATGAAAGAAGGGAAATGAGTATGTATATCAACTATGGTTTGAACGATGAAAAGAAAGGGTGGGTTGCTGCCTGGCATGAAGACGCCACGCAAGCAGGCAGCTATGTACTGACCCTTCAAACGTCTACAGGGGCAGTGATACATGCTATTGAAAAGCAATTAAGTGAGGAACAAATCGACGAGTTGATGAGAACGGTCCCGAAGGATAGTACGGGTATTTAGGAACGAACAGATAAAAAAGATGAACATAGGAATAGACAGCTGGATCGATTACTTTCAAGGGTAGCGTTAAAAGATTAGCTAAAAAGGTTTATATGATGTTTCTTTCATCGGATAGGTTGAGTATGTAATCGGTAGAGACATCATAGAAATCAGCAAATTTAATTAACACGTCCACCGACATGGCCGTTTCTTTTCTTTCGATTGCTCCTAAGTGACTGGCTGTGATCGTTAAATGTGATTGCTCTAAAACTTCGTTCATAGTTAGACCTTTTTCTATCCTTAATTCTCTAAATCTGTTGTCCACTTTTTTAGAAGTGTCTTCACTTTTTGTTATTCTTTTTTTAGTATCCGTAAGCTTTAGAAGATAATCGGTCGACACATTGAATAAATAGGACACGGCAATAAGAAACTGAACAGAAAAACCTGAGTCACCTAATTCAACATTGGAGTAATGAAAAATAGATGATTGATAATGAACCTCATTTTCTAACCGCTCAACTACTTCTCTTATTGTCCAGCCATGTTCTATTCTAATTTCGCGGAAACGTGTCTCCATAATATTCACCTCATACTCTTTTTAATCTTTAGTATAACAAAAACAAACGATCATTTGACTCTGAATTTGAACGTGGTATACTTTAACAAGTAAAACAAATGTGACGACAAAATAAAAAATGAACAATCTTTATAAACTGTTTTTAAAATAAAATATTTTTGTAATATAGTTAACAATAACTTTTTCAATAGCATCGTTATAGTGATTTTTTAATTTAAAAAACAAACCACGCGACAAATTAAAAACTGAGCATTGTAATCGATTTACGTTTAGTATATGCTGTATTAAATTTTAAGCCCTGCGTTTGAAATTTTGATTTAAGGTTTAGCAAGCACCGACTTTGGTATACCAAAGTCACCTTGTTAGGGGTTGCCCCCTAATTCCCCCAGCGTTCAAAAAAGCAACATGCTTTTTTGAACCGCTTCCCCCTAACCCTGTTTTCAACAGGGGACTAAAATTCAAAAGTGAGGAGTGAGCATATGGCAACAATCCTAAAAGACACAAAAAGAAACAGAGAGAATAGAGTGTGTTTCGATTTGTCACATGAGGAAATGACTCAACTAAATAACCGATTAAAATACTATCATTTAAATAATCGTAGTGATTTTATCCGAGAGGCCGTATTAAACAACTACATCATCGTTAACGACGATACGAATTTAAGAGAACTTATTTATGAAGTCAATAAGATAGGAAATAACATTAATCAACTTACCAGGCTAGCGAATAAAACAAAAATTGTTTATTCAGATGATATTGAAAACTTAAAAAAACAAATGAATGATATTAACTTATTGATTTATAAAACACTGATGAAGCATAACGAAAAGAGATAAGGCAATGGCGTATGTAAAAAGACATCCGACAAATAATTTAAAACGCAGTATCAACTACATCAAAAAAAAGAGTAAAACAGATGAACTACTAACATACGAAAATCGTTTACCGAAAGTAGACATAGATCATATCGTCGACATTATGAACGCAACAAAAAATAAGTTTAAGAAAACAGGTGGCATACACGGGCATCATTTTATTCAAAGTTTCAAGTCTGATGAAGCCATCACTTTAGAGCTTGCTCATCAGGTGGGGAAAGAATGGTGTGATACCTTTTTGAGTGACTATGAATTTGTTCTCGCTACACACAAAGATAAAGATCACCTTCATAATCACATTATCATCAATTCTGTTAATGCCAAGAATGGAAAAAAATATTTAAAAAACGATCAAGAATTAAACCATATCAGAAGTCTATCCGATGCTGTCTGTAAAGAACACCACCTCTCAATTATCACACCTCAAAAAACAGAAAATAATAAAGCATATGGTGAATGGAGATATCAAAAAGACAGTATCAGCTGGAAAGATAAAATCAGAAACGATATTGATGACAGCATTAGTCAGTCAGATAATTATGAACAATTCATTCTAGAAATGACGAAAAAAAATTACACCCTACGTTACGGTGACACTTACAAATACAATGCGTTCGAACATTTTGACATTGGGAAACGCATTAGAGGGAAAACATTGGGAGACGCCTATACCGAAGATACGATTAAAGCCCGCATAAAAAACAAAGAGGCGGAGAAAAAAGAAGCGCGTCCCTTTTTTGAAAGCTACTATTTCTTGAAAGCTGTGCCGCAAAAAGAAATCGTGCAGACAGATATTGATTTATCTGTTTTAGAAGCCACTAACTATGATGACTTTATATGTCGCATGCAAGGTAAAGGCTACACCCTACGCTACGGTGAACAATACAAATTTAATTCTTTCAAGCACGAAAAGATGAAGCGATCAATCAGAGGGAAAACGATCGGACGTCTTTATACAGAACAAAAAATAAAGGAACGTATTGAACAAAACCAGGCCCTTTTAAAACAAGCCGCACACAAAAAGACTATTCAGTTAAATACGCACACCATTTTTTCAAAACGCTATATCAACAACAAGTACACCTATTTAAAACCCATACACCTCACTCCTCTCTCAGACAATCAACAAGCCGCTATGCAAAACAAACGCCAACTACTCAAAGACAATCAGCTTATTGCCTTTTTCAAACAACACAATCTCCAGGAAATACCCGAATACCTCGCATTTAAAAAGGACGTTGACCAACACCTTCATTCCACTGTGAATCAGCTCAATACACTCGGTTTAAAACACAAGGAACTACTGGCTGCCTACACTAATAACCCGAATCCCAAATTAAAACAGACAATGATCGAAAATGCTAAAAAACATGAAGAGATAAAGGAAGAGTACACGGCTTTAAATAAAATACGTGCGGAGTTCAGATTTTTAGATAGGTATTTACTGAATAAACAAAAGGAAAAGGAACCGACGCAGCACACAAATAATATAAGTAAAAAAGGGCGTGAGACCAATGACTCTAGCCGATGAGAACACAACCATTATCGGAACTCAGGTCAGTAGACAATTAAAAAATGTGATCAGTGCAATGATTAGATATTTATTTAAACGGGCGCTAAAATATCTTGATCAACAAGCTGAAAAAAATTTTAAAACCTTGCAAAAGAAGAGTCCGGAACGTATCCGTACCGCAGATATTCAGCACAAAGATATTGATAAATTTAAACTACTTGCTTATCAGCAAGGCGTTAAAGCTTATCAAATTGAAAAAGATAAACACGAAGTCCCGACGTTAAAGTACGATATTCGTGATGAGCATACAATCGTTGGTATTTATAAACAAATACAAGAGGGTTACCGTATTCCAGATAACAAAATGCGTGCATTTGTAGAACAATTTACTGATACGCAAGTATGGATCAATCGTGTGTCAAAAATTGCGGGTTTTAAGAAAAGCGACGTCGAAAAAGCGTTTAATAACGATGAACATTACCGAGAAGAAAATGTTCTGAATCAAGATTTCGCTTATAAAGTACAAGATATTTATGATAAAGCAATTGAAAACGTGACAGGTAAAGAAAATACGGTTGATGTGACCAATGATTTAAAAGCTATTGATAAAGATCCGCCAAAAGGAAAAGACTTTTTAACGAAACGCTTAGAAGAAATAAAAGCGAAGCGGCCAAAAGTTGCTGCTCAAACACAGAAAAAACAACAAAAAAGTCAAGACAAAGGTATGGAAAGGTAGGGGAATAGTGTGGGTTGTCTGATTCAAATCTTTTTCCAATTATTAACTTACTTTTTATGGTACTTCGTTTTATATCCAATTCTAGTCATCTTCACTTATTTAAGAAAAACTGGACTAATATGGAGTGTT
>NZ_FNYW01000006.1:37511-70433 GCF_900109085.1 Alkalibacterium gilvum | reverse complement strand
CGAGTCATTCAGCTTATGAGTATATAGTCTCAACACTATGACGGGAAGCATGCTTTTAGTGTAGTTGATCTACAAGGAGTGGAAGCTTCATCCCACTAAGAACCGACTTCCATCTGATTCTATTTTACACAGAAACAGCACGGAATAACCAAGCAGAACCCATGGATAGTATTAAATTGTCAAAGATCAAAAGTTAACTAGATGACTAAAAGTTTTGAAAATTTTCTCCCCCATGGGGGAGAAGCTTCTGAACTATTTAAGAAATTAACAACCAAAGAAGATAAGTACAATTCTTATCTTCAAACTTATTATACGAGGAGGGAGTTATATGCCATACGAAGATCAGGATTTTATTATGCGGCAAATTAAAAATTACGCCAAAGGAATCGGTGTATTACTTGATATCTCTTCCTTGAAAGAACTTCTTAAATTAGAATTTTCTATAGAAGAAAGTTTATCTGACAGTGAAATTGAGTCCATTATTTATACTGCACGTATTGAAAATTATATAAATAGACGTGTGTTATCTGAAGAAGAACTTGAAAAGCTACTTGGTTTAAACCGAGAGCAGATTGATAAATTAGTCACGACTACAGAAAAAGCATCACAAAAAGAAGTCGATTTACTGAAAGAATTGGTAGAAAACGAAAAAAATTGGATAAATACTTAAAATCTATAAGCATAATATTTCATAATTTAACAAAGATTTGTTATGATATTGAAGGTATGTGAACATACTTATTAAATTAGTATTAGGAGGAATTTTTAATGAAATTTATCGTAGTAGGCACGTCTCACGCTGGGTACGAAGTAGTAGAAACACTTTTGAAAGACCATCCGGATGCAGACGTTCATTTATATGAACGTGGATCCACAGCGTCATTCTTATCTTGCGGAATTCAGAGTTACTTGGAAGGTATCAGTGAAAATGCTGATCAACTTCACTATGCTACCGAACAATCTTTCAAAGACCAAGGCGTTAACGTTCATATGAACAGTGACGTTGTAGGCATTAACTCTTCTGATAAAACGATCACAGTTAAAACAGCTGATGGTGAGACAGAAGAAAGCTACGACAAGCTATTCATCTCTCCAGGAGCAAAACCGGTAGAACTACCAATTCCTGGAACGGATCTTGAAAACACATTTTACGTTCGTGGAAGAGACTGGGCACAAAAAATTAAAGCTCGCATGGCTCACTCTAAAAAAGCTGTCGTTGTTGGTGCTGGCTATATTGGTATTGAAGTTGTTGAAGCTTTCGCCAAAGCTGGTATTGAAGTAACCGTCATCGATGCTCTAGATCGCGTCTTGAAAACATATCTTGATAAAGAATTTACAGATATCTTGGAAGATGAAATGCGCGAAGAAAATATTACAGTTCGTACAGATGAAATGGTTAAAGAGATTGTCGGAGAAAACGGTAAAGTTCAAAAAGTTATCACAAACAAAGGTGAATACGATGTCGATACTGTTATTCTTTCTGCCGGCGTTCGCCCTAACACAAAATGGTTAGACGGTGTAGTCGACTTAAACAATGATGGTACAGTTGTTGTTGATGAATACATGCAAACATCTGAAAAAGACATCTTTGCTGCGGGCGATGCTACTCGAATTCCTTTCGCTCCAAATCACGGTGACAAACTTATTGCTCTAGCATCAAACGCGCGTCGTCAAGCCGTTGTTGCAGCTAAAAATATGGTAGAAAAGAAAATGAAAATGCCAGAAGTTGCGGGTACATCCGGTCTTTCTCTACTAAGTTATAAATTTGCTTCAACAGGTGTTAAAGATATCGATAGTGACACTGTAGATGCAGAAGTTTCAAGTAAGTATGTAGAAGAAAAATTACGTCCTAAATTTATGGGCGACGATGAAACAGTTAAAATGAAAATTCATTTTGAAAAAGACAGCAAGCGTATCGTTGGTGCGCAATTGATGTCAACATATGACATTACACCAGCAATCAATACACTATCTGTTGCAATAACAGCTGGGTGGACATTAGATCAACTAGCATTCGCTGACTTCTTCTTCCAACCTGGATTCAACCGTCCATGGAACTTCTTGAACGTTCTTGCACAACAAGCTTCAGGAGAAACATACGGTAGCGACAACATGTTATTCTAATAACATTTAAAAGTACACTAAAGCTCCTCTCTCTCTATTTGCATAGAGCTGAGAGGAGCTTTTTATTGTTGTCATTTTTAATCTAATTGTATTCATCAATGTACTCAGATGAAATTATCGCTGAGTACTGCTAATGAGGTCGCGATAAAACGAATAACTAAGAATGAGTACCGGAAAAACGATCTAAACAATGTAGGAAATCATTTTCGATGCTTTCGATTGTAAAAAAGTTGCTTGATCCCAAATGAAATGATTGAATATGTAAACCAGACAACAAAGAAAAACAGGCCTATAAAACTGATTTGCATCAAAATTTCACCAAAAAGCGTATCCAATACATTATGAAAAAGAAAAGTAATCAAAGTATAGCCAATTGCTAAAGTCCAAAATGTCTTTTTCTTCATAATAAATCACCCCTAAGAATAAATATATTATGTTGCTTTACATTTAAACATCATCGAGCGTATAGAAAAAGCAGGCCGCTTTAGCCCGCTTTTCCTGTTATTAACGCTTGCGTCTAATTTTTTTCTTTTTCTTCTTCTTTTTCTTGCCACCGGTATTGCCGCCACCGCCAAGACCGCCGAGCATGTCTCCCATGCCGCCGCCCATCTTGCCGAGCTTACCTTTACCTTTAGCTCCGCCACCTAGTTTACCAAGCATCTTCTCCATGCCGCCCATTTTACCATTGGACATCTTGCCCATCATATCTTTGGACTGCTTGAATTGCTTAATTAATCGGTTAACTTCTGCAATATCACGAGCTGACCCCTTCGCAATACGTCGGCGACGCTTCTGTGATAAGAGGTCCGGATTTTCCCGTTCTTCAGTCGTCATGGACATAACAATTGCTTTCATATGCGCCATATCTTTAGGATCCACTTCAAAATTATCCATACCAGGCATTTGGTTCATTCCTGGAATCATTTTAATGATATCTTCAAGCGGCCCCATATTCTGCATTTGATCCATTTGCTCGATAAAGTCATTGAAATCATAGCGATTCTCACGCATTTTAGCTGCCATTTCTTCAGCACGTTCTTCATCAACTTCTTGTTGAGCACGCTCAATCAGGGTAAGAATATCACCCATACCAAGTATTCGATTAGCCATACGATCGGGATAGAACGGTTCTAAGGCATCTAACTTCTCACCTGTACCCGTGAATTTAATTGGTTTATTGGTTACAGAACGGATAGAAAGCGCCGCACCACCACGTGTATCACCGTCAAGTTTTGTTAAAATAACACTTGTTATGCTCAGTCGATCATTAAAACTATCTGCAACGTTAACAGCATCTTGTCCAGTCATAGCATCAACAACAAGGAAAATTTCATTTGGATTGACCGCTTTTTTAACGTCTTCCAACTCTTCCATAAGCGTTTCATCGATATGCAAACGTCCGGCCGTATCAATAATGACAACATCACGATTTTCAGCGATCGCTTCTTCCAACCCTTTTTCAGCAATTTCTACTGGACTAACTTGGTCACCCATACTGAAAACAGGAATATCCAAGTCGCGTCCCACCGTTTGAAGTTGGTCAATTGCCGCTGGACGATAAATATCCGCTGCTACCATCATCGGCTTCTTGTTTTCATGTTTACGTAAATAATTCGCTAACTTACCTGCAGTGGTTGTTTTACCAGCACCTTGAAGACCGGTCATCATGTAAACAGTTGGACCTTGACCCGGTTCAGCGAAATTTATTTTTTCCTGTTCGCCACCCATTAATTCGGTCAATTCGTCATTAACAATTTTAACGACTTGCTGGCCGCCATTTAAACTTCCTAGGACTTCTTCTCCGAGTGATTTTTCACGCACTATTTTAACGAAATTTCTTACTACTTTATAGTTGACGTCAGCTTCAAGTAAAGCGAGTCTGACTTCACGCATAACATCTTTAATATCTGACTCTGTTACCTTCCCTTTTTTTCTTAAGCCGGAAAAGGCATCTTGCAAACGTCCGGTTAAACCTTCAAAAGCCATGCTTGCTTCATTCCTCTCTCATGATTTCTAAACGAATCGCTTGAACATAATCAAGCAACTGAGAATCTTCTTTATAATGTGTTTCAACATAATGACTTAAATTGTGTAAAGCTTTTTGTTTTTTCTCAAAGTCATGAACCAGATGGAGTTTCGTTTCATAATTTTTGAGAATTGTTTCTGAGCGTTTGATATTATCATAAACGGCTTGACGACTTACCGAAAAAGCTTCAGCAATTTCTCCGAGTGAGTAGTCATCACCATAATAAAGCTGCATATATTCTTGTTGCTTATTGGTAAGCAGCGGGCGATAGAACGAAAACAGCTGATTCATGCGTAACGTTTTTTCCAGTTCCATTGTTTCGGCTCCTTTATCCTATACCATTTACAAACGGCATTAAGCTGTTTGTTCGATTAATTCTTTGAATAATCCGTAAGCAAATTTCTCTGTATCGAAAGGATGAAGGTCATTCATTGTTTCGCCTAAGCCTACAAATTTCACTGGGATACCAAGTTCTTTGCCAATAGCTAGCACAATACCACCTTTGGCTGTCCCATCCATTTTTGTTAAGACAATACCTGAAACATTTGTTGTTTCTTTAAATATCTTCGCTTGATTCAAGGCGTTTTGTCCTGTTGTAGCATCAAGAACCAGTAACGTTTCATGCGGTGCATCGGGGATTTCTCTTGAAATAACGCGTTTCATTTTTTCAAGTTCATTCATCAAGTTTTTCTTGTTTTGAAGACGTCCAGCTGTATCGATAAGTAAAAGGTCCGCACCACTGCTTTTAGCCGTTTCAATCCCATCATAAACAACAGCGGCAGGATCGCCACCTTGTTTGGTCGACACGACCTCAGCGCCTACGCGGTCTCCCCAGACATGCAGCTGTTCAATCGCGCCAGCACGGAAAGTATCGCCAGCCGCCATAACGACTTTCTGACCGTTTTCAATATACTCATGGGCCATTTTAGCGATGGTTGTAGTTTTACCCACGCCATTAACCCCAACGAATAAAACAACAGTCAGGCCGTCTTTGTTTTCATTGAAATAGTGATGATCCGGGTTTGTTTCCCCGTACATATCCACCATCGTTTGAACAATAACACGTTCAGCATCTTTCATACTCTTAACGTTTTGTACTTTGGATTCATAACGAAGCGTGTCTGCAATATGCATCGTCGCCTCAAAACCGACATCCGATTCGATAAGTAAATCTTCCAGTTCTTCAAAGAATTCCTCGTCTTCATAACGGAAATTAGCTAATAGTTCATTCAGTCGTCGTGTAAAACTAACACGTGATTTTTTCAAGCCTTTTTCATACTGTTCCGTTTCTTCCTTGTCATTATTTGGCTCCAGTGTCGTATCTTCTGCTGTTGACTTATCACTTAGTTCAGCAACATTCTCAACTTTCTTATCCTCAGGAGCAGGCGTTTCTTTACTTACTTTGTCGGTTTCTACTATATCATCTTTTTGGACATCTTTTTTCTTTTCAGTCCCCGTAAAAGCTGATTTTATTTTATCAAATAATCCCATAATGCATTCACTCTTTCTATGCTATATTTATTTTAAAAAATGTGATGTCTTAATAGAATCAGTTTAACACATATTTCTCAATAGCATAACTCACACCATGTTCATCATTCGTTTTGGTAATGACCTGAGCAGCGTCCTTTACGATTTTCACAGCGTTAGCCATCGCTACACCTGTGCCTGCACGCTGTACCATAGCTAAGTCATTCTCTTGATCGCCAATAGCCATCATTTCATCTATCTCTATATCTAAAATTTCAGAAAGCAAGTCAAGACCTTTTCCTTTATCGATGGATTTAGGCATAAATTCAAGTAAATTAGTCCGCGATTTAATTAAATTATAACGTTCACGATAAATATCTGGAATTTCTTTTATTTTTTCATCCAGTTCCTTCTCATCCCAACAATAAACAATTTTATTAATTGGAAACGCTTCTGGTAAATCATTCATATCAATCGGTTCAAAAGGCAAAGCGTGCATCACTTCAGGATACTTTGATGGCTTACCTTCAGGATAGCGTGGGGCGTGAACGACATCTAGATCGATGAAATTACACGGCAAAGCTAAATCCTGACTTAGTTTATAGATATCAATAACCTCTTCTTTTTTAAAGGTAATTTGGCGGATCGACTCGCCGGTTTGTGTCCACTGCACCAAACCACCGTTATATGTTAAGGCGATATCTCCCGCTTCAGTTAGATTGCACTCTTTCAATATATGCAACATCGCTTTTAAAGGACGACCAGTAACAAGAACTACTTTGACTCCTTGTTCTTTTGCATTTCGAATGGCTTCTTTATTTTCATCAGAAACCTCATGATTGCTGTTAAGTAATGTGCCATCTAAATCAATGGCTACAAGTTTGATAGACATATATTCCTCCATGTAAAGTTATTGGGTGACTGAATCTTCTACATCTTTAAGATGGACAGAAACGAGTCGTGAGACACCTTTTTCGTGCATTGTCACACCGTAAAGTGAGTCCGCTTCTTCCATCGTTCCCTTTCGGTGGGTGATGACGATAAACTGGGTGTCAGATACAAATTCATGTAAATAACGACCAAACCGGCTCACATTGGCTTCATCCAAGGCTGCTTCCGCTTCATCCAGTATACAAAAAGGAATCGGCTTGACCTGAATAATGGAAAAGAGCAAGGATAAGGCTGTTAAGGCACGTTCCCCTCCGGACAAAAGACTCAGAGATTGTAGACGTTTGCCAGGTGGTTGGGCAATGATTTCTATTCCCGACTCAAGTAAATCATCTGGATCAGTTAAACGTAGCTCGGCTTTTCCGCCACCAAACATACGAGGGAAAACAATCGCAAACTGTTCTTTAACCTGACTAAAGGTTTCATAAAAACGGCGCTTCACTTCTTGATCCATTTGATCCATTGTATCATACAATCTCTCTTTAGCTTCAAGCAGATCTTGCTGTTGACTAGCTAAAAAATCATGACGTTCAGCTACGCGCTCAAATTCTTCAATGGATCCCACATTAACCGGCCCCAGTTCTTCGATGCCGCGTTTCAGTAGTTTGACGCGTTTTTGTGTTTCTTCCACGTCAATAGTTTCTGGCTGATTATATTTCGCCTCTTCATAACTGACAGTGTATTCTTCAGATAAATATTCAAGTAAGTGATCCATTGAAACATCTAAACGAGAAAGGGCGATGTCTAGCGTGTTTTTTTGATCAGTCAATTCAGACTTATGTTGATTAGCATAAGAAACCGATTCATCTAAGGCGCTAACACGTTCATCCAATGTATGTTGGTTTGTCTTTAAGGCATTCTCTTCTATTTTTAACTGGCTTGACTCTGATTTTAGCTTTTCCAGTTTCTTGCGCAGCGCTTCTTTGGATTCCAACTTGCCCCCCTCCTCCAATTGGTCTAGTTCTGCCTTTATATTGGAAAGAGAGACTTTTGCATCCTTAATTTGTGACTCGAGACCTTCAACTTTTGAACGCGTTGAAGCAAGGGTTTCACGTTCATTATTCCACTGCTCATTTAATTCAGCACGCTCGCCTTCTAGACATTCTTTCTTAGCTTGTGTATCCTCTTTTTCATCCGTCAACTGATCAAGTTCTTGTTTGATTCTTTTGAGATCAACTTCTGCCTGAGTACGTCTTTCTGTCACATCTTTCAGTTCAGTCGTCACATCAACTTCTTCTCTATCAGCCTCTGATTGTTCGTATTGCAAGCCTTTAGTTTCACGTTCCAGACGCTTAATGGTTTCCAAGAGACCTTCAACGACTTGTTCAAGCTGACGTTCGGCCAGTCGTTTTTCTTCTCCAGACGTACGCAATTCTTCTAAATCGCTACTGAGTGATTCGATTTCATTTTGATGGGTCTGCGTTTCTTCTTCACGTAACGTACGCGTTTTTTCCAATTCATCGATTTCAATACGCAGAGCTTTCTGTTCTTTCTTCTGTGAGAACAGATAGGCATTGGAGGAGCGTTTCCCTCCACCACCGGTCATGGATCCTCCAGCATTCATGACATCGCCTTCCAAGCTGACGATACGAACAGTATAACGTAGGGCTTTCGCAATAATATTTGCTGATTTAAGGTCTTTAGCGACAATGGTCTGTCCTAGGAGGTTTTCCATAATGTTTTTCACTTTACCATCAAAATGAATTAATTCGCTCGCCACACCAACAAAGCCATCCAAGTCCTTGACGTCATTTAATTTGTTAGCTGAAATAAAGCGTTTTTTAATCGTGGTTAAAGGAAGAAACGTTGCCCGACCTGCTTTTTTATTTTTTAAATACGCAATGGCTGAGCGTCCTGCTTTTTCATCTTCCACAATCACAAACTGACTTGCTGCACCTAAAACGACATCAATCGCCTCTGTCACGTTAGATGGAACATCCATCATATCAGCGACCGTTCCAACAATGCCTTCGCGCTTCTCTTTGTTACGCATAATAGCCTTCACACCGGCAAAATAGCCCGCATAATTCTCCTGCATTTCCTTGAGTGATGCTTGCTTAGCTTGCGCACGTTGTAGGTCTTGATTCAACTGGTTCAAACGACCCATTTTTTCTTTTAGCAACGTTTTTGTTTGTTCCAGCGCTTCTTTTTTGGAGTTATAGATTTTCAAAAGGTCATCAATACTGGTTTTCAAATCGGTTAAAGCTGTGTTTTTCTCTTTATGCTCCAGATTTTTTTCGTCAAGATTTTGCTTAACTTTGTCTAGAGATTTTTGATATTTTTTGATATTAATTTGGGCTTGGTGATGTTCACGTTCCAAATACATTTCTTGGTTTTTCAAGGATGTTTTCAACTGCATGGCATCCATGTATTCACCCCGAAGCCCTTCAATCGCTTCTTCTTTATTTCCCATCAGGCGTGTTAAGCGACTGTTGTATCTAGTGATTTCTTTTTTAGTTTTCTCGGCAAGAGCGAACTGTTCGTCGTAAGCCGCTTTGAGCGTTTCGTAATCCTTATTTAAAGAAGCTAAGCGTGTCTCTTCCTTTTTAAGCGTCGCTTGTTTCTCAGATAAGAAAGCATCTTGATGGCGTTCTTTTTCCTCAACTAAGCGTAACTGCGCTTCAGTACGCTCGGTCTGCTGAACAGAGGTAAGCATTTTTTCCTGAATCGTCTCACGTTTCTCTTCAATAGCGTGAAGTTCTGACCGCTTCTTTTTTAACTCGCCAGACTCTTGATCAACTTTAGCTTGTAAGTCAGTTAAATCTTTATTCAACAAGGCAATCTTACCCTTGTTTTCTTTTTGTTCCAGAGCATATTGGTCAATCTTAAGTACCGATAAGGAAATATCCAGATCAGTCAGCTCTTCTTTTTGAGAAATATAAGACCGCGCAATATCTCTTTGCTTCTTTAAAGGTTCCAATTGATCATTTAATTCATACAAGATATCTTGCACACGATCCAAGTTATCTTGTGTTTCAAAAAGTTTACGTTCAGCTTTTTCTTTTTCAAGTTTGTATTTAAATACACCAGCGGCCTCTTCGAAAATTGCACGGCGGTCCTCTGCTTTACTATTAAATACAGCTTCCACCTGCCCCTGACTGATAATAGAAAAAGATTCCTTGCCCAGGCCTGAATCCATAAACAGATCAACAATATCTTTAAGACGACAGCTTTCTTTGTTGATAAAATAATCACTGTCACCATTACGATTAATTCGGCGACCAATACTCACTTCTTCAAATTCTATAGGTAGAAATTTATCTGAATTATCCAAAATAAGGGTAACTTGCGCAATGTTGACAGCTTTTCTTGAGTCAGTTCCAGAAAAAATGACATCATGCATGCGTCCGCCGCGCAACGTTTTGGCCGATTGTTCTCCCATAACCCATCTAATCGCCTCAATAATATTTGATTTCCCACTACCATTTGGGCCAACGACAGCCGTTACGCCATCAGTAAAATCTATCACTGTTTTATCAGCAAATGATTTAAATCCTTTAATTTCTAATCGTTTTAGCTGCACGTTGAACGTCTCTCCTCTCTTAAAAGTAAACGCGTGTTGCATCCTACTAATACATTAATTCCGTACTGATTTTTCCAAAATTTCAAGGGCATGTTTAGCTGCCAACTGTTCCGCAGCTTTTTTTGAACGACCAATACCTCGACCGAAAGAATCGCCCTCTACAAAAACATCAACCACAAACTCACGCTGATGATCTGGTCCGCGTTTATCAACGACTTTGTACTGAATCGTCACGACACCATTTTGTTGAAGCAATTCCTGTAGGGCAGTTTTATGATCCATCCCATGAGAGAAAGCACCGGATTCAATTTTTGGAAATAATATTTGTTTCAATACGTTTAACACCGTATCCATTCCCTGATCTACAAATATTGCCCCGATAAAGGCTTCAAACACATCACATAAAAGTGACGGACGGTTTCTACCGTTCATCTGTTCTTCCCCTTTGCCCAAACGTAAATACTCATGAAGTTGACTCTCTTTTGCCAATTCAGCTAAGCTTTCAGCACGTACGATAGACGCACGCTTTCTTGTAAGTTGTCCTTCAGGTTGGTCAGGATATTTGTGATACAGAAAATCAGAAACAGTTAATTCTAAAACAGCATCGCCTAAAAATTCAAGGCGCTCCAAATTATTGAGATTTTGTTCACGATGATCATTCGCATAGGATGAATGGGTAAACGCTTCGACTAGTACAGACTCGTCATTAAACGTTACACCAAATGTTTTTTTTACATGGTTCACTAACTTTTTTGTCATTTCGTTTTCCCTCCCTTATAAAAAATAGCATTCCTTGATAATTATACTTGATTTCATAGGAAAAATAAACAAGGGAGTACAAGGAAAACCATAGACTTTGAGTAGGGAGTCCCCACATCCCCCCTACTAAACTTATTTATATATGAGTCTAGTCATCATTGCTTTAAATCTAAAACACTATGATTATGAACAGATGTACATAAAAATGTCACAAGATTATACATTTAGTTATTAAAAATTGTGCTATGATGATAAAGAATAAAAAACAAGGAGGTTTAGTAATGGGATTAGACGACGTTAAAAGTAACTTTCATGCCATTAAATCCTCACGCGTTATTGCTTTCAAGAAAAAAGTTGACTTGCTTGTCACACAACTTAAAACATTGGACGCTCTTTACCTTTCTGACACTTCAGAAGTAACCTTAGAAGAAAGTCAAAAAGCACGTTTGTTATACGATCAAATAGAAAATTATTTGAACATAGATGACTATGTCTTGTGTTCTTAGCCTAATCATCAATTAAATGAAAGAGCAGCACTGTTGATTCATCAGTGCTGCTCTTTTTCTATAGTCATTTTTCACTCCTCTAACTCCTTATATTATCTATCTCTCAATAAAACCTCTATACTTAAGAGTAACAAAAAGGAGGAAGTCTAATGACCAAAAAAATAACGTTCAAGTCGTTGAGAAAATTTAATGGAGTCATGGGTGGTTTGCATTTGATACAGGCCTTTTTGATGCTAGGTTTTGCCATTTTTATAGATAAAATAGCATCATTTGAAGTCGCTATCCGCTCTTATTTCCTAACATTCGATACTGAACAAATGCGTTTGGTTACAGATATGAAGCAGCAATTCGATTTACCCTTTGGCATAATGGTTTCAATGTTTCTATTTATTTCAGCCTTTGCTCACTTCATTATCGTGACTCCCTGGGGAAACAACATTTACAATCGCGATTTAGAAAAAGGGATCAATCGATTCCGTTGGTACGAATATGCTTTAAGTTCTTCTTTAATGATTGTTCTGATTGCTATGCTGTTTGGAGTCTATGATGTCGGGTCCTTGATACTGATTTTCGTTTTAAATGCATCCATGAATCTATTTGGTTTAGATATGGAAGAAATAAATATCGGCAAAAAAGACCATCTCAACTGGAAGCCATTCATTTTTGGATCCATTGCAGGTATTACACCTTGGATCGTTATCTTGCTATATGCTTTTGGAAACACTAATCCTGCAGAGGTTCCTTGGTTTGTCTATGCGCTTGCCGGCTCTTACTTCTTATTTTTCAACCTTTTCCCAATCAATATGCTGCTTCAATATAACAAGGTAGGAAAATGGGACAGTTATTTATACGGTGAACGTGGCTATATCATCTTAAGTTTATTCGCAAAAACAGTCCTCGCTTGGATCGCTTTCGCAGGTGTTATGCAGCCGGGTTAAATTAATAGAATACTGCAAATAAACAAAAAAACGTCTCGTCACCTTTGAGAGACGTTTTTGTATGGAGAGAGTATTAACCCAAAGACACCTAAACAATAGAATAAGATAACCACTTTCAAAATTTTTAAGCCTTGGAGTTCCCCTTTTTCCAATAAGTTTAAAGCGTTTAATTATTCTATGACTCTTCTAGATGTTAGAATAAAGTATAGTGACTAAAATTAGATTGATAGATTCACTAGACATACTCGAAAGGAGTTTTTTATAAAATGACTACAGCAAAAGTGAAATTACGCTCGGATGGTTCTTTTCAAGAGGTGCCAATTACGAGTGAAGATAAGCCAAAAGTGACAGAAGAGATGAAAGAGGGTTGGCAAAACATTGTTAATCTGATTGCTTCCTTTGCAGATGTGCGCGCTGGTTTGATTATGGAAATCACCAAAGAATCCATGCAAGTTTTCATGATGAGTGAGAATGAATCCAATCCCTACAATGTTGGCGGGAACGATTACTTGTGCCATGGACTCTACTGCGAGTCTGTCATCGGTAACGACAGTGAACTTTCCGTCGTAGATGCACGTAAATTAGAAGCGTGGAAAGACAATCCAGACATGGACATCGACATGATTTCGTATCACGGCTTACCAGTAAAATGGCCGGATGGCGAATTTTTCGGAACCATTTGTGTGCTTGACGACAAACCAATGGATCTCTCCGATGAAAAGCAGCGTTTACTCAGAGAATTCAAGGCCTCACTTGAAAAAGACTTGGCTCTGCTAGTAGAGAAAAATAAGTAGACAACAAAATAATGAACACAAAAAGCCTGTCATTTTTTATAAAAGTGACAGGCTTTTTATCATGAAATAAATAATAAATCGTGCGATCTCGTTTCATAAGTGCATAGATTATAAAAAAGGTAATCGTTAGTCTTCCATCCGAATAATCGTTTGTATGAATGCGTGATAGGTCGTACTATCAATTAATTTATGCACCAATTTCTCGTTATTAACAATCTGTCCAAGAATATTATACATATCTTGGAGATCCTCTTGACTATTTTTCTCTACATTCAAAAGGCAAACAAACTGTACTTTCTTCCCCGCCCAATCAATCGGTTTATTCAAGGTACACACCGTTAAGAATGTTTTTCTCGTTTGTGGTGAAATAGGATGAGGGATTGCAATCCTATTTCCGTAAGCAGTGGGCGCAATCTCTTCACGCTCATAAATAAGCTCAGTATAATTATCCGGTAAATCATCCACTGACTTAGCATGAGCAGACAAGAAATCAATCACCTCTTCCCTTGAAGACATGTTTTGCTTTAAAAAGACATGCGTTTCAGGAAAATAGTCAGTGATGCTCTTTTCTTCAAAAGAAACATACTGCTCAATTTTGGTCAGGTCTTTCTGTTCAAGAGTAGCATTTACCTCGATAACTGGAATAGGCAGTTCTTCCTTAATTGGCACGGAGCTAATAATAAAATCCGTTTCGTCAAAAGGAATATTATTGATTTTGTAATATTCAGTAGTGCCTAAAACATTAATTTGCGAGCGAAAAGACGCTTCAATACGGTACTTAATTAATTGTGCACTCCCCACACCTGAGGCACAAACAATATAGCACTGCTTAGGTTTATTTGTTGCTTTTTTACGCTCTATTGCAGCACCAATATGCAAAGCCAAATAAGCTACTTCATTTTCATCAATCGTTACACCAAAAGTTTCATCTAATGCCATGGCAGCAATAATACCCGCTTCGAAAGCCAGTGGATAGTTATTTTTAATATCCTCAAGCATCGGATTACGAACAGTCATCCCAAACGTATGCCGATTGATTGCAGGTTTCAAATGCAAACCTAAACCAATAATTAATTCCCTATCATTTTCTATACCTAAAGATAACTGCTCCTCAACAGCTGACAGCATAGCAAGAATCGCAGAATGAATCTTATCATCCATCACGGTCTCTATGGTTTCATTCGTGGATAGCTGGTCTCTAACAAGTTTCGTCCCAAGCAAATGAATCGCAATGTAAATCACTTCTATTTTTGGAAAGGATACATTTAAAGCTTTCTCGATTACTTTCATAATATTGAGGGCGACAGCGTACTCTCTTTTTTTCTTGATACTTTTAATATCCTCATCGACCAAAGCGATATGATGGCCTTCTCTAACGCGTTTATAAGCGATGACAATATGCACAAATAAATTGTTAATAGCAATATCGGATAAAGTAATTTTATGTGTGCGTAGTTGTTCTAAAAGAAGGTCCCAAAGTCTATTCAGTTCATCTTGAGAAAGATTGACGACCGGCGTTAGCTGTTCCAACCACATGAGTTCTGGCGAGAGCCTTTCTCGGTCAAAGAGGTACTCTGACATGGCAAAACGCTGATTCAACTCACTCCCTTTGAGCTTCATACCATACCCTGGCCTACTCATTAATGTTAGTGAATAATTATCTAAACGCTGCTTCACTTCTTTGATATCCACTTGAAGTGTCGATTTACTGACATGAATATCATCTGCCAGATCATCGAGTTTGATATAGTTATCTGACAACAGAAAACGCCTGATAATATAATATATGCGATGGTCAGGAGTTGTTGGCGATGTTAACTGACTCTCTGCATTTTCGGTAACCTCATTTAAGAAAGAACGAAAACTTGTTGGTTTCTCAATCAAAAGCGTATAGCCTATCCCTCTCTTGGAATGAATAAGCGCCCCATGATTTTCGAGCTCTTCATTGATTAACTTAATATCCTCTCTTATCGTCCGAGTACTTACTTCCAACCTGTTTGCGAGATGCTTACCTGTTAAAGGCGAGGGTGATCCCATCAGTTCTCTGAGTATCATTTCTTT
This sequence comes from Alkalibacterium gilvum, assembly GCF_900109085.1. Lineage (GTDB taxonomy): Bacteria > Bacillota > Bacilli > Lactobacillales > Carnobacteriaceae_A > Alkalibacterium > Alkalibacterium gilvum. The sequence goes on along the minus strand of NZ_FNYW01000006.1, from coordinate 55,284 downwards.
TCTCGCTTCCATATTATCCTCCTTTCACATAACGTTAACTATGTACAAAAGCGCAGCAATAATTATCGCTACGCTAATGACAACGATTCCTTACTCGTTGAAACCATTTTGTTTGGATACGTCTCTAATCCATGACGCACTTTTCTTGGCTGTCCGCTCACCCGTTTCAATATCGACGGCGAAGAAACCATAGCGATTCTTATAGGCATTCATCCATGACCAGTTATCCATAAAGGTCCATAAATGATACCCTTTCACATTACATCCTTCTTCCGCTGCTTTATGAATCCATTTCAAATGCTCCTTAATAAAGTCAATGCGGTAGTCGTCCTCAATGCGCCCGTCTTTAATAAAGCGTTCCTCATTTTGAACGCCCATACCATTCTCAGAAATAAAGGATGGAATATTATTGTAGTTTTCTTTCAAGTTAATCATGATATCATAGACGCCTTTTTCATAAATCTCCCAACCTCGATATACATTCATCTTACGCCCTGGCATTTCATAGTTATCAAAAAACCAATCCGGCATAAAGGGAGCATAAGGATTAGGTAAATATTCTTTCGCTTTTACACGTCTCGGCTGATAATAGTTTACCCCAAGTATATCAATGATATTGTTTTTAAGTAACTCTTTATCCTGAACTTTTGTTTCAGGTAATTGCCCATGTTCTTCCAGTAGATCAATCAGATCCTCTGGATATTCTCCTAAAACAGCTGGATCTAAAAAGCTTCGATTAAAAAACAAGTCACAGATATGTGCTGCTTTTAAATCAGCTGGATTTTGGCTACGTGGATAAGACGGCGTTAGATTTAGTACAATCCCAATATCACCCTCGTAGTTTGCATGATACAGTTTAACCACTCGCGCATGAGCAATCATCGTATTATACGCCACTTGGATGGCCCGCTTTGCATCTACGACATTTGGATAGTGGAAGTCGTAGAGGTAACCCCCTTCAACAGGAACAATCGGTTCATTGAATGTAAACCATTTGTTTACACGGTCTCCGAATAAATCAAAGGCTACCTTGGCATAATCAGCATAGGCATCGATAACTTCTCTGTTTTCCCATCCCCCTTTGTCTTGTAGTTCAATAGGCATATCGAAATGGAATAAGTTTACAAAGGGTTCAATATCTTGTGCCAGCAACTCATCAATCACTGCATTATAAAAATCAATGGCGTCCTGGTTCACTTCCCCAGTCCCGCCTGGAATTAAGCGTGCCCATGAAATGGACATACGGAAACTATTATGCCCAATATCTTTCATATTTTTTATATCTTCTTTATAACGGTGATAAAAATCAGATGTTTTTCCTGGTCCAACACCATCGAAAAAACGATTTGATGCTTCGCTAAACCATCTGTCCCATACCGTTTCACCTGTTATACCATTGTGACTTCCTTCAGTTTGCGTAGCGGAAGCGGCACTTCCCCACCAGAAATCCTTTGGAAATTTATAATCAACCATTACCACTATTCCTCCTCATGTCTTAATCTATGCAGTTCAATAATTTCAACAGCCAAATCTCTTAAGGTCATAGCAGTCATCAGATGATCTTGTGAGTGTACTAGAATAACGCTGACACCTTTACCTTCACCTTTTGCTTCTTCTTGTAAAAGTTCTGTTTGCACACCGTGTGCCTTGCTTAGCTCTTCCCCGGCTTCTTTCAATTTAGCATCCGCTTCTTTGAAATCACCATCTTTCGCTGCTTGTATAGCCTCCATTGCACTGGATTTTCCATTCCCAGCGAATAAGATGATTTGAAAAGCAATCTCATTCATTTTGTCATTCATAAAAATCCTCCTGTGTTTTATAAAAGGAAGACGAACCCCACATTTGTGGCATTCATCTTCTCTTTTATAACTGTTTAATCTTTCTGTGCTTTTAATTCTTCCCCGTAATATTGCTTATCTAATAATTTTATGAAGGGCAGCCAGATAACAAAGACAATGGCCATGCTGATCAGTTGCATGACTGATCCCATAATATTATTACCCGTAGCTAAATACCCACTGAGTAGCGGTGGTGTTGTCCAAGGTACAATCACGCCTGCAGGTTTAGGTGCAAAGCCAGTTGACATAGCAAAGTAAGTTACAGCCGCAACGACAACCGGTGCAAGTAACCACGGAATAAGTACTAATGGATTCATAATGATTGGAAGGCCAAAGATAACCGGTTCGTTTACGTTAAACAAGCCTGGAGGGCCTCCTAATTTACCCATCTCACGCATTTGCCTACTCTTAGCAACCACCATGATTGCGATAATAACAGCCAAGGTCATTCCTGAGCCACCAATACCTACGATAAAGGTATCGATAAATTGCTTGGTAACGACATGGGGTAGCTCTTCACCCGCTTGGTAAGCAGCCAAGTTTTGATCATTCAAGGAATACCAGATAGGATCAAACACTGAGTTCACAATAATTTGACCGTGTAAGCCAAAGAACCAGAAGATTTGAATAAGTAGGACTGCTAGTAATGTTGCTGGCAAGCCACTACCTAAAGCCGTCAAAGGTTGCTGGATAATGGTATAAATAAAGTTTTGAACCGTTTCAAAGCTAGTGAAGCTGAAAAGTAAACGAATGACTAAGAAAAATGATAGGGTTAATGTCATTGGTATCAGTGCACTGAATGAGCGTGATACAGCGCTCGGAACACCCTCAGGCATTTTGATTGTTAAGTCTTTACTGACGAAGTATTGATAAAGTTCAGCTGATATAAATGCTGTAAAGATACCCAAGAACATCCCTTGTGCACCTAATGACCCTGTTGGTATCACGCCACCCACGCCTTCAACGACTTGAGGTGTTAATATCAAGAAGGAAGCCAGTGCAACAACACCACCATATATCGCTTCACCTCCGCGTCCTTCAACCATTTTGTACCCAATACCTATCATAACGAATAAGCCCATAATACTTAATGTCGCTGCAGACGCAGGACCTAAAGCACTTTGATAAGCCGCATAGGCATCTTCACTTAATACTTGATCTAAAAATGGCAAATTCGCAATAACAACGAAGATCGATCCGAAAATAATTAAAGGTAAAGCAACCATGAAACCATTACGTAAAGCAGTTAAATATCTGTTGTTGTTCAATTTATCAGCAATAGGCATCAAAACATTTTCTAACATTTCCATAAATTTATTCATATTCTTACCTCCTTACTTTTTATTTTTCTCTATCAGTTCTAAAGCTGTTTCAAAGACTGCTTTTCCATTCACACGACCATAGTCAACCGGATTAATAACATCTAACGGGATTCCTTCTTCATCTGCCACAACTTGTAACTTCTTCTTCATGAAACGCATTTGAGGGCCGATAAGCAAAATGTCTGCTTTCTTCATATCTACAGCCGCCTTATCCTGCGCAACCGCCCAAATCGTTGCCTCCATCCCACGTTCTTCTGCTTCCGCTTCCATTTTTGAAACCAATAAGCTTGTTGACATGCCTGATGAACAGGCTAGTAAAATATTAACCATGTTGTTACCCCTTTTCTTTTGTTTGTTTGACTCTATAATCATCTTAATGTAATAACGCTTACATCACCACACTTATAATTTCCGTTAACTAACGGAAAAAGATTAAGACAAGATAAATTTAATGACATCTTTTAACATCAAAGCTTATTTAAAGAATCCATCGCTCATCCATTTACTGACTGTTTGACGGATAGAACAACTGAAGAGAAGTTTTTTATGTAGGTAAGCAGGGTATAGACTAAAACCACACGGATAAATTTCAACACAAAAACAATTTCAAAAGTGCATCTTAATACTCCTTCCAGATAGTAGCATAATGAATCAATAATATATCTTTGAAATGTCCACTCAATTCTCAAACTCCTTGTAAACTTAAGTTAAACTTCTCACTTATAACACGAAAGAGGCATTTGGAAGTGAAAATCAGACCTTCCAAATGCCTCCTCAAGTGATTCATTCTTAGCTTTAAATGTCTACACTTATTTAATACACTTTTTAAATCCTTTTAGCTTACGTATTTTAGACATAGAAAATAATTGAAGAAATCTAATCTGTTTTTTAAGAAGCCGGATTGCCTTTCCAAATCAGTTTTCCTTTATTTAAGTCGTTTTCATTCAATCGAATTAAAGCGATGCCACCTTTTTTGAAGGCATAAGGAATCCCAGTTAACTCTTTAACCCATGTTCCTTGTATCGGCTTATGACCCACACAAACTATTCGGGTATTTGGCTCCATTGCTTTTACTTCTTCCATTAAAACTTTAAAGTCCCCTTTAACGATAAACTCTTTTTCTTTGGCAACAGACCATTCCATATGTTCGGTTAAGATTTCTGCCGTTTGCTTAGCACGCTTCATCGGACTCGTCCAAACGCTAACTGCTTTATCCGTCTTCAACTCTTTTTTAACGGATGAAACAAAGGAACGAAATTCGTCTTTTCCTTTTTCTGTAAGCTCACGGTCAGCATCACTCTTACCCGCTGTTCTGTCTTCAGCTTTTCCATGACGAACGAAAAGTATCTCTTTAGTCATTTTAATGTTCCTTTCTATTTGAAATAAATGCATATCATTTTTAATCAGTCTATCTCAAGACTAAATGTGTTGACACCTCTATATTACCTATTCTAAAAAAAGCTCCGACTCATAATTAAAATGAGCAGAGCCGTTTTGAATCATTTAGAAATAAATCGTTATTCTTAAATACCATTTTTTCACTAAGAGAATTTTACTCAGTAACCAATGATTTATCGAAACACATATAGCCGGTAATTTGTTTGGCAGCGTCTTTTGGATCTTCATAAGACCAGGCACCGTTCTCCATTTGGTCTTCGCCTGTATCGATATTATAATAAGTCGCTTCACCCTTCCAAGGACACGTATATTCCTTGTCACTCTTTTTGAAATAGTTCATATTGACGTCTTCTCTTGGGAAATAGTGATTCTCTTCAACCACTTCTGTTTGGTCACTTTCTGCCAGTACAGTATCATTAAACAGTGCTTTCATGTTGATCTCTCCCTTTCTTAAGTTAGCTTTATTATACGTCATACTAATATGTGATTTAAAGTTTCAGCACTTTTAAACGCATTTCTAAGTTCATTGTCAGTTCCCTGCTTTTATTCGTTGCATCTTTCAACTTTATTAACTACAATTAAGTTAACTGCACCGTTTTGTAATTATCAAAATACCGTCCAATGGAGGAAGCTTATGTCTCGTTTTTTCAAGTCCTTATTTATAGTTAATATTCTTTCTTTGATTCTGAGCCTTATTTACTTCTTTATGCCTGAACCAAGCATTTTCGCAAATATCTTTGGTCTGATACTCATTCTTACATTGACTGGGAACACTGTAGCAGCGAGTATCGTAAACCGTCAGAAGGCAGTGAGTTTTGTTTACTTGTTATTGTCTAGTTTTGGCCTTATTATCGTCATGATTTTAAATACTATCACCTCACTCATGCCTTCCAACCAATCTTCCCAAAGCGTGATAGCGATCGGCTTGATGCTATTGCTTCTAATCGTCGGAGCGCTCTTTACTGGACTGACCTTAAAGGATAAAAGAAAATGGGATAAAACAGATTTAGTAACCGCAAAACAATCCAGTGAATCATACAGAAAGACGCGAAAAGCCATACTTATTTTCTTATCCGTTCTTTTATTTATCGGTACACTTCTTGCAATTGTAATGTTGACAAACCTTCCATCAGGATTGATTGAAGCGGGATTATCCCCTTACAGTTTTTTCTATAGTTTTATTTATCTGAGTCTGGCTGGCATTTCTTTAAAATTGATCAACATCAAAAAGCATCCTATTATTTCTAACATTTTCGGAGCACTCGGTATCGGTTTATACATACTTTACGCCGTGCCTTTTTTATCTATCCCCTCGATGCTAAACGAAGCTGAAGAAAATTACACAAAAGCCTTTAGTAATGAATGGAAAACGTTTGATGACGACATATCTGAGTTTAAAGACATTCCCCTTTCGATTCCGGCTTTCTTCTTTGGAACGGCGTCGGAGGACTATTCACTCGAACAGGACGTTCTCTTTTATGAAGGAACAGAAGGAGTAGATAAAGAACTGGAATTAAGATTTGATGCTTATATGCCTCCAGAAGATGCAGAATCACTTCCAGGCGAGCGTTCAGTTTTGATTCGTATCCACGGGGGAGGCTGGGGTACTGGAGGTAAAGGGTTTTTTAACTTCTCACAAATCAACAAATACTTTGCTTCGCAGGGTTACACTGTTTTTGATGTGCAGTATGGTTTAGAGGAAAGTGGTCAGTCCGCTGTGTTTTTATCCGGCCCAGATACTGTTTATGGAGATTTCTCTATCGATGACATGGTGCGCCATCTAGGCATTTTCACAACATACCTTGCGGACAACAGTGACACCTATAACGCTGATATCAATTCCGTGTTTATTTCAGGTGGTTCCGCTGGCGGACAATTGGCAAACGCGCTAACTCTGGCTTCGTCATCTGGAGACTATCCAGATCTCGTTGATCCAAGACTTACTGTAAAGGGCTGATCCCACTCTATCCCGCCAATGATCTCTCAAGTTTCAGAAATATCAGTGGGATGGAAGAACTGGTTGACCCGGCCCTATTGGTCGAAGAAAATAGTCCACCTACCCTCGTTTTCCAAGGCGATAGAGACACAATCGTTGGGCCACAAGTAGCCCGGAATTTCAAAGACGCGTATCTCAAAGAGAACAATGACGACATCGCGATTATCTGGATGCCTTACGGGGCGCATATCAGCGATATTTATTTCTCAGGCGTATATAATCAGACCTTTATGTACTACATGGAACGCTTCATGTATCAGTACAAATAACGTTAGAGTGAGAAAGTTTTATATATAATAGGCAAAGTCATAAAGCGCTTATTCGAATGGAGTTGAGGCAAAAACAGTGCCCACTCCTTTCGAATAGTGCTATTTTGCATAAGTTAGGCAGAAATACGGCGCAACTCCTGTCGAATACACCTATTCGCTAGAAGTTTCAAAAGTAGTCGGATCAACTCCTATCGATTAGAACATCTAAAAAGACGAAACTGACGCCAGGTCAGTTTCAACAGCTCCGAACAAACAAAAAAGACCATACGCGCCTAGAGCGCGTATGTCCATCATGACCATTTCATATTAATTGTCTGATTTCTAAAAATAAAATCAATCTTTCTCGATTGTTCCTACTCTCGCCCAAATCTCATTCTTTCGAAAAGGTGGCAATGTAAACGGCCCACTGTAAGAAGCGATCATGAAGTCCGACTTTTTCTCCAAGCCTTTCTTCTCGATCCAATCATTCAATTCCTTTTTCATACTGGTTTCTTTGGTGTCGCTTCGTTTACCTGAAAACTGTACCGCCGCAAAAATCCCTTTATTGAACCGTTCGACAGTAAGATTCGGATCATTCGGCTCGGGCACCTCTCCCCAATACTTTTCTGGAACAACGAACGCCATCTTTTTATTGGTTTCTGTCTTTTCCTGAATCACAGGCACAGTCATCGACATCTTTTCGTTTTCCTTATTCTCACTTGAAATATAATTGAACAGCGTCTTGAATCCTTGATCGATATCTGGATCGGACTGATTATTGTATTCGACAATATAAAAGTCTTCATACCTGCGCAGCTCAAAATCGTCTTTTTTATCAATAACTTCATAGTCCGGTGTCTCGTATTTACCCATCATCTCACTCCGTTCTCTAAATAGTGGATGCACAATATACCTCATGCATCCGTTCATAAATAAAGTTTAGCACAGACTTCACTATATCCTTAGCACAACAACTTATTGAAAGCGGCTTGAAATTATCACTCACTGTGCTAAAATAAAAGCAATTGAATCACTCACATTTTGTCGCCGGACAAAATCAAACGCACTTTTTTCTTTGCATAGGCCTTGAGCAAAGAAAGGGGTGCGTTTGTCGTTTAAAACCATTTACATATTTTGGAGGAAGAGAACAATGCAGACAGAACCCATCGAAGACAGCACATTTAAAAAGACGTTTTTCCAAAATGTCACACTCGGAATGCTCAGCATGCTGGGGCAGTCCCTTTTTATCCTGGCGGACACATACTTTATTTCCAATGGCATAGGTGCGGACGGGATCGCTGCACTCAATATCGTCCTCCCTGTCGTCAATATCGTTAACGGCCTGGGGTGGATGTTGGGTGTTGGAGGTGCAGCCCTTTTTGCTGGAGAAAAAGGAAGAGGCGACCTCAAGTCAGCTAACACTTATTTCAGTTACAGTGTGGTGTTTGCCGCCGTTATTGGCGTATTGTTTACGCTAACAAGTTTCGTATTTACGGGGCCGATTTTGCGCTTCTTAGGTGCGAGTGGGGAAATCTACTCCTTATCATATGACTACTACCGTATCTTTACACTGTTTTCCATGTTCTTCATCATGAACAATTTATTTATTACCTTTTTGAGAAACGACGGTAATGCCAAATTAGCCATGATCGGCTTTACAACGGGTGGACTGATCAATATCATTCTGGATTATGTCTTTATTTATCCACTAGACCTTGGCATGTTTGGCGCAGCGATAGCCACGACCTTTTCTCCTTTAACGAGCTTGATTATTCTTTCGCTGCACCTCAAATATAAGAATAGAACACTGACATTTACGAAAATTGCGAAAGAAGTCAAAACAGCTGTCCGTATCGTTTCTCTAGGATTTTCTTCTTTCATGAACGAATTTTCTTCTGCCTTAGTGATGTTTTTATTTAACGTCGTGCTACTCAAGCTAATTGGCAACGTTGCTGTATCAGCCTACGCGATCATAGCTAATATGAACATCATCGTTATTGCCTTATTCACTGGTCTGGGACAAGGCATGCAGCCGGTTGCGAGTTTGAACCACGGCGCACGGCGCTCTAAAAACGTGAAAAAAACTTTGAAGTACACATTGGTAACAAGCACAGTCGTCGGAGCCGTTATTTTCGCCAGCGGTCTCCTCTTTTCCGAGCAGATCGTCTCAATTTTTAATGGCGACAATAACAGTGAATTAGCAGATATTGCCGTCCCAGGACTAAAAATTTACTTCAGTTCGTTCTTGTTCACCGGCATCAACTTCTCAGTGATTTATTTCATGGCAGCCGTTCAGCGCTTCCGCTCAACACTGATCATCTCGTTACTCAGAGGTTTTGTCTTGGTTATCCCTGTCCTCGTTTTGATGATGTCCCTAGCTGGCGTCACCGGCGTCTGGCTGACTATGCCGATTGTTGAGCTCCTGACTCTAGTTGTTAGTGCCGTATTAGTTAAACGTTACTTGAAGCATTATATTGGTTCAAGCAAAAACCCAATCAATAAAAGTTCTGGATAGTGCTTCGTCAAGCAGTTAGAGACTCTCTTTAAGTAAACCCACATTAGTTATTGATGCTAATCGAAACAAGTGAAGAAAGATAATAAGTTCAACTGTTTCGATTAAAGTTAAATTGGATGAGGATGTAACTTAAATTGCTAACTCATTCCGAATAAACTTACTCGGTATGAGTTGGACCTTTTTTCTATTAAACTTGAGCCGATTATAAAATTGGACACACTTGTAGTATTTTTTAAATAACTCTTTAAAATTTAGAGTCTATTCTTGTTCTAATCCCGTTTTGAAAGAACTAATGAATTTTTTCATACTATTTTTTGCAATCATCATTGCTTTAACAGATTCTTCTGCATTTTTAATTTTTTGTTCTAGTTCTTTCTTTTCATTTCCTGTTAACTCATCTGCTTTGAGTCTCATTTCAACAATATTTTTTTCAATTTCGATAATTTTTTGGACATATTGTTCATAAACTGTCTGTGAATATTCAGTATCATGTTCATCATTCAAAAATATCTCTCTAACTGTGACAAGAAGTTTAGCTGATTGCAGGATGGTATGCCTTTTGCCAAGTAGACTAGCAGTTCCCATTGTGCCGCCTACACCAGCTCCCACACTCAAACCTAACACTGCGCCACCACCAACAATAGCTATCATTCCGCCTGCCATACCAGCACCACCAATAGCAACCGCACCTCCACCAAGATAAGCAAGAGACGCAGCTGATAGTGCTGCTCCACTAAGTCCAGCAAAATTAGATCCTACTAAAGCCACAGCAATCGCTGGAGCGAAAGCACCCGCTGTAGCCACTGTTATTAAAGTAATGACTGACGTAATAGATAAGCCTTTAATTACTGATTTAAGTACCTCGTTAAGTTCTTTCAAAACTTTATTATAGGTTTTACGCAATCTTTTTATATATCCATAATGATAATAGTTACCTGAGAAAAATGAATCAATATAATCATCACCTTTACTCTTTTGGTATCCATTAATAAAATTTTGTAACTTTTTGTATTTTCCGGTGGGTTTTTTATTACCTTTTTTATCTACTTCAAGTTCCATTGGGAAATAAGGCTCAAATAACATAGTCTCAAGCAATACTAATCTAAACCACATTTGATGAGGAGAATTTTGCTCGATTTTATCAATCAATTCTTGTTTGGTATACCAATTAAGATCGATATTTTCAAGTTGCATAAAACTGGAGAATCCCTTCGACATATAATCCTTCCACTCTTTAAGCCACTCATGTTTTAATACTTTAATATCCTCGGACTTCACTGGAATATTAGTCTGTCTCATATCATTAAGTGTTTTATAATATTCTAAATTATAAAGTATCTCTGTTTGTTCAACTGTTAATCCGAAATGTTCACCTTTCATATCTTCACCGACCTGTTCATATAAATTATTATTTATTTTTTTATACACATTTTTTTGTATTTCTTTATACATGTTTTGTATATCACTAATTTTTCTAGTCTGTAATCCCCAAGTTATATCCTTTCCAATAGCTAGTGCAAAGCGTCCTATTCCGAAATAGTTAACGGACACCCAGTATTTCTGGGAAATGATTGATTCACTTACATCAATAGAAGTAAATACCCCTGTTGCAATCATGAGCATCCTGTCAATAGTTGGATCATTGTTCGGTTTAACTTTTTCCCAATCGATTCGTTTTAAATCTTTTATATTTTCAATGTTATTATTCTGAATTTCTAGTCCAAAGCGACGCATAAAATAGAGACTTCTGACCAGGGCTTCATTAGCGATAACCGGAATAGCTTGTGAGCCTATCTCAACACTTAAGCCCATTTCACCACGTAGGTCGAATCTCAACTTAGTATCCTTGATGATTAAACCTGACTTGTTGTGGTGAGTAAACAAAGTACCATTAAAGAGTTTCGACAAGAATAGTGACAAGGAATTATCCTTTATATCCAAATTTTTAAATAATGGCAACACAGAAAACTCTTTTGCTATTGAAAGTAATGGTCCTGGTATGCCAGTTCCTCCACTTAAGCCTGCTGTTTTACTTGAACCTGCCATATCACTTACAAGATGGAAGAACCATATTAAAGTACCCTTTAATATTTTTGAAGGGATATCTTTTCCGATATAAGCTTTACTTTTTTCAGGCACATTGACTATCTTAAAATTTCCTGAAGTATCTGTGCCGTAAGATTTATTTGTGAACTGAGTAAGCAAAGAAAACATAAGACCGACGATTGTCGGATGGTGGGCAAAATCACGCAGGTGATGTTGTAATCCGCCCCCTAATTCGGGAGTATTTCCATCACTGGGGATCGGGAATTTATTTTCTAAAAATCTAACTGAGGTCTGTAAATCATCTGATTTACAACCAAGCACTTTTGCTGTTTTTATAACAAAGCGATCCACTTCATCCCTTGCTATATTTCGTCCTCGTTCTAAATTAAATTCCCCTACCCAAAGAATGTCTAGCATACTACTTAAAACTCCACTTCCAATTGATAGCAAATAATCATATTTGTCTGCTTGACTTGAAAGCATATCTATTTCGTTCTCAATATCATAAACTAATTTGTCATAATCAAAATCAGAATCAGAAATATTCATAGGGTATTGCTGAAGTTCAACTTGTAACTTGTCATTTTTATACATAATTATTCCTCACTCAATATAAAATGTAATCGTTCAATGTACTATCCTATACAAATGTATGTATATTTAGTTTACACCTTTAAGAATGCTAATAGTAGAAATTTAAAAATATTATTTGCTTAAGATAATATTATATTGTATCCCTTTTCATGTTACAATGACATAAATATATATTATGGAAACGGAGGAGTTTGGATGGCAAACTTAGTTCTAGGTTTAGATATAGGTATTTCAAGTGTTGGCTGGGGAATCATTGATAAAGACACGAATGAAATCGTTGATGCAGGCGTTCGTTTGTTTGAAGAAGCTACTCGAAATGCAAATGAAGACCGTCGCAATTTTAGAGGTGCAAGACGATTAAAAAGACGTCGCAAACATCGTTTGGAGCGCACCAGTCTTTTTTTGGAGGAGCGTGGTTTTTCGCTAGATAAAATTGGAGAGATTGATCCTTACAAAGCAAGGTATATGGGGCTAAATCATGAACTTTCTAAAACAGAACTAGCTGCCTCTTTGTATCATTTAACCAAACGACGTGGAACAACGATTGATACACCCGAAGAAGATGAAAAAACGTCCGGAAGTGAACTTTCAACAAAAGAACAGCTAAAACGTAATGCTAAAAAACTTGAAGATAAACATGTGATTGAAATCCAATATGAGAAATTAAAAAATAATGATGTCGTTCGTGACCATACTAATCGCTTTAAAACAAGTGATTACATAACTGAAGCTAAAGCCTTGCTAGATAACCAAAAAAAATACCATGAGGAAATCGATGATACCTTTATTGAAGAAGTCATCAATTTAATTAATAACCGACGTCAGTATTACGAAGGACCAGGATCAAAAAAATCACCTACCCCTTATGGTGAATGGTTTTTTGACGAAAATGGTGAGCTGCAACACGAGTCGATGATCAACAAGATGCGTGGCCGTGGGACTTACTTCAAAGAAGAGTATCGTATACCTAAAAAGGCTTATACTGCTGAACTGTTTAATTTACTGAATGATTTGAACAACCTCCGCTACCCTAGCGAGGAAATCGGTGAAGTTGAAGGACTGACAACAGAACAGAAAAACTATCTAATAGAAACATATGCAAAAAAAGGTAAGAAAGTTACTCTAAAAAATATCGCTAAAATGTTAGAAATTCCTAACGAATTAGACATTAAAGGCGCACGATTAGACTTGAAAAAGAATACCCCTATTTTTACTGAATTCTTAGGATACAAAAAATTAAAGAAAGACTTAAAGGAAGTCAGTGTTCCAGAAGGTTTCTTTGAGAAAATCGATTTACTAGATCAGATTGCTGAAATCCTCACGGCCGAAAAAAGTCTGATACGCCGAGAGGAACAATTGAGCGAATTATTTACCGATTATTATGATGCTCCTTTGGACGGAGTTATAGCTGCTCTAATTAATGATACATCTTTCAAAGAGTACCACTCCCTGTCTAAAAAAGCGATTAGTCTGGTTCTTCCTGAACTGTGGGAAACTAATAAGAATCAGATGGTACTATTCACTGAACATGGGCTAGGTAAAAGCAGATTGGAACAACTGCAGTCTGGTAATAAAATCCAGTTCGACGATGAAGCTATTTTAAGTACTGTCGCAAGGCGTGCCCATCGTGAAGCGATTAAAATTACAAATGCTGTTCGAGAAAAACATGGCGAGTTGGCTTACGTTGCCGTAGAAATGGCACGCGAGAAAAATCAGAAAGATAAAGACAATAAATATAATAAATATCAAAAAGAATTAGGTAAATTTGAAAAAAGAATGGCGGATCTTTTTGAAGTAAATGAATTAAAAGATAAAAAATTCAACGGAAAACAAATGTTAGCACTCAAACTAATGGATAGACAAGATTTCAAGTGTATATATAGTGGAAAACAGATTTTGCCACAGGATATTGAAAATCAGGATTATTTATTTGAAATCGATCATATTATTCCTCTCTCCTACTCTTTTGATGACAGCCAGCAAAACAAAGTACTCTGTTACAGAGATGAAAATCAGGATAAGGGACAAAAAACGCCTTTCCAGTACTTCCAAAGTGGCAAAGCGAAACGTACGTTTGAAGAATTTAAAGTTGAATGTATGAATCTCTTTAAATCCAAGAAGATTTCTAAGAAAAAATTGAACTATTTACTCGAACAAAGAGATGTGCAACATGATGAGGAAGTACAGAAGAATTTTATCAATCGTAACCTAATTGATACTCAGTATGCCATGCGTAGTTTTTCTGCCAATTTAAGAACATTTTATTCGAACAATGACATCGATACAAAAGTATTATCCATTAGAGGAAGCTTTACCTCTGCTTTGAGACGTCGCGCTCGGCTCCATAAAGACAGGGATGCCAGCCACGCTCACCATGCTATTGATGCTTTAATCGTTGCTGCGATCGGTGCGACTCCCATATTGAAACAGCTCAACGCACTCAGCTTTAATCGTGAAGGAGTTGCTGTTGATAAAGAAACAGGAGAAATACTGAATGAAGAACAGATTTTTGGCTCCCCTACTCGGAAATTCATTCACGGGTTACGAAATATGGAAAGTGAAGTGAAATACTCTCACAAGGTTGATCGAAAACCGAATCGGACAATGACAAATCAGACCCTCTACTCTACTCGTGAAAAAGGTGGAGATAAGTATGTTGTTGGAAAAGTAAAAAATATCTATGAACTGGATAAAAAAGGATACGACTCACTTAAGAAAAGAATCGACAAAGATCCAGATAGTTTCCTGATGGCCCAGCATGATCCAAAGACATGGGAACTCGTTTTAAAAGTCATGGAAGAACATAGTCACGCGGACAACCCTTTCCAGGATTTCAAAAAGCACCATGGTCATATAAAAAAAGACGGAAAGGTTCCTGTTAAAGGACTAAAATATCTCGATAATAAAATTGGCATTCATGTCGACATCTCGCATAAATTTCCAGATTCAAAACGTGATGTTGTTCTCCTTAGTCGTAAAAGCATCCGCATTGATGTCTATCAGAATGATGAAGGGAAATATAAGTATTTAGGCGTCCCCTATAACTGGTTCAAAAAAGAAGGCGATCATTACGTTCTAGATAAAGAAAAATATTACGGTAAAGAAGGATTGGCAGCCCCTTACAAACAAATAGATGATTCATATACCTTCCAGTACAGTTTTTATAAAAATGATCGGATTTCGTATGACAAGTATGAGAAAATGGAAAATCCAGAAACAGGAGAAAAAGAAAAAGTAAGGGTGCAGCATGATAAGATTTTTAGGGGAGATAATAACCCGCGTCAGAACAAACTCGAAGTAGAGGATATTGCTTTCAGTACTAAAGCTCAGCAAATGCCCTCTATTGGTCCGTTATTAAATATAAGAAAGTACAATGTTGATGTACTAGGAAATGAATATCTCATTAAAAAAGAAGAACTTCAGGATAAAATCCCGGCAATCTAAAATAAAGGGTTTACATGTATATCTTGGCTTGGTATAATATAGTTGTCCTCGACGGAGGACTCCGTTATACCAAAGGTTGAGAGAACCTACCAAAAAAAGGCTTTATGCCGAGATCACAGATCAGCCCCTTCATTGGGGCTTTTTTGGTATCCAAATCCATGAAATGAGGTGTTCCAAATGAGCTGGCGCGTCGTGTATATCGAAAAGTCTGATCGCCTGAAATTGTACCTGGATAATTTAAAAGTTGTCAGAGAAGAATCTGAAGTCCTCATCCCCTTATCCGATATACATACCATCATCGTTGATAATCAGCAAACCGTTGTTACTGCAAGACTTATTAATAAACTTTCCAAATATCATATCCTGCTCGTTTTTTGTGATGAAAAACATCTTCCAAACACCTACGTCTTGTCTCCCCATAGCCATCATCAGTCATCAAAGATGCTGAAAAAGCAAATGGGTTGGTCCCCTGCTGTCAAAGAAATCATGTGGAAACAGATCATACAAATAAAAATTTATAATCAGGCCTCGGTGCTTCATCATTTAAAGCGAAGTGAACCTGTTATTCACCAACTGTATGACTTAGCTGAAACAGTTCAGCAAGCTGACCAGTCTAATCGTGAAGGTCATGCGGCTAAACTGTACTTTAAGGAACTCTTTGGTTCCTCCTTCATACGGGAACGCAGCAGTCTAGACGGCATCAACTCGGGACTGAATTACGGCTATATCGTCATGCGCTCAACTGTTGCGCGTAGCTTGATAGCTTCAGGGCTTCATCCTGGTCTTGGTATCGGTCACGACAATCAGTATAATGCCTTTAATTTGGCTGATGATTTGATCGAACCATTCAGACCGATCGTTGACCTATGGGTAGCTGTTTTGATGAGCGAAAAGGATTATCTTGACATAAAAACCAAACAAAAACTCGTGTATTTGATCAGTAACAATAAAATTATGATTGGCAATCAGAAGCAAACAATTTTAAACGCAATATCTCTTCTCATTAAAAGCTTTATTAAAAGCATGGATGAAGAAAATCCTGATTTACTGGTGTATCCAGCTAATGGGATCGCCATATAGATTTATGCGTCTCATGCTATTTTTTGATTTGCCAATGAATACACGAAGCGAAAGACGAACGTATGCGAGATTTAGAAAGTATTTAATAAAAAATGGATTTACCATGGTTCAATTTTCAGTTTATTCAAAGATCTTTCCTAACCGCAGTTCTTTAGATACGTATATGATGACTTTAAGACAGAATCTGCCGAAACATGGTTCGATACGGGCAATGGCTGTTACTGAGAAGCAGTATAATAAAATGTACTTACTAGTAGGCGATCAGACATTGACTGAACAGACGCTGACAGATAATACGATGGTGATCTTATGAAAGAGTGGCGATTTAACGATCCAAAAGCTACCACATTATTAATGAGTCAGATAACTCTTCTAAAAGGTACTATTTTTGAATGGCAGGAAGTTATAGAACGGATCAGACTAACGTTTGAATTAAAAGAATATGATCTTTTTGAAAGTGAAGAAAAAATACATGTCGATGATTATTATTTAAGTATCTTGTCAAATTCTGATGACTATTATTCTTCAAATTTAAAGGATTCTAAAGACTCCTTAATGGCCTTGTTTAAAGCTTACTTAGAACTGTCCCCTTTCTACAAAAATCTAGTTGAAAGCTGGGAAGAATTACAGGAAGAAGTCGAACTTTTGAGCCAAGAACTCGGTTATTCTGCCGAAGTTCGATTAGATGATTATAAAAAGAATATTATCGAGGATCATTTAAAATGGAAAAGTACCAAGGGAAATGCTTTGGAGGAAATGCTGCAGCAGATTAAGTTGACGAAAAAGTCTAAACCGGATAAAAGACATATTTTTATCCTAATATCTCCTGAAAAAACCTTAAACGATAAAGAGCTTTTGAAACTGAATGATCAACTGCAGCAATTACCAGGTTATTTTATTGTTGTCAGTGATTTTTCGTTTTCAAGCTCTCAGAATATTTTATACAACGATCAGATAATTAATCAGGCATCTGTAATGAGCTATAAACACACAATAAGCACCCTATTACCTTTTGTATTCAGTGAAAACAAATTTGAGAACTCTCTAAAGTGGTATATTAACTCTGTGGATAAAAGTAATGGGAACATCATAAAATTATCTCTATCGTCTGTGGATAACTTGGAAGAGTTAATTTATGTTTTTATAATGACATACGTAACTCAACTCCCGTTTACTGTTGACTACACGGGCATTCCTGAAGGTTACAAAAAGTACATTGAATCAGTAATTGAATCTGAGGTATAATGAAATTGGCATTTTGGTACTCTCTCATCCTTTGGTATAACGGAACA
>NZ_FNYW01000006.1:0-34323 GCF_900109085.1 Alkalibacterium gilvum | reverse complement strand
ATATTTTGGTACTCTCTCATCCTTTGGTATAACGGAACTGTTTTTCGCATATATCCCTGCGGAGGGCTATTTTGGTACTCTCTCATCCTTTGGTATAACGAACAGTCGGAAACAGTACGTAAACATAAACTCGAAAGGACAAACGAATGGAACCCGTAGAACTCTATATTCCAGTACATTTAATTAACAACACTCAAAATATCTCTTATTTACATAAATACTATGACGAACTCGTTAAAAAAAAGTGGTTCAATAATAATTTGGACATAAGCCGCGAAATGGTCATAAAGGCACGATTACTAAAAGAAGACAAGGTGGCAGAGTATCTTGCTGATCTATTTTCATGAGTGTATTGTCTGTCATATCTTAACTCCTGAGATCAAACTTTGCATGCCAAAGCGTTAAATATATAACTCCAGATTTATATTCTATACAAAAGAAACGCAACCGATGATGTGATCGACTGCGTCTCTTTTCAGTATATTATTATATTTTCATTTTCTGATCTTTATCAAGACAACACTTTTTATATTTCTTTCCGCTCCCGCAGTGACAAGGATCATTACGTCCTAATTTTTTGGTCAGTACTTGATTGCCAGCAGATGCATTACCAGCAGCACTATACCCCAAATCTTTTAATTCTTGATTCGTATGCCCTTTATTTGTCCATAGTCTTACGTTATCCTGAAGCTTCCTGACTAATCCCTTGACTTTATCTCTCTGCTGTTTGCTATTAAATTCCACACCCATGTTATCGAGTGTAGACATAACTGTTCCAAAACTAGCATTGACTTCAATCATTCCCTCAGCGTCTTCACAGACGGCTTCCGCACGTTCTTCATTACCATCCACGTGATTTTTTAATACATGATCATATAGTTTGTTGTATGCTTCAGACTTATAGAAATAAAACTGATCCATATACTTCATTAACTCATCTTTTTCAGGAATGTACCGCGGTTTACCTGCTTGCTTAGACAAGGTCTCATCCAAATCATCATATACGAGAATTGTTTCATGAACGAAATAGTTGCCTTCTTTATAAGCAAAGTGCTTTTCTATTTCTTGAACCGATGCATCGAAAAAGTCTTCAACTTCTTGAGAAGTGATCTGCTCGTCCTGTTGTTCATTATAGATTTCAGCAACCACATCTTTATGTACCACACCATAAAGATGGGTCAAAGTTACAATATATTTTGAAAGTAAATTCATGTATTTCCTCCAGTCAGTCTTTTAGAAAATCTTTCCATCTAATCGAGCCAATTTCATATTTATCGTTTATAGTACTTAATAAAGCAAAGTTTTCCAGAACAAGAACACCAGAATATAAAAAGGAACCCCTCCATATGGCACATTTAGGTTGTCTAAAAAAGACAAGTACTCCAGGAGGGATTCCCTAAGTTTATTATACAACATCCGACCTTGTTTGACATTAATTTTTTAAAAAAATTGATTTTGAACAGAGATCAAAAAACAGCCAATTTGAAATTGTATGTGTGTTTCACTTATTCAAAAGGTCATTTAGCAAATATATATATGATGTTATTTTTTAAATAACTAGATATCTTCTCTACCCATAAACGAAAATACATATTCCCTGCACTCATCAAGTAGTGATGCTGGAGCAGATTCTACAATTTTAAACGTTTTTCTTTTTAAGTCAACATAGCGGAGGTGATCTGTAAGAATAACTCCAGTAGTTGTCATTCCATCGCTCAGATTTACTTCAAATGGATAGCCTTTCTTTTGGTTGGTGATAGGTGCGACGATACTTAAACCAAGGACTTTATTAAATCTTGAGTCTGAAAGAACTATGCACGGTCAAAATCCGCTTTGTTGGTTACCTTTAGTTGGCGAAAGATTTAACATAATAATTTCGCCTTCATTAGAAAAGCTTACCATTTCTCTCTATCTACTTCTTCACCCCAGTCAGTCATGTCATGTCTATTTTCATCCGTCACTTGACTGAGTAGTTCGTCTAAGGATAGTTTTTTCTTCTCTGGTTCAACTACCAATTTACCATTCACGAGTTCTATCGATACGATAGTTTTGTTTTTAATGTGCAAATCATCTGCCATCTCTTTTGGAATGCGTATTGCTATACTGTTTCCCCATTTTTGAGCTTGTTTATAAACTTTTTTACTAACTGTAGCCATAACTGTGGCCTCCTAGTATTTTATACCGTAATTTTACCATTGTTTATAAATCGTGGCTAGATTGGCGATCAGTATAAGTGAAAGATGACCTTCAAGGGATAAGTATTGACTCCTTGAAGGTCATCTACAATTTAAAACGGCAACTCTAAATCTTCATCATCTTCATCACTGCTCAACTTATTTTCTTTTAGCAGTCCTTGTTCTCTGGCTTCTTCCATAGTTATGCCATAAGGCGCACCGCCGCTAGTATAACCAGCGATGAAATAGTAGTTTTCTCCGTAAATTACGTCTTCAAAATTTTCTTCTTCAGATTTTTTCATTTCGTCCCTCTCTTTTTCAAACGTCATCAAATCAAGTCCAGTTTGAACCTTTCTTTGATAATATCTTCAGGATCATTCGCATTCTCCATAACAAAGTAATGCGTATCAAGTGAGCTGTAAGATTCGTTGAGTAGAACAAACTTTTCCGTATAGACGCGTTCGTCACTTGCTTTATTTTCTCTATCCGCAATGAGTGTTAATTCATTAGAAATTTTTCTGCTCTTGTCATCTTCAAAATAGAGGTTCAGTCGCTTCTCTTTCTTCTGTTCGGAAACCGGCTCTGTCTGAAGGAAGGATAACCAGACGATATTGTTTGTGATCGTCCGTGTCTGACTGATCAGTGAGACATCCACTTCCGGTATTTCGTTACGGCTGCGATCCGTCTTAATTCGGAGTAAAGGGACCATCATTTCTTGTGGCAAATGTCCCCCATGACTATATTGATAGCCGCCTCCTTTTAAGGCAAACCGGTTCATGCCTCTCGGTACGGTGATGTAACCATTACTATCTAAGCGTTCTGACAGTGTAAAACTCAGTCCGCTGTAATGATCCTCTTCTTTTTCAGATAATATAAAGCGTTTATTTTTTACCCAGGCATCTAAATTAGTATTTACCGAAACTTTATCACTGCTTGAAATAGCAGATCGTGTATATAGGTAGCCGTGATCGGCAGTGACTAAAAAGGAGCCGACACTGACTTCATTCGTTAAACGATGCATCAATTGGTTCAATTCTCTAATTGAATCCCTCGTTGCTTTAAATACATCGTTCTCCGTTGGCAAGTGATCCCCTATGGCATCCACTTTGTTATGGTAAACGTAGACCAGCTTCTTGCCAGCCATCTTCTCTCTTAACTGGTCCATAGTCATTTGATCAATGTCTGTCGCTTTTAATGCAAGGGCTTCAGGATGGCCATTCTTTTTCAATATAGCCTCACGGTTAGCGAGTCCTATCGTTTTCATCTCATCGACTAAGACAGTACCATCTGTTTGAAATTCTAGTGAGTGATATGGGAGCAGACTTGCCATACCAACCGAAGTAATAGAAGGCAGTTCTGTTTGCAACCAGTCGATTTCTCCGTTGAACCGCTTCTCTTTTGTCAACTCCTGATACAGCTCTTTACCAGCCTCATAGCGTAAGCCATCCGAGATAATAACAACGATACGCCTGTCATGAGCAAGGTAAGGCTTCACTTCATTAACAAAGAAGTTAGCCTGCAGTTTGTTTGAATCAAAGGTGTGGGTGTTTTTGAAGTACAGATCCCACTTTTTTGTAAAGTCATTCAGATACTGATTGACGTAAAGTCTTTCCATCTGATCTTTTACCGGTCTGACTGTCTCTTTTTGGTCTGACTCGAGGTCATCATAGTATTCCGTCATTTTACGGTAAGCAGTATCCACATGATAGCCTTGATCACTGTAATACTGCCATAGTTTACGGGACTCTGCCATACTCTGCCAGTCGGCTTCAAAGAGTTCTGAGTAATGGTTCAACTGAATGGCCCATTTCAAGAAGATATAACTGTTTTGAAAGTGGTCGAACCAGATGGTATTACGTCGTTTAGCTAGGAGTGGCAACAGTCGGTCGCTGTCACTTACGTGCATCTGAATCGATTGCACAAACCGGTCGATAAGTTCATGGTCGAACCATTTAAATGTCTCGCATTCCGCCAAAGTTTCACTTGGAAGATCATGTAAGAGATTATCAAAGTCCCATGCACTTTCTACGACCGTGGAGACAAAGTAAAAGGCTGAGTCTTTATTTTTCGTATTCATCCACTGATTGATGAAGATCACGATCGGATTACTTTTCTCAAGCATGTTAGGATTAAGTTCTTTTGGCATAGACTGCCCAAGTTCCGTCCCTAAATAGGTGAGAAAGACCTGATGCATGAGTTCGTTGACGGATAAGTTGCCATTCATGCTTGTGTCTTTATTGTAACCTAACAACTGGTCGATAATAGTCCAGAACCGTTTTTCATCTCCGAATTTAACGAGCTGGTCCCACTTACTGTTTTCTTTGGAAGCCGCTTCTTCAAAGAGTTCGATCAAGACAGCCATCCATGTCGCAGCTGGAGCCTTAGTCAACGCAGCAAAGACGGCATAGTCGACGACTTCTGGTGAGTGATAAGGACTTTCATTATATAGACGCTTGAACTGGCTGATCCGGTTTTTGGCCCTGAAAAAGACAGGGTATTCTTTGATGATTGCTGTGACCTCTTCATTGTCTGGATCGATACCTAAAGTCAGATACAATTGGCTTAAGGCATCAACTTTCAGTTCTTCACTATAAAGTAGAACATCTAGAAGCGGGTTGTCTTCCATTCGAGGTCTCTCCATGGAAAAATACAAAAAGAGATGCGTGTCCTTTAACTCCTTTTCAATCAGATAGTTAGTTTGAAAAAAATTGTGAGTGGTGACTGTTAAAAGTTCTACAGCGTCAGTTTCTTCTGCCCACATTTTGATTGTGTCAGCATAGGCTTCTTCAGGATCGAACAAGTATAAGATCTTTCGTTTTTCCACGTTTTTCAATGGTGAAGCGTAAAAGTTTTCAATACGAGAAAGTAACTCTTCAGCCAAGTAAACACCTCCTGTTATATTTTTTCAAAGACGTTTTGCTTTTTAGGTTTGTTTGATGTGTCATCTGTCACTTCAATGTTCTGGAATTTTTGATAATTAACTTTTACACCGTCATCCAAGTCAAGGTCGATTTGCTGTCTGGCAACGTGTTCAATGACTTGGTCGTATTTGGCGAGTTCTGCCCGGTCTTTTGTATATTCATCGATCGTCTTTTGTGCCCGTGCTTTTTGTGTGGCTGAACTGGACTCATCCGCTATAACTTGTTGTTCGTGAGTGATAAGATTGTCCAGCACTGTGGCCTGATGCAAAATGTACTCAGTACGGAGCTGAGCAACGGTATATTTATGGTACCGGTGGAGATACATGAGTCCTTTGAAGGCGCCACGCTTACCACTCGTAAACTGCCAGTAAATTGGACGTTTCTGATAGGTTTTCAAATGATCTTTATAGAATTCTTTCATGAAGTAGCGTCTAATGCGGTCTCTCGCACTTTCGTTACTCTTCATCTTGAGTGCTTCTGCAATAAAGCGCAAGTTCTCTTCAAGTGTCTCTTTCCCATAAATTAAACTGACCAGCTCTTCCACTTTATTCATGATGTCATCTTCAAAGTACTGATCTTCAGTCAGTGGGATGATATTGGTGTCATCTGGTTTGTAAGTAGTATACTGACTTTCGTCCCACTCTCCACCAGCATAGGCCAAACCTTTTTTATCAAGTGAATACCGGCCAAACATAACGCCGACTAAATAGGACAAGAAACTCTTAACGTCCCGGTCGAGTTTTGCTTTATTCACTGTCACATCTTTTTCTTCCACTTCAGGAGTCAGTTCATCTTGAAGTCCATAGATATCTATGAAGATCCGGTTCAGTTCTTCTTCATTTTCTTTTAACTGACAGAAGCGTTCCTCAGCAACTTCTTTCCAGTTGTTAAAGCTGTGTTCAACTAATGAAGAATCTTCTTTGTGAAGTAAGAAAGGATGTTCATTGAAGTCCCAAGATGTTTCGAAAGAGTCCCAATCAGAAATGGAGATTGCTATATTTTTATGCACTAGATTGTAAATATTGCTTTGTGGTTCATAAATTCTTGGAAGAGATAATACATACGTATTACCCATGTTTATGGTTGGATTAATTAATTTTAAGTACGTATAAGCTACTTTGCTGTTTAAAAATCCTAAATCGTATTCATCCAGTACAAACTTATTGTTAAATATCACCGGGGAGGCAGAATCATAATGATGGTTTGTCTTTTTCACTCTAAATCCATTAATCCCTGTCGTTACTAATGTCCATGTTATACCCATTCTGTTATAATATTTTTGATTATACAGTCCGCCATGTGATTGGTACTCATTTTTGGCACTATCTGACCAATCAACTACAAATTCATGATTCCCGTACCATTTTTTATAACTTCCACCTTTTTCGTAGGGTTCCCATTTATTACCAGTTACAATTTCCCACCAATATCTAGTATATCTAGTATTGTTATGAGTCTTATTTCTACCACCTGAAAAATAAGATTCATTGTATTTAGATTCTTCAAAATTATTAATCAATTTTGAACTTACCCAATATGCAATAGTACTTCCTGGGATTTTGTTATAGTCTTTTTGTTTTGCATTATAATATAAGGTTTTATTAATAAAACCTTTCCTTTTCTCTTCTGCACTCTTAATTTCTAGCATACGAATATATCTACCAGTAAACTCTTCTAAATTTATATTTCTTACTATATATGAAGTGTTTTGTACCACTTCCCCCCCGATTTCTGGAAAGGTTCTTGAACCAAGATGTATCATATTAATAATTGTTTGTTTTTTTAACATTTTCTTTCTCAACTTTTCAAATGAAGAAATAAACATCCAGGAGTGCTGGTTAATGGTTCCTATAAGTCCGTTTGCTTTAGCAAGGTTACGTGTAACTTCCATAAATACTGCAAACATATCATTTTTTTCTATAGGATATTCTTTTTTCAAATACTTTTTAAGCTCACTGCCCATGTTACCCAACCCCATGTAAGGAGGATTTGTTACAACCAAGTCATATTTTTTATTGAGAACAAGATACTGATCAATCAAATCTTCAATTAATGGGATATCATATTCTATTAATTCTGTTGTCATTAAATCAATTTCAGCTTCATTCCGTATATAGTCAAGTTTATCTCTAATCAGTTTAATATTGATCTCAGGCATTTTCAAGATCGATCCGTATAACTTAGCATCAATAAATGTCTCTACGAGCGTTGTTATTTCTTCTTTGATTTCAGAGTTATTTTTTGCGAAAAGATCTATTTGACTGTCAGTTATCGTATTGCTTTCCTCGATACTATGAATATTGATCGAATAGGTACGACTAAACAGTCTTCTGTCGTATTCTCTAGCCTTCATTATTAGCGCAAATGTAGCCAGCTGGGCTGCACGCTTATCAATGTCCAGACCGTAAAGATTATTTTCTAAAATCAGTCTAGGAATTTCACGTTCTCTATATCCTCTTGAAAGATAGATAGTGTAAAAAACATCAAAGGCATAAACTAGAATATGACCAGATCCACAACTCGGATCTAAAAATGAGACATCTTCAATATCCAGTGTTGGGTCTTTTAAAGCTTCTAGTTGAGCTTTGACTGATTCGGGCTGCTCGGCATCTTCAAGGTAATAGTTTAAAGATGACTGTATCGTTTCATCTGGATGTGATTCAAGCCACAATCGGCCTAATGAATTGTCTACCATATACTCGACGATCCAACGTGGTGTGAATAATTGCGTTGCAGGACCAATTTCTTTTTTCCCTATTTTTTTCTTTTTCTTTAGATTAGCGAAGACTTCATCTTTTTCATCCGAAATATAAAACTGATACAACCAGCCAACGATTTCAACTTCTGTCCAGTCTTGTTCATCAACCATCGTAACGATATCTCGAATAATGCTGTTCTCGTTAAGCAAATTATCTGGAAGAAGTAGTGCCAAATCATCGGTGATTGGATCAAAGACATTAGGAAGAATGTCTCCCAGTTTGATGCTTTGTTTAATTAATAAGTATTGATAAAGCTCATTCAGTTGACTGTCTTCCTTCATTTGGTACACACGTTCGCGATTCAGATCTAAATCATCCACGAGTGATAAAATTTCTGTCAAAGCATCAGGTTCGCGTTTGTCTGGGTTTTTTGAAGATAAAATACGCATATTAATGGGTAAGGAATCATTGACTTCCATGTAGCGCATGGCAACGAAGCGGTTAAACCACGTGTAAGCCGCTTCGTCCATGACTGTTTCGTATCCTTCCATTAAGATACGGTTTTTCAAATGATTGTATTGCTTTTGTTCACGCTCGCCCATAACCGTTCCATTGATAATGAGACCGTCACTTAATTCTTGTAAGGGCTTGATCTCATCTTTGGTGATACCAAACGAGTAAGCTTTTTGCTTTACGGCATCCTCTATCTTCTTGCGAGCAGTTGCTGCAAACTTTCGTAGTTGTGTCTTATTCAAAGTCAGTCTCTCCTATATCAGTTTGATGTAATCGGCATTGTCCAGGTACTTCTTCAAGGTTTTGCGCATTTCATCTAAATAATTATCGATGTCTTCTTCACTATTTAGCTCAATCATGCGACTTGGAGTAATGGTATCTTTATGAACGACAACTGGTCGTCTGTTAACGACTGGTGGTGGGGGCGTAACTTTAACTGGTGCTGTTTCGACGGTATCTTCTCCATCGGTTTTTTCTACAGGCTTTTTCGGTGGGTTTTTATGATCGTATTTTTCACTTTCTCTTTTCACAATCGCCTGTTTCGCTTCTTCAATCTGATGGATAAGTGTGCCTTTGATCGTACTGGATTCCTGTTTGAATGATTTCAGGTCACGAACTGTTCCTGCTGTCTGTAAACCTGTTTCAACATTGGACAGACGGAACTTATAACTGCGGTAAAGCTTGTCGTACTCCGGCTCCCCTTCTATTGCTTTAAGTTCCTGTTCAATGTCTAACTTGTCTTGTTCGATTGCATCATGAACAGGCTGTGATACAGATTCCAGTTCATCTGTATACGCAGAAGTGAACTGATCCGTCCAGTCTTTCAGTTCCTTCATCTTGCGATACGGACGTGGTAGATCGATAATGGCTTTTTCTGATTCATAAATCGTTCGTAACTCATCATTTTCGATATAGTTTCGGTCTTTCTCGTAGATATTCACTTGCTCAATTGCTTTATCATAGATGTGTTTGTGATTGTTTAAAAATTCTAATATATCTTCAAGATCTTCGAACAGATCTAACAGCTCGTCACCCTGTTCAACATACTGAGTCAAGAACTCTCTGGCATCTTTGATAGAAAGTAAACGCTCGATTTTTGTGATCGCATCGCGGATCAACTGTCTGTCAGGGTAGTGCCCTTCTCTGTAAAGTGCCAATTTTTCCTGAAGGGTTTTTAATTCTGCGCTGAATTTTTCTGATATCACTTTGTACATATCTTCTTCTTTATCTTCTAAAGCTGAAATATTGAATAACTCTTTAGTTAATTCTTTAACTTTTTTTCTGATCGATTCGTTCAATGTCTTCCGCTTAGCCACGACGATCTTCTCCTGCCATTTTGAGCTTTGAATATTTCGTAAAAAGTCGTTTTCAAATACATTCATGTGTTTGCTGTTCAAGGTTAACTGAACTTTTTCAAGTTTGATCAGACGGACTAAGCTAGCTAAAATGTCCAGATCATTCCATCCATAGGGCTCAACCGTGTACCGATTCAACACTTCTCTTAAAGTCACGACCATGTTGCGTTCTTTTTGCATATCAAGATAACGTTCGATCTCTTCAGTTGCTTCATTATTTTTGTCTTCATACTCTTCCAGCAAGGATACATCTCTACGTAAAATAAGCTTTTCCAGTTCATCTTTAGAATAAGATTTTTTGATATAGAATATTTTAGGGTATGTATTTGAAACCAGCGAGTACAAGCCTTTTTCTATGCGTTTTTCTGGTGTACCACTGATGTCGATTTCTGACCCATTGACAATGATATTGGCTTCACTGATATCTTGTTTCAATTTGGCAACAAAGACATCTTCTAATTGCTTACGTTCAGAAGCTTTTCTCTGACGAATGTCTTGCTGAGAAGGTGTCAGTGACTGAGTCGTCTGTCTTCTTAAATACTGATTGATTCGTAAGTAATTCTTGATCTCAGTGAAGTCTTCTTCTTCAGGTAAACGGACAATAACCATTTTATCTTCGCGTTGAGACAAGGCAATGGCATCCTGATCTTCATAGTGATCGGAATAGGTTGTCATGAAACGCACGCCGATCGTCGAAGCCGTACTTCTAAGTGAACGGTCATCGATCCATAAAGAAATGTCCATAAGATAGGTGATGTCAGGTTGATCACTATAAGGCTGATAAGTAAAGCGTCTAAGATTCAACACGTCGTTGATCAGGCGGTTTCCAGCTTCCATAATGTATTCCGATGTAGGAATTTCGATATTATCGATTTCACGGTTGATGTCCTGTTCTTCATTAGTCAAGAACAAGTATTTGTTACCGATACGCTGGATCAGAAATTCATTTTCCAGTAAATCAAGCGAGCGCTTGATGTTGTTGCTTAGTTCGATCATGTCTTCATCGATAGAATGGATCATCAAAGTCGTTAAGTTCTTTAATGTGCCTGGCATTTCATCGACATAGCGAATGAGGAACAAGAGCTTCAAGACATTGACGTCGAAGTCACTCAGCATCTCATTCTGATTGGCTTTGATGATCGTTGAACGGACCGAATGCTCCAAAGCCTGGTCGATATTATCGTAAAAGACATGGAAAGGAATCAATGTGTTGAGGTCTTCTTCTTTGTGCTGAATCGTTGCTTGCTGGATGGACTCCAGTAGGTTACGTTCACCATCAGACAAGTGTTTCCCAGCAGATCCATGTTCACGAATGCCAGTAAAGACTTTTTGGAGGAGGTTAAATTGATACGGCACAAAGGGATACACTTTGGAAAAATCTTCGCGACTCTTATAAAACTGCATCGTTGCCGCATCTTCAAACTCGAGCTTGTTTTTGATCGAGACAGCATGCTCATCGTAGTTCGAAAGAAGCTTAGCGTATGCCTCTGCCTTTTTATCAAGCAAACGAATCTTGATAACCTCATCGGCGTTGGCGCTACTTAAGCTCACACGCGTATTAAAACGACCTTGAATTTTCGAGAAATCTGTTGAGGACATATGTTCTTGTAAACTGTTTATATCTTGTTGGGAAGTAACGATCACCCATACTTTACCGTTGCAAAGTTTACCTAAATCTTCAACAACGGTTTGCAGATTAAGCATCAAATTCGTATTTTCAGATATATACTGACCCACTTCATCTACGGAGAAAATCAGGCGGTAGTCTTTATCTTTTTTATCGACAAATTTTTTAATACGTTGAGCGAATTCCTCTACTGATATCGAGTAATTATTTTCACCATTCTCAAGCCAGCGGTTAGCACTCTCTTCACTGCTGTTTGTAGCTTTGGCTAAAGCGGTAACTGTCTCGTCAAAGTTATAGTACAGCTCTTCTCTACCCTCAGACCATTTTAAGCCTGTTTCTTCTTCAAAATAAGTTTGGAATGCTTCGTATTCACCTTTTTCATCCAGTGTTTCTTCAAGTTCAGCTAACCAAGGTATACTGGCAGAGTAACCGCGCATTTCGTTATACACTTTATTGAACACTTTAACGATCGCAGTTTTGTTCTGCTTGCTGTCAGAGTCAGCCTTAGAATCAATGTTAAACAAGACGACGTCACTTGGATGATCCGTGACTTTTTGCATCATCGACAGTAACTCCTGGTTATGTAGTTTATCCTTAAAGAAATCAACTGGTTTTTTACCATCAATTTCCATATTGGACTGAAGTAAATAAGAAAGTATCTTTAAGAAATGAGATTTACCAGATCCAAAGAAGCCTGATATCCAGACACCCATTTTATCAGTCGGTTTGTCGTAGGCTTTTGTATATGCTTTATAGAACGTTTCAAAATGCTGATGCAGTTCTTCAGTCACGACATATTCTTCAAGTTCCTGCTTGATATTCTCTTTTTCTTTTTGTCCAATTTTTATAACACCTTGAATATCTCGTGTAATGTCTTTTTTAAATAGCTGTTCTATTTTCATAGAGGTGTACCCCTTTTCAATTAGTTTTCTATCAGTTTAAATGCACGGTAGTAATTATCATCCATGAAGCGTGAGAACAAGCGTAACCCACCGTTCTCATAACGCCCTGGATAAAACATGATCAACGGCTTCTTCTCAACGACTGTTTGAAGATTATTCAATACCGTGTGTGACCGAACGATTGGATAAGCCTTCCCCACACCCGTGATAAAAATCATGGCATCTTCATCCATATGTTCTCTAATATATTTTACGATCCAGTCATTATCTGTCGCAAGCTTCAATGCTTTTTTCATTTTGTCGTAAAGGAATTCACTTCCCTTTTTCTCTTCCATCTTGAAGTTCTTATCCATATACCCACGTTCTTCGAAAAAAGCTAACACGATATCGAACAAATCAAATTCCTGTATTTTTGTTTCGGGATTTTCTTTTTGGATCTGTTTTTTTATATAAGGGATAGCATCTCTAACTACCAGCTCGTCTTCTGGTTCATAGTCGAAAATGTAAAACCCTACTTCGTTTCCTAAGCCTTTATTTGTCAGTATTTTTGGATCCGACAACTTTTCATTTAATTCATCCAGTCTTACTGTGATCGGTCTCACTCGATAACCTCCCCTAACAATACTTCTACAATCTGTCTCTCTTTTTCTGTCTTTAAATACTGTTCCACTTGAGATGAAATGATCGGACGATTCAGTGACAAATTCGTATCGACTCTGATTGCTATTTCTGCTTCAACAAGTGTTTGATGATAAGCATTCGTCAATCTAGTTATTGTATTATTTCCCCATGATCGAACTTGATCACTCTGCTCAGATTTTTTTGCAAAAAATAGTTCTGTATCATATTTAGTTAAATCATAATTTAAAGTAAGTAGTTTGTCCCAAACAACTTCTCGCATCCATTCATAGAATAAGATATCTCTTTTAAGGATTGCGTAGAGTAATATAGCTTTACTCGTTGATGTGTCCGAGTTCAACAACTTTCCTAGCAAGTATTCATCCAGTTCATCGAGTCTCTTTTGTATTTCGCTATAAAAACGTTTTCTTCTATCGACACTTTTGATCTGGAAGATATTTTCATCTAATACTTTAATTTTAATCTCTTCATCATTTAAACCTTGATCGATCAACTCAGCAATCATCTTGGTTTCTCTATATAAAAATGGTCGTGTATTTAATGTTGTCAGGTACTTTTTGTTCATATCTTTCGCCCTTTTCTAAAAGACTATAGTACTAATAAGTATAACACTTATATATGGTTTCATGAATAGCTGAAAAGCAAAAATCGCTTCTCTATGAGAAACGATTTTTGCTAGAAATTTACGATTTAAATAGTAATAGTTTTATTTCTACTCTTCGTTCATTTGCCAATCAAACGACTGTCTAACTAAGTTCATGATGTAGGGTAGGTCTTTCATATTAGAGAAACCTACTTCAACATCTCCGTTGCCCCATCTCCCTATGTTAGAAACATCATTAGTTATATTCATAGGATCATCGATTTCTTTGTACGGCATATTCAAAGAAAGTCGTAATCTTTTAGTTTGTGGTACAACATCTAAAAAATTTGTTTCACCTTTGAATGCAATGTATCTTCTGAGATGGTCTTCTATCACTATAGTGTCCATAGAGAGAACTTCTTTACGTAATGCATCAAATAGTTCTCTTATCTCTTTAATATAAGTACCATTTGAGTAGGATAAGTAGGGGTAATCATCTATAGACCTGTCTTCTACTTCTTTTCCTTTTGGTTTGAAATAATTGAGAACATCAGGTGATAGTTTCGGAGCTTCCCAAACTTTTGTAGCTAGGTTACTTAGCTGCTGTGCTCTTTCTTTAATAGAGTCCTCATTCCATACATCTACATTTCTTAGTGATTGATTGAATTTTATAGGACTATCTCTAAATCCATTCCCCATATCCCTTTTAGTGGAGAAGGGTTTATCGCTATATTCAGAATTGTATCCAGTGAGAGTTAAATTACCAATAGTATGCAGCCACGTCTCATGAACTCGTTCCCATTCCGGTCCAAGTTCCTTTTTCCACTCATCAGTTAAATTGGCATTTTGCGGCATAATGTGTTCTATAGTATATTGATTAACTTCAACTCTTTCTTTTCTGTCGAAATTTTCAATCTTCTTAAACCAATACGTTCGTCTTGGAATATTATATAAATCTTTAGTCATCAGTTCTTTTATAAATTCATTATCATTTGGAAACCGTCTGTATGAAGGTAATAATATAAAATGGGCTTTTACACTTTCAAGATATTGTTCACGGTCGACGGCTCTCATAAAGGTAGAAAATGTTTTGTTTAATGAGTTAGTTGGGATTGAACAGATGTTTCTTCTGAAAACATATGATTCTACGAGTCTTAATATCTCAATAAAATCTTTTTTAGGTAAAACATCTTTAGCGTAATCATCATATAGTTCTAATAAGAGTGGATAAGCAACGTCAACTTTTAATTCCTTAATGTCGCTGAATACATTTTTTAATTCTTTGTCTTCTTCCTGCCCTAGAGTCATTTTACAATAGTACTTAGAGAAGGTACGAATATCTTTAACAATGTCTTCTATGTCAATATTTTTTGATTCATTCACTAAAGTGTATTCTTTAAATGCTTCATACACTTCACTTATTCTTGGGATCTTCCCGGTTTTTAAAGTCAAAAAATGTCTCATGAATCTGTCGAAGTCTGCAGTATAAGCTTCTTGACCAAAATCAACTTCCATAGGTCGCCAATAGTGTTCATATAAATGGGTTTGTTTATCCATTTCTAACCCCATTAATATGTAATTGCGAATCAAATCGGCTTGTGTTAATTCTTTCCCCGTAGAGTTCATGCTTTCAAAAATAAGCTGTGGATTATCCTGGTTATTACTTAAAGCAATATCAACGACTATTAACTTAGCAATCCCTTTACATAAAACTTCAAGGTTATCACTTTGATCTTCAATCCTTTCTTTAAAATAATCATAATTTTCTTGAATTTTGAGTGAGTAATCTCTGGGTCTTTCTTTCTCATCTACAATAGCCAACAGCGTCTCCCTATCCGTTTTGGATAAAAGCAGTTTATAGTACTTGTCACCTTCTTCTTCAATATTTTTTAGATAATAATTTCTAAGTTTTCTAGGTGAAAATCCATCTATGATTTCCTTTTCTCCGCTTGGTAATTCATCTAATTTATCAGCTAATGCGGCGATTAAGAGTGTAAGTGTCGTAAGTCTCTGCTGTCCGTCAATAACTAAAAGCGGAGAGGTACTTGTGACGTGATATATTCCTTTTTCGATATACACAATCGATCCTATAAAATGTGCATTAATATAATCTGCTTTTCCAGCTTTAATAATGTCATCCCAGAGTTGTCTAGATTCCTTTTTAGACCATGAATAGGATCGTTGATAAATCGGTATAATAAATTGCGGAGATTTTTTCATGAATTCAAGTAGCTTTGCCTCTGTTGCTTTCATTAATTTCACTCCTAATGGATTTAATCTTTTGTCTATTTTACCATAAAAATAAATAGTTTTTTTGTGAACGATGATAAGTGGGATATCTATAAAGTTACTAAGTTATGAACCACACAGATTCTAATAGTGACTTCTAGATAAATGCAAATAAAAAGGGCGAAAACTTATTTCCACCCTTTTTATTATTATATTCTCTGGTTCTTTGTCAAATCGTGTTGATCAGAGATTTCCAAGGTAGAAAGCTAAAATGCTTTCTACCTTTTTTATGCGACTTTAATATTTAATTGTCTGTTGTTTTCTTTTTCTTCTTCAAAAGTTAAGGGTCTGATTTCTTTTTCGGTCTTTTCTTTCAGTTTAAAACTAATTAGAATGCGTGCTCTCAAATGACTAAAATTACGATAACCATAACCACTTCGTTTGATTGTTTTAATTTTATTGTTAATGCCTTCAAGGTGTCCATTGGACAAGGTGTACTTACAAGAATTTTCTATGGAATCCAGGTATTTATTCAATGTCTGAAATGTTGTTCTTACATATCTCTTTACAGGCCTTTCTTTACTTCGCTCAAGCTGGGCTACGAATCCCTCGTAGTCACCGGTATCTAGGGCCCACTTTAAGTCATTGATTAAATCATATACCCATTGAAACTGATTATCGATAGATAAAAGATAATTGACCATCATCTTTTCTGTGACCAGCCCGTCGTAGAGGCGATGGGTTTCATAGGTTTCAAAATCAACGTTCCAGACATTCTTGAGTATGATCTTCCATTGTTTCTTCAACTTGGAGTAATCGCGTGGTCGAGTATAGCGAATGCTCTTCATTATCTCTATACGCAAGCGATTGAGCGCACGGTTGATATGTTGCACAATATGAAACCGATCAATAATTAATTCAGCGTTCGGGAAGCAGTCGTGTATGACTTTTAAATAAGGACTATACATGTCTAATGTCACTGTCTTGACCTTTTGACGCAGTTCATTCGGATAGCGTTGGAAATAAGCAATCAGTTCCCTCTGCTGTCTGTTTTCGACGATATCTATAATGTCATGCGTTTGTGCATTCGTAAAGATAAAACTCATCGATCCAGCCGCTTCTTTCACAGATTTAAATTCATCAAAAGAAAGATGTTCAGGCAGTTCAAACCTTGAGGGTTCAAGTGCCTTCCCTGAGTTCTCTAGAAGCCGTATGACCGTTGTCGGGGAGACGGAGACACGCTTGGCGATACTCGTCATACTCTGAGTCTCGGCTAATTCAAAACCAACAGCGTTCTTGATTGGGTTAGAAATAAAACAATATTTATTAACGAGGGTGGTCACTGCTATAAAGGTACGGTTACACTCATGACATAGATACCGCTGCTTTTTCAATCGTAAAAGAGCCGGTTTAAACATTATATTACCTAATTTAATCGTAGACATTTTGGTGCCATTTTTAGTGATCGAATAGTCCTCATTAACTAATCCGCAGTGATGACAAGCCTTCGGCTTGTATGTCAATGTGGCTTGATAAACCAAGTAGTTTACCCCTTTTATCTTTTCTTCAGAACAAAGATAATTATTTACATCAAAAATAATGTTTTCGTCTTTAATATTTAATGAATTTCGTATAATATGAGAGTGGGTCATGTAGATTCTCCTTTGATTGGTTTTGGTCGACTTAATTATAAGGGAATCTACTGACCTTTTTCTATTGATATACAAAAATCGTGTTAGCAAGTTCGTTAGAACTCACCAACACGATTAATTATAGAACCTATTCTCTTAATAAGTATTATTTCTATAAGCTATGTGTAAATTATACACTGAATTTACTCTTATTTATTTTGTAGAGCGAATGTCCTTCTTTATTTTTACCTGCTTTAATGATGTGCGGATAATTTTTTACTGTACTTGCGAAGGCACTTCCAAGTCTCCAGTTGCCTGGCCATTCATATACGCCTTTCCAATCATTATCAAGAAACAAGTCTTTTAATTCAAATTCATACCCATCTTCTACAAACCCTTGCTCAATACTATCATTTAAAAAATTGATTCTTTCTTCTAAAATCATATCTTTAACATCGTTTTTTAATTGTTTACTTATAGCACTTAACTCCATCCCATTAGAACCCTTTCCTATCTATAATTTTTTGGTTCTACTCTTATATTAATTTATCACAAGTATAAATTTAATGATAGACCAAAATTTCAAGTTTAAGTTAGTCACATAATAAAATTAAATTTCATGTGATATTTGTCGGTTACTATCTGTGTAGTGAGGGCTTGATAATGAGCCGAGACATGATAGTCTTTCGACAAGCTGGCTTCAGCCAGCTTTACAGCTTTAAAGTCATGTCGAATGAGGCTTGTTGTCAAGCTCTCACTGGTTATACCACTTATTTTTCTAATCGTAATGCATTGACGAAACACTCATGAGGTGTTTTAAAATTCAATATTTTTCTAGGATAATCGTTCGTCCATTGTTGTATACGTAAGCATTGTGATTCTAAAACTTGACCCATCGTTTTTCCTTTCGGAATGAAGCGACGAATAAATTTATGCTGATTCTCACTCGTTCCTCGCTCAAACGATGCATAAGGATGGCTAAAATTAATATCCAGTGTATCCTTTAACGCTTCATGTAGACCTGCAAATTCAGAGCCGTTATCTGAAGTAATCGTCTTAAACATAGTAGAAAAATCATCTCCAGCGCGTTCTTGAAGAGAATAAATGGCTTCGTTCACTGAATGTTGATCCTTGCCGTTTACCTTCATAATTACTTCAAAACGGGTTTGTCGTTCAACTAGTGTCTGGAGTACGGCATCGGTTTTCTTATTGCCAACGACTGTGTCGATTTCCCAGTGACCAAATGATTGACGACCATCAATCTCTCTGGGCCGTTTGTTTATTGATTGCCCGAGAATACGTTTATTTGGACGTTTCTCCAGAGAGGACGCTTTTGGTTTACGAGAGAGCTTTTCTAAAAGATCAAGATTCTTGGTTCGCATGGTTCCTTTATCTATCCTATTGTAAAGCGTTGTTGTACTAGGAATAATGGTACGATCAAACAACTTATGCTCTAACGCAAAACCAGTCACAACATCAGGTGACCATTTATCAAGTAACATCTTATCATCGGCCCCTTCTATAAAGGTATCTGTATCCGTCCATTTTGGCCGTCGGCCAAAATTTAAACAATATCGGTCATAAGCTGCTTGTTCAGCATCAGCGTCATAGGCTTTAGTATAGTAATCGTAGATCTTTCCTTTTTGCTTTTGGCGTTTAAATTGTGTGACCGTTCCGCGCCTCACTTCATTATTGATTGTTTGTGGAACACGTTCCAAAACACTGGCAATACGACTATTGGAATAGTTTTCTTGCTTCAAAATAGCGATTTGAGACCGCTCTGAATAAGATAAGTATTTTCCTTACGTGCTGATGTGGTATGGTTAGAGTGCGTCATGTGAATTCATCATGTCTATTGAGAGTTAGTGTTAACTTCAATATAACATGAAATTCACATGGCGTTTTTTATATGTTAGCCAGGTGGCTAACTTCATTATAAAATCCAACGAAAAGATGGTATAATTCAAAAGGAATAATTACTTGTAACCGATACATAAATAATGACAATTATACTTAATACGATAAATACTTTCTGAAGCACTCTTAGGAATTCAATCAGGGTCCTTTTTACAGTCTTACTATTTCTCTAACTCAATCAATATACTAACGCCGTCTGGCATTGTACCTTCTCCATGATTCATAGTTGAACAACAATTTTAGCATATCGGGTTAAATCTTTATTTTTGATTCAATAATCCATGCTCTTATTGTCACTGACTATATGTCTAACTTTAAACGACAAACTGAGCTAGATCTCAATACTCAAGGCTAAAACAGCGTACCCCACTATCAAAGCAACAATCAAACCCAAAGCGGTAATGACAAATGCTGCTTTTTTATTAGATACGAGCAGTGGGAAAATGCCATCCCCACTTGTTGCAATGCCTGCTGTAATTAAGGCGGCAATCGGAAAATTGGGGATAGCTAAATAGGCGACCGCAACGGATATCATTCCGCCACAACCTGGTGTTGCTCCGATGATTCCGGCAATGGCTACGACAATGAAAGCTGATGAGGTCATCCACGCATCAAACGTTTCTGGTCCTACCAAAACATCAATAATATAATTGGCAATAAATAGCCCTACAAAAACATAAACAATGACAGTGGAAATATCGATAACGGCATGTTGTAATGCTTTTCTCAAGCTATTGTCATGAAGGCAGTTATGTTCTTTATAGATAAATCTGTGTACGACGTAATATATTATTGAAACCAGTGAAAATAAAACGGCTGCTTGATCGAATAATGTGTCATACCCTGGCGCATCCCCACCCCATAAAGCCATGAGTGATCCCGGTAGCATAAAGACACTAAAAGCAAGGATGAGATAAAACCCGATAGAGTCAACGATGACTTGTGATAAGCTTGTTGCTTGACTGGTATGGTGGTCATGTTGTGTTGTTTTAACCGGTATCTGTTTCACAGGAATATTTATTCCGACACTATCGACGAGATAACCAAATACAATAGCAGCAACAGCGCCAACTAAATTGACAATAAAAAATGCTTTAAGATTTGCGACGACACTCGCCTCATCAGACGCTCCTAATAAGACAAAGGATCCTTCACCTAGCGTAGCAATAAATGTTGCGAATAAACCACCAAACGATATCTTTTTATTTTTATACATTGAAGAAACGACAATCGTCGCCCCGCATCCAGGTATCAGTCCTAATAGTGCTCCGATAACAGGGTGAAAGCCACTCGGTCCAACTTGCTTGTATTCCGATAGTTTCCCCCGTGTTGCATATGTAATTAAGCTGACACCGATAATTGATATAGAAACATACCCACCTATCACACCGGCAGCTTCGAGTGTGTCTTTTATGAAGCTCCATATATTGAAATCCATATAACGTCTCTGGTCTCCTTATAAAAAACTACTTGCCTTGAAAAAGTATATAGTATATCGTTTATCACTGTCAATGATCGTTCAGTTTACATCCACTTGATAAGAACACCATCACAGATAATCTTTTAAATATTATAATATTTTAGTATCACTCACGCATTGATATGACCCTATTCTTGTTAGGTTAAAAAGACGAAAATATTTTGAGGGGTTTGTCATTGTATAAAATCCTAAATTTATAGAAAACTGATAGCTTCGTCACTTATCCCTTATATATCGATAGTTTAATATTTGGATAAATCAAACTTTAGATGTAATAGCTTGACTTTTTTTAAAGAAGTATTGGATTAAATCTAGTCAAACTATTTTATTTTTTCGCAGTCAATCTACTTGTTTGAAGTTAAAACAAACTTACCGGCTCTGTCGTCATTAATTATAGTTTGATTCATTGTTAAGTTCTCTTGACATAAAGGTAAAATAAACTTAGTATATGAGTATAATCGAATATGCGGATATGGAGAGTGTAAAATATTTTGTGTAAATAGAAAAAAGGAAGTCCCTTCTGTAGAATAGAGTTACCACACTAAATTCACAGAAAAGAGGACTTCCCTATGAATAATCTTACTACAGATATCTTACAGACTCTAGCTACAAAAGGTGATTTGAACGAATTATTTCGTTCGCACTTGGAATTAGCCGTCAATACACTCCTGAGAACAGAATTGACTGCTTTTTTGGAATACGATAAGTACGATCGAGTTGGTTTCCATTCAGGGAACTCACGCAACGGATCCTATGACCGTACGGTCAAGACAGAATACGGCGAACTTCACTTACAGATTCCGCGCGACCGCAACGGTGAATTTAAACAACAGACTCTTCCTGCATACAAGCGAACCAATGGAACATTAGAAGAAACCGTCATTCATCTTTTTCAAAAAGGTATTACCATGTCTGAGATTGCTGATTTGATTGAGAAAATGTACGGTCATCACTATACACCACAAACGATGTCCAATATGACTAAAGTCTTTACTGAAGAAGTATCAGCTTTCAAAAAGCGTAAACTAAACAGTCGTTATGCAGTCATTTATCTGGACGCTACCTATATTCCTTTGAAGCGGAAAACTGTTGAGAAAGAAGCCATACACATTGCGGTGGGAATTCGACCAGATGGTACCAAAGAAGTCCTAGGATACGCTATTGCCCCTAATGAATCGACCGTCACATGGAAAGAGATATTGGAAGATTTATCCGACCGTGGTGTCAAAGATGTTCTTCTTTTCGTGACCGACGGTCTTAAGGGTATTAAAGATACGATTCATCACGTTTTTCCACAAGCAGCTTACCAACACTGTTGTGTCCATGTTTCTCGCAACATTTCTAGTAAAGTACGTGTCGCTGATCGCAAAGAAATATGCGAAGACTTTAAGACGATTTATCAAGCAGATTCACGAGAGACGGCCCTTGAAGCTCGCCTTGCTTTCTCAGAAAAATGGCGCAGTAGCTACTCTAAACTAGCGAAGTCTATTCTAGAAAATGATAACTTACTTACATTTTACGATTTTCCTTTATCAATCCGTAGGAGTTTGTATTCCACTAATTTGATTGAATCCTTTAATAAACAAATTAAAAAGTATAGTCGACGTAAAGAGCAATTTCAGAATGAAGAATCTATGGATCGTTTTTTGGTTTCCCGTTTTGATACGTACAATCAGAAGTTTTTGACACGGATTCACCGCGGCTTCCAACAAGCTGAAGCGGAGCTAGAAAAAATGTTTGAAAGATTAACAAATTAATAAATCGATTTTATAGAAGGAGCACTTCATTTACACATAATTATTGACACTCCCCGGATATGTAAAAGGAGGAATAGATTATTGGAACATTTATTTAAAGCTCTAGGTGATGAAAACCGATTGAGAATGATTAATTTACTTCAAGGTGAAGAGTTATGTGTCTGTGAAATAGAAGCCATTTTGGATACAAGTCAATCAAACGTTTCACGACATTTAACTAAGCTTAGAAGTGAAGACATTGTTATTTTCAAGAAAAAAGCTCAATGGACGTATTACCAGATCGATCCAGTCTTCATTAGAGATAATGAAAATTTATATCATTATTTAATTGAAAAAATGCAACAGAAAGAAACATTTCAAGATGATTTGGAGCAATTATCTTTGTATAAAGAAGGTAAAATACATTGTGGCCTTATGGCTAATTAGAAAATGAAAGAAGGATAAAAATGAAGAGAGAAAAGAAAGAATCAGCGATTGGTTTCTTTGAAAAATATTTAACCGTTTGGGTAACTATATGCATGATCATTGGTGTTTTAATTGGGGTTTATCTTCCAAGTATCCCAGAGTTTCTAGGAAACTTCGAATATGCGAATGTTTCTGTACCTGTAGCTGTTTTAATATGGTTGATGATTTATCCAATGATGTTAAAGATTGATTTTCAAAGCATTAAAGAAGTGGGAGAAAATCCTAAAGGTCTTATCGTTACATGGGTATCCAATTGGTTGATTAAACCATTCAGTATGTATGCCATAGGATTATTTTTCTTTACTATTGTATTTAAAGATTTTATTTCAGCAGAACTGGCAACAGAATATCTTGCCGGAGCAGTCATTTTAGGTGCTGCCCCCTGCACTGCCATGGTATTTGTTTGGAGTCGTTTGACGAAAGGAGATCCTGCCTATACGCTCGTTCAAGTAGCGACAAATGATCTCATTATTTTAATTGGCTTTATTCCTATTGTTGGACTCCTTTTAGGTATGAGTAATATATCGATCCCTTGGATGACTTTATTCCTATCGATTATTCTGTTTGTCATCGTCCCCTTGCTTGCAGGTGTTGTTTCAAGAATCGTCATCACAAAAAACAAAGGAAAGACCTATTTCGAAAAATCGTTTATTCCTAAATTTAATAATGTAACAACCGCTGGTTTGTTACTAACTTTGATCATCATCTTCTCTTTTCAAGGGCAAACGATTGTTGATAATCCACTGGATATCGTATTAATTGCCATTCCTTTGATTATTCAGACCTTTTTTATCTTTTTCATTACTTATTTATGGGCCAAAGCTTGGAAGTTACCACATAACATTGCTGCACCAGCTGGGTTGATTGGCGCATCGAACTTCTTTGAGCTGGCAGTAGCCGTAGCGATCTCAATATTTGGATTAGGTTCAGGAGCAGCCCTTGCAACGGTTGTGGGCGTTTTAGTCGAAGTGCCAGTCATGCTTCAATTAGTTAAAATTGTGAATAAAACGAAAGATTGGTTTCCAGAACCCGCAAAAACAGTCAGTTAATTAAGAAAATTGATAGAGTTTTATACTTCTCTTAAGCATAATTAAACGAAAGGATGAGAGAATGAAATATAAAGTAGCGTTTGTATGTGTGCATAATTCTTGTCGATCACAAATGGCAGAAGGTTTGGCGAAGGAATTGGGTGGAGATTTATTTGATAGTTATTCTGCTGGAACGGAAGAATACCCTGAGGTAAAACCACTCGCTGTTAAAGTTATGGAAGAAAGAGGGATCTCAATGGCAGCTCACTACCCCAAGTTGCTGACAGATATACCAAGTGATATCGATATTGTGGTCACTATGGGCTGTGAAGCGAATTGCCCCTTCGTTCCTTCAAAGCTTGAAGAAGACTGGGGACTTGACGACCCATCAGGTGGGACCATTGAAGATTTCAGGGAAACAAGAAATCTAATTGAAGAAAAAATAAAAGAGCTAATTAAACGAATCGAAAACCACGCCATATAGAAAACTGAATGCACTACAATAAATAATAGAGCTATTATCTAACCTGAGACATGGCTTAACTTACGCCCTATTTAAAAGACTACTGCCATCCGCGAGTCCCTTTTAGGACAATGGGCTGGCAGTAGTCTTTTTCAATTTATTACAAGGGAGCACAGCTGAGTTATCGAAGCCGTTTTTAGTGTACCTTATTTTCCAGCACATTTCGCTTTGTTAATTAGACATATCGATCCAGATGACTTTATGGGTCGTACTTCATTCAACAAAAGATTACATTATCCCCCGCTATTTCCTATCGTTGATCCCTTTCTATCAATTATATAAGTAGTAAGATCAGAAAAATTATTATAAATAGTCCTATCACTTGATACAGTAAACGGACGGTTTTTTTGATCATATCTTTGACCTCCTTTTCTGTATTTATCCTAACATCCTTACCTTAACGAGAAAAGGGATCACCTTAGGAGATGATCCCTGCATTATTTAAACTTTTATTTATTTAAAGCACATCTTTTTCATTAAAGAAATAATAGGATAGACCTAAAAAGATGACCAGATAGACTATGTTAACAGAGACGGAAAAAGGTAAGCTCAGTCCTTCAATCGAGACGATTCGACCCGGCAGATACTTTTCCATGCTCCAGTTCGCTGTGATCAGGTACTTAGCATACTCCGTTTTCGATGCCAAAAAGTTGGTTATGCCGGCACCCAAGAAGATCGCGCCGAGCGTCGTCCCAAGTGACAGCGATGTGTTTCTGGTAAGGGTCGACAACGTAAAGGCGATGGTTGCGATAATGACCAGATAAAAGAGATTGCTGGCAACGAGTCCGCTGAAATAACTGATAAATGAAGAGTGATCGTAGTTGCCGCTCATTGTCATGAAGACGTATTCCGATGTTGGATTGATATCTGTCGAAACGAGCGAAAAGATAGCCGTTGACAGATATAACAAGCCGTAATAGAAAAATGCCAGCAGGATAGTCGTAATATATTTAGACGTTAAAATTTTTGTTCGAGACTGCGTGCGGATCAGGAGCAGCTTGATCGTGCCCATCGAAAATTCCTTGGATACCATCGCGCTGGCTATGATCGTGACAAAGATACCGATCAGCGCATTCAAGCTCGAGGCATCAACCAGATTGGTATAAAAATTATTTGCAGCAGGTGGTTCGATGCCTTCCACTAAATGATACCTGAGTCGCTGAATCTCACTTTGATTCATACTCACAGTCAAACTTTCATCAAAAGTCAGCTCATCATTCGAACTCGCTATTTCCTCGGATTCTACCTCGAGTTGCGCCACGTACTGAGAGACTTCGCTTTGCCAATCGTCACTGTTCGTCGTTATATCGCCGGTCTGTTCATCGCTGAATATTAGCGGCATAAAGCTGAACAAGGCTGCGAGTCCGACGATAAAAATCATGATGATCACATTACTTTTTCTTGAAAAAACTTTTTTCCATTCGTTAATTATTAGTTGTATCATTGTACTCTCCTTTTTATCCAGCCGTCAGATGCATAAAGCGGTCTTCAAGCGAATGTTCTTTTGGTTCAACACTGTAAATAGCGATATCGTTTTCGACAAACAGCTTAACTATTCCAGACACATCAGGTATGGTTTTGGGTAGATCCATAACCAGGTAGTCATCAGTCAGCTGACTTTTGATGTCAAAATGCGTCTGCAGTAACGTTTTCGCCTTTTCTGGATCAGAGAGTTTGAAATGATAACGTTCTTTAGTCTCTTCCTTCACGTTTTCAACAGCAATCAGTTCCCCTTGCTTGATCACAGCAATGCGGTCACACATGAGTTCGATTTCACTCAGCAAATGGCTCGACACGATTACTGTGACGTTCTTCTCTTTTGCAAGCATACGTATGTATCGTCTTAATTCCCGCATACCGGCAGGATCCAGGCCGTTGGTCGGCTCGTCAAGGATCAGTACCTTTGGATCATTCATCAAAGCCTGGGCAATTCCTAAGCGCTGCTTCATCCCTAAGGAGTAGTCCTTGACCTTGTCGTTGATTCGATCGCTCAAACTGACAAAATCCACCAGCTCTGCTACTTTTTCTTTGGAGACGCCTTTGTGCATCCGTCTGAAGTAGTCGAGA
This sequence comes from Alkalibacterium gilvum, assembly GCF_900109085.1. Classification (GTDB taxonomy): domain Bacteria; phylum Bacillota; class Bacilli; order Lactobacillales; family Carnobacteriaceae_A; genus Alkalibacterium; species Alkalibacterium gilvum. The sequence goes on along the minus strand of NZ_FNYW01000006.1, from coordinate 7,813 downwards.
TTCTGCTGCCCTGTGAAAAACGGGTACATTTCCGGATTTTCAACGATGGCTCCGATGTTTTCTAAAGCGTCCTGGTGTTCCTTTTCCACGTCATGACCGCAGACACTGATCTGCCCTTCTGTTATTTCAATCAACCCGACAATCATACGAATGAGTGTCGTTTTACCTGCCCCGTTAGGACCCAAAAGCCCAAGCACTTCTCCTGCGTTGACATCCAGTGACAAGTCTTTAATAACCTTCTTTTTGTTAAGGGTTTTTCCTACATTATTTATTGCGATCGTTGTCGTCATATGATCTCCTTTTTGACTTGAATTTTAAAGCATTAATGTATTATCGATAATTCTAGCATAATGTGATAATTTACACAAAAAAATCTGCAAATAGTCTAATAAAGTGAATCTGTATAAAATTAAAAACCTGTCCGCTATTTAGAACAGCTAATCTACTGGTTCTACCAGTCATTATCATTTTATATTATTGGTTTTCATTTCAGTCATTGCTTTTTAGCTGTTCAACCTTTTTATTGAGCTTCTCGATTTCCTTTTTTTGTTTACTGCTTTCTGCGCTTAATAAGACCACGGATACAGACAGCAGTATAACGGCGGGTACATCTAAATTTTCAATGATAAAACTAAGAAATGAACGGAAAAAATCCATATTGCATCTCCCTCTCCCATGAAACTATTAACTTCGTCTTACCTTATTTCCCCCACCACACCGTTGTAGCCGCGATGGTTCCACTATACGATTCATGTTCCTTTTTCACCAGCTTATATAAATCACTTAAAGACTGAGGTGTTTTCAAATTGTTTCTTAAAGAAAATCGGCTAATTTCCTTACTGAGTCGGACAAATACCGTTCGATGGTCCGAGTCTTTAGTCAATTGTTTTGCAGAATCTAGTAATACTTGATGCAAATGAGGGTCCTTCTTTACTTCAGGATCTGAGTAAGCGGTACTTAATGCATCGATTATCTGTTCTTTTTGTTGTTCGTTCATTACTTCATCCCTCTCCCTTATGCTTCTTTCATTTAATTGGCTATCACTTTGACATTATCCTTATTTTTTCCAGAAGGGTTTAAAATAATTTTTCCTATAATCTTGTTGATTATCCCGCGCCAACTCATAGAGATTGCTTCCCGCGCCAACTCATAGAGATTGCTTAAGGATTCAGGCATCTTGGAATTATTTCCTAAGGCATACCCTCGGAGTTCCTGGCTGAGATGAAAGTACACAGCATGAGCATCTTTTCCTTTATTCAACTGTTTGGCCAAATCAAAAATCAGCTGGTGAATATACTGCTCTTTTTTCACTTCAGGATCTGAGTAGGTAGCACTCATTGCATCCATTAACTTTTCTCTTTTTTCTCTTTCTGTCATAAATTTTAGCCCCCCTTTTTGTTTATACCACTGAAACAATTGATGATTGTTGCAACAAAGTATTTAACGATTTGGCATGATTCTTTTTTGTATTGCCTTCATAAATAAATAAAGAGATGAACCTATTACTCCAGTAAACCCTAGATAAAGTAAAAATCGTCCAAGAGAGTAATTCAGAGCAAACTGCTTTTGCGTGGCTAAAAGCTCTGCATCAGTTAGCGTATTGATATCTTGTATTGGGAACAGAATGGTCCATAGAAAATAACCAATGATGATAACCACTATAGAGATTATCGAGATTCTTTTGGCTATTTTAGAATAATCGTTTTTCATTTGGAATGTACCCCCGCTATTTAAACTAATGTCTTTACACTATACTAATAACGCTTTAATCAAAGCAACCCCAGAAGATTTAAAAAATAGAGTGTAAGAAAAGCAAACAAACCAGATAAGAGCGCATTGGGAAACATCATTAAAAGAAAATAAAGTACTTTCATTGGTTTAAAGCTTCTGTGATTTATAAAGTAGTAAAGAAGTGGCGTAGATATGCTTGCTCCTATTATAGTGCAGGTCAAAACCACTACATCAACACCACTGGAAGAGTACAATCCACTCATTAAAGGTGTAGCACTTACGATTAATAAACTATACAATAAAGATTTTTTGAACGATATAGATGTACTTTCGAATTGATCGAATTTATCCATGCTTACACTCCTGTTAGTTTCTATATATTCGATACCATTAAGATAGTCATAGTCTAGTATGTATACTCTATTTTTTTCTATAGCTTATAAGAGTATCATGTTATAAATGTGATAATTGTTTTCAAAAAATCATTTTACTTAAACTTGCACCAAGTCCTGTTTGCCAGAAAAATAGTAGCACCACCATAATGATAAACCAAGATATTCGCCAGACTTTATCGGAACGTAGAAATTGAACAATATAAAATATGACCCAAAACACAAATGAAAGTCCAGTAGTAAGCCATATGTATGAATACACGTCACCTTCACTTATTATAGCCCCAAATAAAGCTAACGAGTTAAATGCTAGTAATAAAAGGAAAATAATAATGTTGTATATATGAAATGCCTTCTTACTCAATATAATCCCTCCTTTATCAAAGAAAACACACCTATAAAACTTCTTAAAAATAAATTGATAATGACTTCTAGGATTGCTAAATGTAAGCCGAGAATTACTTGTGATGGCCTTTGGGTATTTTTTATATAATCCATAAATTAACCTAACCTACCCGAATCTACAGTCTTACTGACTTTATTTAAGTCTTTTAAAATTTAGAAGCTTATTATCTAAAGTGATTTTAGTTTTCTTTAAGTGCCTTCTACTCTTCCAGGCTCTCGATGTTTCTTAGATTGATTGAACAGAGATATAAAAATAAAAGAGTGACGATAACAGCATACAGAGAAATAGCCAGGAAGCTATAAAAGAGTGAGATGCTCCCTATGAAGATCAATGCAAAAAAAGGAACAATCATGATAATAATGGATACTAGGATATTGATAAAGCCGGCCAATGTTTTACCGATTCTGGCCCCAATAATTGCCTCAATTAATATTGATACATACGTCATCATCACTTTTAATAAGATCTGTAAACTGACCGCATAAAAGATTTCCAAAAACGAGGCTCCCATCAGCAAGCCTGCTGGTACGGCCAAAAAGACGGCACGAATGGTCGACATTAAATGTTCCAGTAAGCTGGCATTAAATAACTTGTTTAGTGGAGAATCTGGCATTAAGAAGAGATAATGATTTTTAAATTCACTTTTCCAAGCAGAACCTGGTTTGAAAAAGATAGATAAATAAAGACTAATACCGATCATGATTTCAAAGTAATAATCCGGATTGATAAAATCATTGATAAAAATTGGCGAAAGGCCTATTCCAATACCAGCGACTAAATAAAAGAGGTCTCCAAAAGATAAGAAATACTTTTTAGACCGACGCCTCTCGATCAATTGTTTATGGAAAATAACGTGTGATTTAAACCCTTTGAGTTCTCCTTTATAATCATAATTCTTTTTCTTTTTTCCAAAGGCTTCTGAAAGTGAGATGTCTCCTTTTTTACTTTCCAGTAAGGCAATATTTTCTGAAAAAGAGAGTGCATCTTCATAATACTCTCCAGACACTCTCATTTTATAGGCGTAATAAGTTAAACCGATTGCCGAAGCAAAGAATAACACAGTGGTAATCAATCTCACTGGTGTCAGTCCTAACATGATTAAGTTCAACCACCCGAGTTGCCACCCAAATATAGGGATCAATAGTACAGCTGGTGACGTTACGACCGAGGTGACATAAGACAAATCAAAGCCTGACGCCATCGTCTGACTGATCACTGAGGTCAATAAAAAAACAGTAAAACCAGCTAGAATGACATAGATAATTCGTTTAATACCCTGCTTTTGTTTGAGTGTAATGTCTTCGCTGGCGTACATAATAATAGCTAAGCTATAGCTCAATAAATTTGAAACCACTACATTGACTAAAATATAAAGTAAACTAGTCAACAGAGAAATTTCAAAGACAAACACAGCAGCGATGAAAAACATTACTTGCATCGCTAAATTGATATACACTTCTTTTGATAAGGCGTAAATCAATGCGTTCTTTGGCGACGTTGGACTTGCCAAGATAAAATTGATATCCTGCTTTTTGAAATTCACGCCTTTTCGTTTAAAATAGGACAGCGTCACAGGCATCGTTAAGTATAAGGTTCCTAAACTTGCAATCAGAACAAACCCTGACGCCGTATTTAAACCTATGTCTGAAATAAAACCTTTCATTATAAAAGGGATGAAAATGTAATAAGCAACTAATAGTATCATCCCAAAAGCTTTCAATGATTTTTTAAGTGACTTTTTGAAAAAATTGATAAAGGACTTTTTGACAAGGAAAATGAGAGAGTTATTCATCGCTCTCACCTGTTATCTTGAAGAACAACTCTTCCAAGTCTCCGTGATCCGCATCCATTCGCGTCATATTTTCAATGACCCGTCCTTCTTTCATAAAAATTACACGATCCCAAAGCTCCTCGATCATTTCGATCATATGGGTACTGATCATCACTGTTTTATTGTCTTCTTTTAATTCAAGAATTAATTTTTTAATCTCTTTAATGGCTTTAGGGTCAAGACCGATCATCGGTTCATCCAAAATAATGACCTTGGGATCCGTTATCACTGCTGCACAAATACTTACTTTTTGCATCATGCCTTTAGATAGTTCGTCACCCAGCTTATTTTGCTTGTCTTCCAAATCAAATCGCTTTAATAGTGCATCTAATTTTTCTTGATCCGGCGTTTTTCCATAAGCCAAAGCCATATATTCGATATGCTCGCGTACAGTCAATAATGGAAAGAGTGTGGGGATTTCTGGGACATAAGAAAGGATCTCTTTCGCCTGTAAGGCTTTATTGTTATATGTATCAACACTTATTTCTCCTTCAAATCTTAAAAGTCCGACAATACTTTTGATGGTCGTGGATTTACCGGCTCCATTTGGCCCTACCAACACGGCTACTTCCCCTTGACCTATAGTGAATGTTACATCATCGACGGCTTTTACTTTTTTATACGTTTTTGTTAAATGACTCACTGCTAGCATAAAATTGCTCCTTTTTTATTTTAATGTATTATAGAAATGTTTTTCTAATGCTTTATTTTATACTACCTTATAAAATATTAAATGTGATGAACACATCCCATTAATCTAATCTCACTCGTTATGTACTTACTCTAACGTTTTAAGTATATAAACGCGACCTTAAATGCGTGTTATATAAACTTTACTATATTGTGAATCTTTAAACAATAAATTCTTGTTTGAAATTGTAAAAAGTCCAGTCGATATTCCACACGAAATATTATTACAAGACCTGCTTATTTCTCGTCTTTCGCTTCTTTTTTTCTAATGCTGTTTTACGCAATACTTTGTTAAAAAGGCTCTATAAACAACATTTTTGAAATTATAGTAAACTTTTTGTTAAACTGTAAAAGCCGAATTACATCATTGAGTTTGCTTAATGATGACTAGCCACGCTTATTAGACAATTAAATAGTAAGAAAGGAAAATAATATGAAGAACAATTTTTTAGATCAGTTTTATACCATCGACCCAGATTCAGGTGACTATATTATTGATGTCGCTTTAAAGGACTATGACGAAGTATTTAATACGTGGGATTCTTCTGTTTATAATATCAGAGATTTGGATTCCAGTTTAAAATCTTTTTTGGATGAATTCTCATTTGAAATCGAGTCAAGACACAATATAAAACTCATATTCAATATGCAAAATGAGAAGAAAGACACTGAAATGGAAACCAGAATCAGAAATGGAGTCCGTAACCATTTCAACTATCAGTACTTTTTAACGTCGAAACACAAAAATCGAAACAGAAATAAATCTTTTATCTATATCGTCGTCTCAGTTCTGTTCACTATCTTATCTACTTATTTACAAAATACAGAAAGTTTGAATCTTTTCCAGCAAGTGCTGCTTTTGAACCTAACAGTCGGCAGCTGGGTCTTTTTATGGGAAGCCTTCTCAATCCTCTTTATGCAAAGAAGTGATATGAGAAGAAAAAGAAAGCACTATGAGCGTATAGTTAATGCCCCGATCGAATTCAGATATCATTGACTCTCTATTTAATTATTCACAGATAAATTCACTCACAAAAACCCTCAACCGAAAGCTTCTACACTTTAATTAAAGTGGCTAAGCTGAAATCGGTCGAGGGTTTGTTTCGGTTTACTTAATCAACTGCGGTTGTTCTGTTTGAGTCATCACTCTTAAATGGCATGTTGACTTGCATTGATGGAACGCCTACTTGTTTAATATTATTCTTGAAGCTCGAAATTGGACGGTACCAATACTTTGTCAATGGCATGGATCAAACCATTGCTTGCTTCAATGTCAGTCATCGTGATCGCTGATTCGTTTACCATTGGATCACCTGATAAATCGAAGGTCAGCTCTTCACCATTTACTGTTTCTGCAGTCTGTCCGTCTTCCAAATCTCCTGCCATGACTTCAGATGGAATAACGTGGTATGTTAAAATCGATTCCAAGTCAGGCTGGGCTAGAAGTTCTTCCGCGGTAATATCCAACTCAGTCAGTAGTGCCTCGAATGCTTCATCTGTCGGGGCAAAGACTGTAAATGGTCCGTCACCCTGAAGTGTTTCTACAAGATTTGCCTCCTGAAGTGCAGAGACTAAAATACTAAAATCTGGATTTCCTTGAGCAACGGCAACAATATCTTCTTCTGTTTGCATCGAATCATCTGTCATGTCGTCTGTTGATTCTTCCATACCGGTATCCATAGTCGAGTCTGTACCTGTCTCATCGTCTGATGCACAGCCAGCTAAAAATCCGATAGCTGCAAAAGATAGGACACCTATTCGTATCCCTTTAATCAATCTGTTAGCCATAATTTAGTCTCCTTCTCTTATGCCATAAAAAGAGAACTCAAACAGGTAGAAAATACAATTATCTTCTATCTAACTAAAGAGTAGCGAAAACCCTTTCACAAGTCAATTGATAGGATTATTATGACGATAATAGCATCTAATGATCGAATGGTTTAAAGTTGTTGTATAATCCACTACATAAATAAATTTTAAATAATGTGTTGATCTTTTATTTCTCAGGAAAACATGTACCTCGATATGGCTTTTAACTCTTCATCATGGAGTCATGTTTTTTAATGAACAAAGCATTTTGCTTACTCGTTTTCTTAAAAGTGTACCTTTACTACTTTGTATCCCTTTGCAGTATTTTGATTCTATAAAAGACATGTACTTATCGCTTAAGTGCCCTTCATAGCTTTTTGATTCTTCTGAAGGGCACGCTTTCATACTTTGACTACCCTTCATGGCTTCTTGATTCGTCTAAAGGGCATGCATTCATACTTTGACTACCCTTCATGGCTTCTTAATTCTTCTGAAGGGCACGCTTTCATACTTTGACTGCCCTTCGCGGCTTGTTGCCTCTTATGAATGGCACGTGTTTCCCTTTTGACTGCCCTTCGTCGTCTTCTATTTCGTCTGAAGGGCACGCGTTATTTATTTAACAGCCTTCGATAGCTCAGTCAATTAGTCTTTAAGCCTTGTCTTTCATGTTTATTTTGCTTTAATACTTATTTATTCTCACTAACTCATATAATTAGTTGTATTTAAATCAAGTTATTTTTTTCAAATTAGTCTAGAGACTCAAACAAATCTAACTGATTACAATTCATAATGAAAGTTGTTTTTCTATCTATCACTAATCGTACAGTCGAAAATATAAACAAATTCACATAAATGTTTTGGTTCTTTGTCAAATCGTGTTGGTCAGAGATTTCCGAGGTAGAAAGCTTAAATGCTTTCTACCTTTTTTTATGCGACTTTAGTATTTAATTGTTT
>NZ_FNYW01000070.1 GCF_900109085.1 Alkalibacterium gilvum | reverse complement strand
GCTTTATTTGATCGAAACTTTAGGAGTTTTTTTTCGTGCGTCTTCCATTTAAAACTCGTCGGTTTATCAATTTAGTACTTGTTCAGTAAACACTAATTAAAGCCTTTTTAGTTAAAATAAGTCTATCATACTAGGGTCGTTTGTCAATTAATTCATATTAATTGAATAAAAAATAGTGTTCTTCGTTTAAATCTTATATTCTCACATTGTACATAATCAAAGATTTTTTTAGATTAGTAACATATAAGTGGTAATTCTTCATTCAACCTTCTCTATAGATGCTAAAAACACAGCCTCACTATTAGACGAAAGGATTCATAGTGAGGCTGTGTTTTTAAATTTGACGTTCTTCTTTTATTATTTCCTTCAAAACGGTTCACAATTAATTAAAAGGACAATACATTTAGCGCTGCTAAGATCTGAGTTATGACGTACAATAGTGGGATGGAAATAATTGTTCTAAAAACAAAAACTTTGATGACATCCCAGAAATTTAATCCGATTTTGGTCTCCACTAATATCATTCCGGTTTCTGACATAAATACAAGTTGCGTAAATGCTAATACCCCAATAAAGAAACGAGCCGCTTCGCTTGCAGCACCACTTATAAACAAGGCAGGTAAATACATATCCGCAAAGCCGGCAACTGAAGCTGGTGCCATTTGCGAAGCAATATCAGAGCTGTATCCTAAAAGTTCATACAAGGGAACTAAAGGTGCACTAATTATATCGAAAAATGGTGTATATTCAGCAATAATTAAAGAGATTGTCCCAACTGCCATGATTATTGGTAAAAAACCTATATAAATGTGCAGAATATTTTTCACTGCTTCTATGAAAGCATGCGATATTTTTGTATCTTTTGCTTGTTCTACAGCCGATCCATAAGCATATTCTACAACGGTTTCATCTTGAGGGACCTCTACTGTTTTGGGTTCTTTCCCTTCAAAATACGTTGGTTTGAATTTTTTTAATGGTAATCGCGCTGTTATAAAGGCAATAATTAAAGTGACCAACAAAATTGACCCGTAAAATATTGGGAAGATACTACCAAAACCTAATTCATCCGCTACTGCTGCAGCAAACGCGATTCCTACAACTGAAAAACTTGTTGCAATAATATACGCTTCACGTTTATTATAATAACCTCTTTGGTATTGTCCATCAGTTACAACGATACCTATCGTTCCATCTCCTACAAAGGAAGCAATGGCGTCAATCATAGAATAACCAGGAACCTTAAATAATTTCTCTACAATTGGCCCAAGTAATATACCTATAAATTCAACGATACCAAAATGTGTCAGCAATGGAAGAGCTAGGATCCCTACAAAAAAGGTTATGTAAAGTGTTGTTAACAATTCTCCTTCACCTGCCATAAGCCCACCCGTATTCGGATCAAGTATAACCTTTGAAAAGGCAAAGCTTTCAAACCAATTGTTAAGCACCATCAAATATAGTGCCGAACCAGTAATTCTAAGCACTACGTTCAATGCGGATGCTTTGAACATATTATTAAGCATTTTTATTTTAGACGTATAGAACATAAACACTATCGTCCCAATCAAAACAACCCAAGCGCTCAAACCTGTAAATGTAAGAAATTCTTCTAAAATATTATTATTTACAAAATCAATAATGTGCGAAAGCATTATTTTGCTTTCGCCCCCAAAACTAAAAGGGACCAAGAAAAATATAAACCCAAAAAGTGATAATAGCACAAACTTCAATTTATTAATCATATATTAACCTCCATTTATTTGTTTTCAAAGAATACCACACTCTTTAACAAAATTCAATTTTATTATTAATTAATGCAAAAACAAACGATTTAAATGTATAAAAATACTCTTATTAATTATTGACTGCATAATTAATCATTATAACATATTGTTTGATTATGAGTTCTTTTAGCTTCTAAAAAAAGCCTCTCAGACCATATATATGGTCTGAGAGGCTTATGTATTTTAAATTATTAAATATGGATCGGCATATCTAATGCTAATTCAGCAGTATCCATAATTGTTTCTGCTAATGAAGGGTGGCTGTGAATGGTTAATGAAATGTCTTCAGCATTCATTTCTTGTTCGATAGCCAAACTTAATTCATGAATAATATCTGGGGCACCTGAACCAACGATTTGTGCTCCAACAATAGTATTATGGTTTTCAGGATCTGTTATCATGCGTACAAAACCTGTTGTTTGGTTTAATGATAGTGCTCTTCCATTTCCTGCTAGAGAGAATTTACTTACTTTGTATTTCCCGTTAGACTCTTTAGCTTCTGCAAATGAGACACCAGCCGTTGCTAATTCTGGTTCTGTGTAAACCGAAATAGGAATTTGTTTATAATTTGTATCCACATTTTCTCCAGCTATTACACCAGCAACTAGTTTACCTTCATGAGACGCTTTATTAGCTAAAGTGACACCAGGAACAATATCACCTATGGCATAGATGCCTTCAGCTGTTGTCTGTCTGTTATCTGAAACTTCAACATAACCATCACTTGTTACATCAACACCTGCTGCTTCAAGTCCAAGACTATCAGTATTTGGTTTTCTACCAATTGAAACTAAAGCAACCTCAGCAGTCACCGTTTTTTCTTCACCGTCTTTTTCATATGTCACAGTGATATCTTTATCAGTCGTTTTAGAACCTTTGATATCGGCCCCAGTAATTATATCCATACCTTTATGACGATAATTTTTTTCAACAATTTTAGCCATATCTTTATCGAAGAATGGCATCATGTGTGATTCTTTTTCAATGATTGTTACATGAACGCCAAAGTTGCTATAAGCGGCTGCGAGTTGTGACCCCACATAACCTCCACCAATAATAACTATTGACTTAGGTGCCTTTTTGATGTTTAGTCCACCGGTCGTATCTAGTACGCGCTCTCCAAATGGTACTTCTTCTAACTCAAGACGCTTTGTACCTGTCGCAAGAATTACATTATCAAATTCGAATTCTTTTGTTCCTTGATCAGTCTCGACAGTTAGTGATTTTTCGTCTTTAAAAGTAGCTGTCCCCATAACAATCTCTACTTTATTTTTTTTAAGTAAACCTTGTACACCATTGGTAAGTGTTTTAACAACCTTATTGTCTTTCCAGTCTTGTGTTTTTTCTAAGTCAACTTTTACATCATCTACCGTTATTCCAAACGTATCAGAGTGAGTCGCATCATGGAAACGATGTGCAGCAGTAATGAGTGCTTTTGAAGGAATACAACCAATATTTAAGCACGTTCCTCCAAAATATTGTTTTTCAATAATTGTTACTTTTTGACCCAACTGTGCCGCTCGAATAGCTGCTGTATAGCCGCCTGGTCCCGCTCCAATGACAACTGTCTGTTTTTCTTCGCTCATAATATATATCTCCTTAATAGTTAGATTTATTTAATCAACGGAAAAGTAGTTAAACATATTTTATCCATCATCTATATTTTATTAGTAATTTAAATAATTTCAAGTATTATAGCCTTTTTAGGTTCTATAATTAATCGTGTTGGTGAGTTCTAAAAACTCACTGGCACGTTTTTT
>NZ_FNYW01000039.1 GCF_900109085.1 Alkalibacterium gilvum | reverse complement strand
ATCGCTAAGTTATCATGTGTGAAGTAAACACGTTTGTCTTTAATATGGAGCCACTGTTTAGCTACGTGTGAAAAGTCGAAGGTATTCATCACCTCTTTAACTAAGACCAAACCCGAATCACTCGATAAGCGACCACCTGTATGTGAAATAGTCAAATTTGAATTGAATTTTACCTGGTTTTTGTGTAAGCTAGTCATGAGAAGAACTCCTTTCTTATGGTTGGTTTCGACACCTTTACCATATCAGAATGGGGTTCTTTTTGCATCACTTAACAGGTGAAAATGAAAAAGTAAATGAAGACTGCCGTTAGGCAGTTTCAGACGGTTTGAAGTCAAAGTATGAATTATTCAGGTTGTTAATAGTGAATTTAGTCGTTACACACAAATGTTTATTTTAACTCATAATCTTTATTTTCATAAAGAAATAACATATAAGCCAATAGGTGAGAATAGCAATTATCAAAATTACTGGATTTTAAGAAAGGAAAATAATATCTCAAATATACAGTCATTCAAGAATGAGAATCCTATAAAAAATTCATATTCATTGTTATGGGATGAAATGAAATTAAATAAACAGTCTAGTCTATTACCAAATATCTTAAGACGAATACTTGAAGTCTATTTTAGGCATTTCGGTGGCTTGAATATTGACCAAGAGATTATTAAATTTGACGGTAGTGATAAATTGATTTGCGCTTCGCTTGTAAAGTGGGCACACGACGGATCACACCACTATCAAGATGACTTATATATGCAACATAGGAGTGCAGATAACGAAAAATTTCTCAAAGTATTTGAACAAATATTCATTAATTCAGGTCATAAGAATCATTTTAAAATGATGACTAAAGAAATAGATAACAAAACAGGTTAATTTCATAAATCAATAGATTAGAGGTATTAATTTGATTTGATTAATTTCAGGAGGTGTACGATGGTTTCAGTTACTGCTAGAACAAGAAAAGTAAAGCAGCCATATGGTGGCTATTTGCCAGTGAAGCAAATGGATAAGTTTAAATATGAGGATGATTTTGAATTAAATAATACAAAAGATGAGTTTTTGTCACCTGTTATTACTGGCTTGGCAGTGGATTATCTTACACGGTTAATGCTTGGTAACAACAAGAAAGATGTTTTCTACATTAGTCTTAGAGGTGCACAGTTCATAAAAAAGCATACTCAAGCTATAGAATTACTAGAGAATATCAACGGCCTTGACAGCCGTTCAATAGTCAATGCATGCAAATTAGTTGGTTTTGATACGGTATTCAGAGCGGGTCCTGCGACTTATAAACCCATAGAAAATATAATGCCTAGCGACGAATCAATCGAGGACATTAAAATCATGGTTAATAGAACGATCTATTTCTTCAACGACAATGGACCAATCATCTTAAGCGGCTTTACTTTTGAAGAGGGTTATTCATCGATAATTACTACAGGAGATGCAGATTTCTTGACTTCAAAGACGTTATGGGACTTAAAAGTGTCGAAAAATTCTATTTCTTCAAAACACACGTTACAAGTACTCGTGTATTACCTTATGGGGTTGAGATCCATACACAAAGAGCACTTTGAAAACCTTGAAACCATAGGACTATTTAACCCAAAGCTTAATATAGCTTACATTAAAGATATAATTGACATCGATGAAGAAACTATGATCAGAGTATCTAAGGAAGTTATATGTTATAAATAACGAAAGATATGACAGTATTTATTTATTATCTATAAACTAAAATATGTTACAATAATGATAATAGGTAATCCTTGTTGTAACTTTAAAATCGATAGGGAGGACTTTTAAATCTTTACTGGCTACTGATTTTAATGCCGGTGTCCATAAGATAACGAAGAAGGAATATTATTTATGAACACAATAAGATTGACTAGGTATAATGAAGCAATGGAAAAAAGCGAGGGACATAATGAAAAAATATGATGATGAAAAAGTTGAAGATGTTGTTTATGGAGAAAGTTACTTCTTCATCGCTGGCTATACTAGCGGCGGTGCGCCTTATGGCATAACTATGGAAGAAGCCAGAGAACAAGGACTGCTGGAAGATGATGAAAGCGAAAAAGCCAAAGTTCAGAAATGGTTGGAAGAAAATAATTTGAGTAGTGATGAAGACTTAGAGTTACCGTTTTAACTAAAAATGACTTTCAACGGAAGAGCTTTAATCTCCAGTTGAAGGTCATCTTTAGTTTATATTGATTTAACCACCGATCAGTTTGGTCATATTCTTTCTGCAGGCAGATACGACATGATTCGTGAGAATCACACGATCCGTTGTCGTTGAGTCAGGCAGAGTTACTTCAAATAGATAACCTTTTACTATATGTCTCACAGGTAAGACGATACTCAGTTTCAAGCGTTTATTATAAACTTGAGACTAAGGACTAAATAGGAACGATATATCCCTTGTTAATGACCTTTTACTTGAGCTAAAGTTACAGTGATAATATTACCAGCATCTGGATCACTTAAAATTTTTCTCTCCCAACTGGGGGACCAAAATCTATAAAATCATGTCTATTTTCATCGTTTACTCTATCAAGTAAATCTACTAAGGACAGGTCTTTTTTTGGTTTGATGATCAATTTGCCATCTTTGACTTCTAAATAAATGGCAGATTCTTCTTCGAGATTCAATTCTCTGGCTATTTCTTTAGGAATTACTAGTCCAATGTTATTACCCCATCGCTTTATCTTCTGTTCGACCTTACCTTGGCTGACATTCATAAGATTCACCATCCTTATCTATGAGTTACTATAATTATATCACCAGTTAATACAAACGTATATCATCATGAATGAGTTCAGAATAATAAATAATTATTAATACGAAGAAATGAAGTAGTGTCTTTAAGTAAGTTTTATGATACGATTTGATAAAAGATCACTGGAGGAGAATGCATGAATTCACTTTCTAAATATATTGTAACTTTAACCCGTCTTTATGGTGTGGTACATAAAGATGTGGTCGCTGAAATCTATAATGAACAACAGGACGAGCAGATCACTTCACAAGAAATCGAAGACTATTTCGATGCATCGGTTCAAGAAATAGAAAAGCACTTTGCTTATAAAGAAGGCAATTATTTCGTTTATGAAACAATTCTCGTATATGATGATTTGGATGAGACCTTGTCTAAGCAAGCGGGTAAACCGCGGTACATTCCTGATAAGAATGAATTAATGAAGTATATGGATGAGTTTTACTTCTATAAGTCTGAAGCATACAAAAAACTATATGATCATGTATTAAAATATCACGTGGATGGTAATAAAGAACGGGCGGAAGCCGTCTGCGAAGACGCTGAGGGCATGATTGAAGTCAATGCTAGTTTTGGAACAGTTATGTCTACACTCGATAACATGGGTGTGGAATTTAATAGCAAACAGCAGAGAGATAAAGTCAAGCGATTAGTCAGGAAGCTTCAGGATAATGTAAGACTATGGACAAATAAAGGACATACGAATCAAGAGTTAATAGATTTGGGGTACAGTGCTGCTGGTAATGCATCTGCGGGCAATCAAGTACTAACCAAAAAACTCGGGCGCAACGATCCCTGTCACTGCGGCAGCGGCAAGAAATACAAGAAATGCTGTCTGGATAAAGATCAGAAAATGAACGCCCGATAATTTTATAGCTTTACTTTAAGAGATTCGACTGAAAACATTCAGTCGAATCTTTTTAGATGTGTTACACTTGATTAAAACGGTTAAAGGATGATCGCGTTGGGTGCCTTGTTTATCTTACTGCTTGAACGTGTGGGCTTGATTATTATATTGGCCTACATTTTACTTAGTATTCCTTTCTTCAAAGATGTTCTATTGAAGCGGGAGAAGCTGAATAAAAAAATCTTGCTGATCTTTATTTTCAGTGTGTTTGCCTTTATCTCGAACTTTACGGGTGTGGAGATCAGTGCTGACCAGGAGATCATTTCTCAGCTGTTCACTCCGCTCGATCCGGCGTCGTCACTGGCCAACACGCGTGTCTTGACGATCGGGGTCTCGGGCTTGATCGGCGGGACGCCTGTCGGATTTGTCGTCGGGCTAGTCTCGGGTGTCACTCGCTACCTTCAAGGCGGGAATGATCCGCATATTTACTTTATTTCGTCGATTCTGATCGGGCTGCTTTCGGGTTTTTACGGGAACCGGTTCATTAAACGGGAAAAGTTCCCCCAACCTTTGGACGGGGTGCTTATCGGTGGCGTGACTGAGCTGGTTCAAATGACGTCCATTTTACTTTTGAGTTCTAACGCGGCAGCTGCTTGGAGCTTGGTTCAGTTCATTGCGCTTCCCATGATCCTGACGAATAGTATAGGTATGGCACTTTTCTTGTCGATCATTCAATCCTTCAAGAAAATCGAGCAAGAAACACGGGCGGTTCAAACGCATGCGGTGCTGGATCTGACAGAAGCGACCTTGCCTTATTTTAGGACAGGGCTCACGGAAGAATCAGCGACAAAGGCGGCACAGATCATCCAGCAGACGATGAAAGTTTCAGCGGTCAGTATTACAGACACGGAAAAAATCGAGGCACATGTCGGCGCTGCCAGTGACCATCATAAGCCGCCTTACTTGATATTGACCGATTTGTCGAAAAATGTCATTGCCTCCGGCGAAATGAAGGTCGCGCATTCAAGAGAACAGATCGGCTGTCATGTCGATGACTGTCCGCTGGCAGCGGCGATCGTTGTTCCGCTGACGGTCCGAAACGAAGTCCGAGGAACGCTTAAGTTCTATTTCACCGATCAAGAAGATTTGACCTATGTCCAAAGGCAGCTTGCTGAAGGTCTGGGCAAGCTCTTTTCGAGACAGTTAGAATACGGCGAACTCGATATGCAAAAACGCCTGCTTCAGGATGCGGAGATCAAGTCACTTCAGGCCCAGGTCAATCCACACTTTTTCTTCAATGCCTTAAATACGATTTCTGCTTTGATCCGCATCGACAGTGAACAAGCGAGAACACTGCTCTTTAACTTGAGTGCTTTCTTCCGTTCGAATCTTCAGGGCGCACGAACGAATTTGATTTCGGTGGAAAAAGAACTTGAACAAGTCGCTGCCTATTTGAGTATTGAACAGGCACGGTTCCCTGACCGCTTCAGTGTAGAAAGAGAGATCGATGAAACCATTAGGGAGGCTAAACTACCACCCTTCATGCTGCAGATTTTAGTAGAAAATGCTGTAAAACACGGGTTTAAAGGCAGAAAATCCGATAATCATGTCCTTATCAAGATCGCGAATGAAGGCTCTGAACTCCTTGTCGAAGTCGAAGATAATGGGGTAGGGGTCAGGAAAGATATATTGGAAGAGATCGGCAACCAGTCGGTCCAGTCAGAGGACGGGACCGGATCAGCCATCGAAAACTTGAACAAGCGTCTTGTCAGTTTGTTCGGCAGCGATGCAAAACTCCATATCGAAACAAGTGAAGCGGGGACGCGTGTCTGGAGCCGGATCCCAAAGAAAGGAGCACACTATGAAACTTCTGATCGTTGAAGATGAGTACTTGGCACGTGCTGAGTTGAGTCATTTATTGAAACAAGATGCTCGTGTGAGCGAGATTTTGGAAGCTGATTCGATCGCTGAAGCCACGAAACTGCTTCTGTCCAATGCGATCGCCATCGCTTATCTGGACATCCATTTAACAGATGAGAGCGGCATGGATCTCGCAGAAATGCTCAAAGATATCCCTGATCCGCCCGTGATCGTTTTTGCAACGGCTTATGATCATTACGCTATCGAAGCGTTTGAAAAAAACGCAACAGATTATATTCTGAAGCCTTTTGAGGCCAAACGTGTCCAGCAGTCGCTTGATAGAGCGATCAAACAGCTCGAATCAAAGCCACAAAAGGTGACGAGCCTGGATACCGTTCCTGTTAGTTCGGAAGACAAGATCCATATACTGAAGATCAAAGCAATCGAGACCATCGAAGCCGTCCAGGGCAAAACCGTCCTGCATGCAGGAGCAAATAACTATGAAAGTACAGAGACGCTGCTTCATTGGGAGAATAAAACAGCTGGTCATCCGTTTATGCGTGTGCACCGTTCTTATATCATAAACCTTGATAAGATAAAGGAGATCGAACCGTGGTTCAATACGACGTATCAAGTCACCATGGAATCAGGCGTCAAAGTCCCAGTCAGTCGTTCTTATATCAAAGTCTTTCGGGAAAAGCTCGGTTTGTAAAAGACGTTCGACCGTCTATTCCTGCAAGTCATCCTTAATTTACTGCATTTCATCGGTAAAGCCCCTTGAAACCCTTTTCCTTTAGTAAACTAAACGTATAAATAAAACGTTCACATTACTTAAGGAGGAAAATAACATGCTGACATTACTTGGGGGAATCGCTCTCTTAGTCCTAGGGTATTTTACCTACGGACGCTACATCGAGAAGAACTTTACGATCGAAACGGATCGGCCGACGCCAGCAGAGACGCTGCGGGACGGTTATGATTTTGTCCCGATGCCGAAATGGAAAAATGCTATTATACAGTTACTGAATATTGCCGGTACAGGACCGATTTTTGGTCCGATCATGGGAGCCTTGTACGGTCCGGTCGCTTATATCTGGATCATTTTAGGGGCGATCTTTGCCGGTGCCGTGCATGACTATATGATCGGGATGATCTCACTGAGGAACAAGGGCGCACACTTGCCGGAACTTGCCAGCAAGTACCTCGGCAAGCCTGTCAAGCATGTGGTGAATATCTTTACGATGCTGCTTTTAATGTTAGTAGGGACCGTCTTCGTCACGTCACCTGCCAGTCTGATCAAAAGTTTCACACCGAGCTGGATGACAGTCGGCATGATCACCGGTCTTATTTTCGTTTACTATATCATCTCAACGATCCTGCCTATCGATAAGGCTTTAGGAAAAGTGTATCCGCTCTTTGGAGCGATCTTGATCATCAGTACTATCGCCATCGGTTCAAGTCTGATCATGGGCGACCACAGCATTCCGAACTTGACCGCGGGCTCACTTTCTAACTGGCACCCGGACGGGACACCAATTTTCCCTATCTTGTTCTTCACGATTTCATGCGGGGCGATCTCAGGCTTCCACGCTACTCAGTCGCCGATGGTCTCTCGTACAAGTACGAATGAACGAGAAGGGCGCTTTACCTTCTACGGTATGATGATCGCTGAAGGTGTGATCGCGATGATCTGGGCCGCTGCGGCTATGTCCTTGTTCGACGGGCAGACTTTGAGCCAGATGATCGCCTCAGGTACACCAAGTGTCGTCGTCAACCAGGTATCGCTATTGCTTTTAGGTAATGTCTTAGGAACTGTGGCGATCTTCGGCGTGATCGTTCTGCCTTTGTCATCCGGACTTTCAGCATTCAGAAGCTTGCGTACGATCTTAGCTGATTATCTTCATATCAAGCAAGACACATTGAAGAAGATTTTGATGGTGACGGTCCCGCTTTACGTCATTTCATTCGGTCTGACTCAGATCGACTTCAACTTGCTCTGGCGTTACTTCAACTGGGCTAATCAGGTAACGGCCGCGATCTCACTGCTTGTGTCAACACGTTACCTTTACTTGAAAGGCAAGAACTTCATCGTCACGCTGGTCCCAGCCACCTTCATGCTTTACGCCGTCGTGGTTTATATCTTCAGCCAGCCGATCGGGTTTGGATTAGGTCTTGGAACGCTCACTTATATCCTTTCTGTCGCGCTTACTTTAGGCATTATCGGAGTGTTTTGGAGAAGCGGCAAGGTACAGAAAGAGAACCTTATACCAGACTCAGAACTTCTTAACGATCATTTGATTCCTGATAATGTCGCAACGGATTATGTCGGGTAAATTTTATAGAAAAAGTTATGCATAAGAATTTTTTGGAGGATACGAGATACAATGCGTATCCTCTTTTTTATGTTTTAAAGCTAAGAAG
Source organism: Alkalibacterium gilvum (assembly GCF_900109085.1). Classification (GTDB taxonomy): domain Bacteria; phylum Bacillota; class Bacilli; order Lactobacillales; family Carnobacteriaceae_A; genus Alkalibacterium; species Alkalibacterium gilvum. Next base: position 8,143 of record NZ_FNYW01000039.1, on the reverse strand, counting down.
ATTTTTTGAGATTTTTAGAAATTCAGGTAACACTTCCCCATTTCTTTTCGTTATTACTAAGGGAGAGACTTTTCCCAAAATTAAAAACGAAAAGAGAGTGTTGACTATGGCGCGACCACTACAGACAGGCTTGACTTATTTTCCGCTGGACGTTTCGATCGATCAGGATGACAAGATCGCTTTGATCGAATCGGATTTTGGACTGGAAGGCTTTGCGGTGACGATCAAACTGTTGATGAAGATTTATGCGGAAGGGTATATGTACCACTGGGGCGAGAAGGAACTGAAGCTCTTTAGTCGAAAAATCGGTGTGGAGGTGTCACTGGTGTCTGCGGTCGCTGCTGCTGGGCTAAGGTGGGGCCTCTTCAGTCAGTCCTTGTTCGATGACTACGGGATCTTAACGAGCCACGGGATCCAGAAACGCTACTTTGAAGCCGTGAGCCGACGAAAAAACGTGAGTGCCGTGAAAGAATACTTTCTGCTGTCAGAAGAGGAAGCTGAAAAGTACACCAATCTGTCTCTGGTTACACTTTTTCCTGAAAGCCTTGGTGAAAATGGTTTAGAGGAGGCAACTTTGGACTCAGCGGAGTTAATGTCAACATTAACTACACAAAGTATAGTAAAGGAAAGTAAAGGAAAAGAAAGTATATCATCAGGCGACATGCAAAAAGAAGCATCTAAGACCGATGACGATGACGATGATGTGACTGTCCTGGACAGTTATTCAAGCAAGATCGAAACCCCGACCCAGGAAGTGGCCCGCCAGTTAACGGACTGGCTAGACGTGTTTGAAGCCCCTGTTATACTTGAAGCGATCGAACGGACGCAACAGAACGGCAAGCGTTTCCGCTACCTGCAGGCGATTCTCTTGGACTTCAAGCGCAAGCAGGTGAGGACCCTGGCTGACCTCGTGGCGTACGACGTGGCTTTTAAACGTCAGAAACAAAGAGGCGCGAGCGGGCCAGCTAAACAGGAATCCTTGCCGCTATGGGCCAATCCAGACTATAAAGCTAGTGATGAGCTCGCAGGCGAAGCGACGACTCAGAACATCAAAGACACCCTTGAACGCATACGAAGCAAAAAACGGTAACACGCAAGGGGGTAAAGTTTTAAAAAGTTTAGACCCCGCTCTCGTGAGTTGGGAATTCGAGAGTTTTCAAAGCTTTATGATTTGAATTAGTCGTATCGGGACAAGTGACTGCTCGATCCGGCTTCACTTGTACCGAAACAGGCTATTCGGGACAAGTGACCGAGTTATTCGGCCTTACTTGTCCCGAGAAACACTATTCAGCACAAGTGGGCGCCAGATTTTGCTTCACTTGTACCGCAAGCGTGATTGGCACAGGTATAGAGGCTTTCGGTAATGTAATGACGGTGGTTTGAGTTCACGATAATGCAGAAATGACTAGCCCGCTTAACAGTCCCGAACGGATCTACCTTGTCCGTCATCCCCGTGTGCGTTCTCAACTGGATTGAGGTAGATGCTGTGGTAAACTGACAGTGTAAACCTTGGTGATTACTAGACCGAACGGAGTGATGACATGAGTCAATATGAGACCCCTGATTATGACGTCTTGGAAAAGGAGAACGGCTTTGAACTACGGAAGTACAGGCAGTTTTATATCGTTGCCTATGACAACCGGAAGGATCGGAATGTCAACCGCGGCTTCCGGACCTTGTTCAAGTACATCTCAAGCGAGAACGAAGACAATGAAAAGATTTCGATGACGGTGCCGGTGATCCAGGAAGAGACCGAGGAGAACCGGAAAATGGCTTTTGTCGCCCCAAAGGCCTACTGGGACCGGGTGCCGGTGCCTAAAGATCCGAACCTGAAAGTGGAGCGGTTTGAGGAAGGACTGTTTGCGGTGGTACGTTTTTCAGGCAACCGAAGCGAGACCAAAGAACAGAGCATGAAGAACCGGCTGGAAAAATGGGTCGCGGACAAAGGTTTGATCAAAGCATCAACTTTCATGCTGGTGTCTTACAACGGACCGTTCACACTCCCGCTCTTTAAGCGCAACGAGAGCTGGGTCAGAGTCACTGAAGCGTAAAGACTCGCTTTTGAAATCAAAAAACACGTGCAGCCTGGCAAGGGGAGACCTTGTCACGCTACACGTGTTCCTTTTCGGATCGTTTACTTAAGATTCATTTTATCGTCTTACTTGTGCTGGTACATAAAGCGTTCCATGTAGAAGATAAAGGTCTGGTTATAATGCCCCGGAAAATAGATGTCGCTGGCATGGGCACCGTATGGCATCCAGAGAATCGCGAAATCTTCATTGCTTTCATCAAGGTAAGCCTGCTTGAAATTTTTGGCGACTTGGGGGTTGACGAAGCCGTCCCGGTCCCCTTGAAAGAGTAGGACAGGCGGGCTGTTTTCGTCGACCAGCTGGTTTGGATCGACCAGTTCGTCTTTCCCGCCGATGTTTCGGTAACGCGAGAGGTCATTGGCCGGGTAGAAGGGAATGAGACCTTGAACACTGATGCGCGGATCGATGAGGTCTGGGTACTCGCCGCTAGCAGAACCTAAGGCCAACGCACTTGCCAGGTGTCCGCCGGCTGAACCGCCTGAGACGAAGACGGAATCAATGTCGGCGCCAAAGTCTTCGTGATTGTCGGCCAGATAGGTCGTGAAGATACCCAGGTGCCGGACCATGTCATCGATATCAAAAGGGCCCGACAAGCCGTCCGGGACAGAAGCGAATTTTAAAAACTGGTCCTGGTCGTTCAAGCCGTACTGGACGTCAAAGACGACATAGCCCTGGGCCGCAAAGTACTTGTGCGTCTGAGGCAGGCTCATGAGTCCCCTCACTCCATAGCAAGATGAAAGCCTCACTAGGGAACAACTTATTCCTGAGTGAGGCTTTTTTATGCTTAAAACTAAGTTTTACTAAGCATAGCGAAGAGTTTTCCAACACTTTTACGAAAGTTCTTTTGCATTTAATACTTTGTTAGCAAATGCTTAGTACAATAATTTAACTTTGAAAAAAGTTCGAATTAGTGATTTACTAGTTAATTATTTTTAAGCAAAAAAAGACGAGAGTAATGAAAGTTACATTCTCGTCCTTTGATATTTACTGTTTTATCTATTACTTAACACTTGACAGTATTATAAGTTATTTCTTTAAAACACGCATGGCGTTCAATACAGCAACAACTGTTACGCCAACATCTGCAAAAACAGCTTCCCACATCGAAGCCACACCGAGGGCACCTAAAACCAAAAATACCCCTTTGATGGCTAGTGCGAGAATGATATTTTGCCAGACAATTTGGCGAGTATCTTTGGCCACTTGCATGGCCGTTCCAATTTTAGACGGCTTGTCGTCCATAATCACGATATCCGCCGCTTCAATGGCTGCGTCTGAGCCTAAGCCACCCATCGCAATCCCGATATCTGAACGGGCCAATACAGGCGTATCGTTGATCCCGTCGCCCACAAAAGCAACTTTTTCTTTTTTGTTTTTGCGCACCATAATTTCTTCCATTTTCTCCACTTTGTCTTGTGGAAGAAGTTCCGAGTGGATTTCATCGATGCCTAATTTACTTCCAACAGCCTCAGCGACCGCTTTTGAATCGCCCGTAAGCATAATGATATGTTCGACGCCTTTTTCTTTCATTAAGGCTATACCTTCTGCAGCGTCCTCTTTAATCGTATCGGCAATTAGAAGGTAACCAGCATAGGCTCCCTCAATCGCTAAATAGACAACCGTTCCGACTTCTTCTACTTCTTTAAAAGGAATACCATATTTAGCCATTAATTTAGTATTTCCGGCTAATATCTCTTTGCCATCAACAACCGCTTGAACACCATGGCCTGAGAGATCATTGTATTCATCAATTCGTCGTTCATCAATCTCTTTCCCGTAATGTTCTTTGATAGAAACCGCAATCGGGTGTGAAGAATGGGTTTCCGCATAAGCGGCTAGTTCTAAGAGTTCTTCATTATTGAATTCTGGTGTCGATTGAATATCGGTTATTTCAAATTCCCCTTTGGTTAAGGTTCCCGTCTTATCCATAATGACATATTTAACATCGTTTAAGCCTTCTAAGAAGTTGCCGCCTTTCACTAAGATCCCTTTACGTGAAGAAGCACCAATTCCGCCAAAGAAACCGACGGGAATCGAAACAACTAAGGCACAAGGACATGAAATAACAAGGAAAATAGCTGCCCGGTAAACACCATCGTTAAACGTCATTCCAGGAATAGTCAAGGGTAAAAGAACAGCTAATAAGACAGCTAAAATGACCACAATCGGCGTATAGTAACGAGCAAACTTTGTAATGAATTGTTCGGTTGGTGCTTTACGACTGCTTGCATTCTCAACCAGCTCGAGAATTTTTGTCACGGTTGACTCTGAGAAGGGCTTTTCAACCACGACTTCTAGCAAGCCGCTTTTGTTGATAAAACCACTTAAAACGTCGTCACCTTCTTTAACACTTCGGGGCATTGACTCACCGGTTAAAGCAGACGTATCCATAGCGGAAGAACCGCTGACCACTTTTCCGTCTAAGGGCACTTTTTCGCCTGGACGTACGAGAATGGTATCGCCGACTTTAATCGATTCTGGTGAAACTTGGCGTGTACTGCCATCGGCTAACTTTATATTGGCGTAATCCGGACGAATATCCATCAAGTCTGCGATAGAGCGACGTGATTTGTTTACGGCCACATCTTGAAAAACTTCCCCCACTTGATAGAAAAGCATGACGGCTACTGCTTCGGGATATTCTTGCACATAGAAGGCAGCAAGTGTCGCAATCGTCATCAAAAAGTTTTCATCAAAGACTTGGCCATTAAAGATATTTCGAACGGCTCGCCAAATCACATCATAGCCGGCCACAAGGTAAGCGACCACAAACAAACCAAAGGAAAGGGAAGGGGTAATGGGGGCAAAACTTGCCAGTAAAAGCACTGACACGGCAAGGATTAAGCGACCGATGGTTAACTTAATTGCCCAATTTTCTGGTCTTTTGTGATTCTGTTTCTGACCCGATTTTTCTGACTGGAGACCCCTGTCTTCTCCAACTTCCTGACCTGTAGCTTTTATAAGAGGGATGATATCAGGTTCTAGTTTTTTAATTTTAGTTTTAACCGAAGAAAGAGTTTTAGTGTCATTTTCTGCCACAAGATCAAAGCTTAATGTCTGGGTCATGTAATTCACGTTACTATTTATGACACCGTCTATTTCAGACACGCCATTTTCAATCTTGGCGGCACAATTGGCGCAATCAATTCCCTCTAATAGCCATTCATGATGGCTTTCCTCATCTTCTTTGGATTGACTTTCCAAAGCAATTGCTGGGTTTATGTTAATCAATTGCCCATCTGCTTTGTTTTTTAAAGTAACGTCGGGTTCCAACTTGTTAATTTTTTCTTGTATATTGACTAAGATTAAATTTTCTTGTTCATCAGCAACCTCAAACCTCAAGGTTTCTGTCATGAAATTCACATTGCTTTCAGTCACTCCGGGAATTGAAGCCACGCATCGCTCCACTTTAGCAGCACAATTGGCGCAGTCAATTCCTTCCAGGAGCCACTGATGCGATTTCTTCTTTTCACTCATCGTTTTCTTCCTTTCACATACGAGCCTTATAAACCGAATAACGTTTGAATGGTCCCGTTTTCTAGCATAATAAAGATTCCTAAACCGATAAAGACAATCGGTACAATAATTCGTTCATACTTTTCCAATGTTTCAGAGACAAACGAAATTTTTGCCAATCGATAACTGATGTAGCAAAGCACCGCAATCGATAGAGCAAAAACGACTATAGCAATGACTATTTCAGAAACAGATAGAGAGGTAAAATAAGGAATATAAATCCCTAAATTATCTCCACCGGAAGCAATTGTAATTAAAGCAACAGACCAAAACAAACGGTTGGACCCTCTGGACTCTAACTTCTCCACGACTTCCTCTTCTTCTGCTTCTTCTTCGCCTCCCATAGCAACTCGGATACCTAAATAGATAGGAATGAGTCCCAAAAGTCCGAACATCCAATCTTGGGGGATAAAATTCAGCACATAAGCAGCAAATAAACTAATGGCTACTAAAATGCTGGTTCCAAGATATTGCCCGAAATAAATCTGACGAAGTCCTTTTTGTGTATAGGCTTGCGAGAAAATAATCAGTAAGATAAATAAATAATCGATGCTGGTCGAAATATACACAGCAATTGCTGAAAAAATAATTTGTAACAAAATATTCTCCTCCAAACTAAGACGTCAAAGATAAGCTGTTTGGCATGTCTAAAACTATACGAATAGTCGAAAGGATTTCTTCATTCGTTAACGAGTAGTAGACTTCTTTTCCGTCTTTACGTGATTTCGCCACGCCTTGCTTTTTTAAATAGCGCAAATGGTGTGACGTCGTAGCAATACTAGCGTCTAATACTTCGGCTAAATCACAGACACACATTTCTTTGAAGGTTTCTAAAGCATAGAATATCTTAATTCTAGAAGAATCACTAAAACATTTTCCTAACACAAGTAAATTCGATAAATCTTTATTTTCTAATTTATTTTTTACCACATCTACTTTTTCAGGATGTATGATTGTTGTTTGGCAAACTTCAGTCACTTGTTTCACCTCTCATTCAAATGTTCGTTTGATTATGTTGTAGATATTATAATTCTCCATGAGGAAATAGTCAAACGATTGTTTGATTGTTTTCGTTATTTTTTCTAGTCAAATTAAAGTTTTGTAACATATTAAATAACTTCTAAACTTACAGTAGAGGTCATTAGAAAAATGTAATTTTAGAGGTTCATTTTGTATTTAAAGTAAATGAGCAGGGTAAAATCGAGCAAGTGGAAAGTGTTGTGTCTTATCTAATGAACGTTTATAACAAAGTAAACGGACAACTGGCTTGCTTTTGCTCTGAAATGCGCTCTAATACTCTCCACAATAATCTTTATAAAGTAAATAAATTCAATAAAAATAAAAATAGAAAGTGAGAGATTTTGTATGAAAAGAACGGAAAGTATTCAGGTAAGATTACCAGATGGTGGTAGATTACATTTAAGAGTTTCACCAGAAGAAAAAGAAATGATTCGATCAAAAGTCGAAGCAGAAAAGATGACTATGTCTTCATTAATTTTAAGAGCTCTGGATAAAATTGATAATCCGATTACTGTTAATTTAGATGATTCAGATCTTCGAGATTTATTAATACAGGTTAGAAGAATTAATGTCAATGTAAGAACATTTTTAAAACAAGTCGGAACAGGCGAACGTTTTTCAATTGAGAATAAGCAAGAAATGGAACAGCAACTTGTATCGAATGAACAACTTGTCTTAGATGAATACAAGAGAGTTAAAGAGTTAGTATCAAAAATAGAAAGTATGAATACAGAAGAAGCAGCTGAATTTGCTAAGAAGGTGATAAATAATAATTTAGAGAGTGTAAATGATATCGATGAACATTTTGAATAGATTATTTATAGGTGTGTTGTAAAATGAATTGCAACACTCATTAAATTCTGAAAATACAAAAAGACATGAAGATTCGTTATACTTAAATCACCACAAAATAAGCAAAGGAGAATCTTCATGTCCACAGATAATTATAGCACAAATAAGACTCAATCATTTACTCATTTAGATTTTAAAGAAAGACAGCTAATAGAAAAATGGTTAAATGAAGATATTAGTAAAGCAGAAATAGGCAGACGCCTTGGGCGTAACCGCTCCACAATCCATAGAGAAATTAATCGGGGCACAGTAGAACAAATCAAGCAGATCAATGGCTATAATAAGAAAGTCACTGTGTACTATTCAGATTCCGGTCAATCTGTTTATGAAAATCGACGTTTAAAGTGTGTCCGCAAAAAGATTGTCTCTTTCTCGAGCGCGTTCTTCTCTGCGCTGGAAGATGCCTTCACTAAAGGATTGTTTAAAGGTAAACAGCGGCTCTACAATATAAAGACGTTTATAGCTCTTTATAGAAAAAAGCATCCTGTAGAGAGTATACCTACGTTTAAAACCATCTATTCTTATATACGTCAAGGTCTATTGTCTATCAAACCCCATGACTTACCTGTCATGTATCGTTTAAAACCAAGAAAAAACCATCACAGTAACCCTAAAGGCAAAAACAAAAGAATCCTAGGCACCAGCATCACCGATCGTCCACAGGA
>NZ_FNYW01000005.1 GCF_900109085.1 Alkalibacterium gilvum | reverse complement strand
ACCCGTTCGCCACTCTTCAACACTCTGCAAGCAGAGTGCATCATCGTTCGACTTGCATGTATTAGGCATGCCGCCAGCGTTCGTCCTGAGCCAGGATCAAACTCTCAATTTGATTGTTTGATGTAGCTCAATTTAAAAATTGTGAGTTAAACATGTTAACTCATTTGTGTTGTCTTGATTCAATAAATTGAATCGAAGACCCCTGCACATTTGGTTGTTTTACTTTGTTCAGTTTTCAAAGATCTATTTCATTCAGTTGTCGGCGACGTGATGTGCCAACTCGTATAATACTACAGTGTTTCTTTTTTGTTGTCAAGAACTTTTTCAAATTCTTTTTATTCTATATTGTATGAAAATTTTAACAAAAAAAGAAAAGTACTGGGTTGCGCTTAATCAACAACGTATACTACTTTACCAGTTCTTTTCTTTTTCGTCAACTATTTTTATGAAATTATTTAATTTTTTATACTAACTTTTATCCTTCTCAATAACTACCTTATGCCCTTGGCTCCCCTGTTAGCATAAAACCAAAATCAAATGACTCTCTTTTCGTTATAAGTAACAAGCCGTCTCCCAATGGTATAATAGAAGCATCCAATGCTGGGTGATCAAGAACAACATCTAAAAAGGCGTTGAGTTTTTCATGAATTTTTCGTCTTCGTCTCGGAACATCAGAACGGTCATCCAAAATCGTCCCCCCTTGGAGAACATCATCAATCGCTATAACTCCTCCCTTTTTCAACAATTCATAGCAAAGTGGAAAAAAATCATAGTACTTTGCCTTAGCACTATCCATGAATATAAAATCAATGGATTCATTCTTCAATTTTTCTAACCAATCACTTGCCTGGCCCTCAAGTAAAGTAACTTGGTCAGAAATTCCTAAAGTTTCAAAATTCACTTTAGCTTTCTCTATCATATCTGGATTACGCTCTATTGTTGTTACATGACTACCTGTAGATGAAGCCTGTATCATTAATCCAGCTGAAAAACCAATAGCTGTTCCAATTTCTAAAATCTCTTTTGGCTGTAATATAGGTAGTAGCCAGTTAAAAAAGGTTACGGTCTCATGAGGAATAATCGGCACACGCCTTTCGTTAGCCCACATTTCAATCTTTCTTAATTCTCCCGATAGTTGTTTCTGCTCTTTTCTTAAATATTCTCTAACATCATTCTCTATCACAGGTCTATCCATCATTTCATTTCTTTTTATCATATTAACTCCTTTTTTATACGTTCTTTTCTTTATTTTACACTGAATTGTCTAGGCTACCAAGTAGTAATCTGTTATAATGAAAATGTGAATACAGAAAAAATCAGATGAGAAGGAGCAAATTATTTTATGTTGATTAAGCAATTAACTGTACCTAAAAACATTGTTTCAATTATATCAGAAGATGCAACGCTTGAAGAGGCTATTACACTACTCGAAGAGACGGGCTACAGGTGTGTCCCTGTTCTTGATCAAAGCGAAAAGATTTTTAGAGGTAACATCTATAAAATGCATATTTATAGACACAAAGCTAATGGCGGAGATATGTCTCTTCCCGTGACGCATCTTTTAAAAAATGCGACAAAATACGTGCATATAAACTCTTCATTTTTTAAAATATTTTTTATGATAAAGGACTTACCTTACATTACTGTCTTAGATGAAAACAATCATTTTTTCGGTATCCTAACTCACAGTACTTTAATCGACTTATTACAACAGTCTTGGAGTATCGATTCAGGTAGCTACGTCCTAACAATCGCCTCACCAGGTGAAAAAGGTGACTTAACTAATATTTCTAAAATAATTAACCGTCATTGTTCTATTATGAGTTGTATCACTCTTGATAACCAGAGAGAAAATATGGTTAGACGTACAATAATGACTTTAGAACCCGATGTTTCTGAAAAAACACTAAACGAAATCAAAAAGAATCTTGCTCGTAAAGGTTTCAAAGTCGTACAAGCAGAAAATCTTCATAACGATTAATGTTTTAACTAATCAAAAAGACGCTCTATTCCTCAAAACAACTTGAGAATATGAGCGTCTTTTTGGTGCGCCGGTTTCTTAATTTCCCATTTTCTTATTGAAATTAATTTTTGAGTTTAGCGTTGTTAAAATCGGAATACCAATCCCCATTGTCACCATTTGCCCGATAAAGATCCAGAGATAAGTCAGCCAAAAGACTTCTTCCGCACCAATTATAAGTAGCATTAGAGCTATCATAAAACTCATTACAGAAAAGACGAGCGTATTGATGATCATTTTTTTAACAGGCGACTGAACTTTTTTGCTTAATATAAAATAGATAACAAAGGACAGCACCGTATGTCCCACGCCCAATACCCAATCATATATACCAAAGGGTGATAGGATAAGATTTGCTAAAACTACCCCCGCCGTCACACCATAGGCATAGCGTTTATTGAAGACAACAAGATGATTCAGCATTTCCGCTAACCTGAACTGAATAGCTCCAAATGAGAAAGGGACGATAAGTATAGTGATCCCCGTATACATTGCAGCAATAATTGCATTGATGACCCATTGTTTTGTTTTCATTAATTTCCTCCTAGTTTTTATTTCGTGGGTTGGCGCTTTCGAACCACGGCTGTTGAAAACAACAAGAGTAGTGTAGCATTTATCCTTCTCTCTTTCAATTGGCACTTTCTTTAAGTTAAGCTAAATGTTTTATAGTACTTTCATTCATCCAAAGATAAAGAGCACGCATAGTTTACGACTACGCGTGCTCTTTATCTTTAATTAGGTAAACCATTTACGAAAATAGCTAAATAATTTTATTCTCTGAGATTTATGTGGTGGAAATAGTGCTTTATTTGCATAATCCTTTTTCTGATTATATAACACTTTCTCATAAGTGAATGTTTTATAGCTTGAATAACCATGGTAACTCCCTATCCCACTATTACCGACACCACCAAAAGGTATTTTGGAACTAGCTACATGTAAAATAACCTGATTAACAACGAGAGCCCCTGTTTTTATAGAGTTATTAACCTCTTTAACATATTTTGGATTATCTGAAAATAAGTAAGTGACTAGCGGAGCTGCTTGCTTATTTAGTTTTGTTAATAATCGATCGGATGACTCGTACGCTATGATGGGCAATATCGGTCCAAATACTTCCTCTTTGGCTAAGCCTGTATCTTCTTTGATATTATTCATTAAAGTAGGCTCTATGAATAAAGCATCTCTTTTTCCACTGCCTCCATATATAATGTCTCCTTGAGTTAAATGGTTTTTTATTTTATCAAAGTGCTTTGAGTCAACTAACCGACTATAATCACTACTTTTTTCTGGTTCCCTACCATAAAAATCTCGAATCGTCTCTATAGCAAGGCGGGTAAATTTCTCCTCTACTGCCTTATGCACATACACAGTATCGGGCGCAATACAGGTTTGTCCTGCATTTAAAAATTTGCCCCAAATTATTTTTTGTACTGTTTCTTTTGTACAATGTGTTTCATCCACTATACATGGATTTTTTCCACCTAATTCAAGCGTTATAGGGGTTAGTGTACGCGAAGCAGCTTCATAGACTTTTCTTCCTATCAAAGAACTACCTGTGAAAAATATATAATCCCAATTCATCGTCAACAACGCCTGCGCAGTGTCAGCTTCTCCTTCTACAACAAAAATTTCTTCAGGATCAAAATAACTTGATATTAGTTTGTTAACTAATTGGCTCACAGCGGGAGATTTTTCTGATGGCTTTATAAAACAGCGATTCCCAGCAGCGATTGCTCCGATTAAGGGAACAAAAGTTAGTTGAAGAGGATAATTCCAGGGACTAATAATTAAAATAGAACCATAGGGAACGTTCAAAATAGATTGCTCGACCTTACCTAAGACAGTATGTTTAGTGTTTTCGTCTGTTTCCATCCACCTTCTCAAATGATTTTTTACATAATCGAGTTCATTTAATGTCGTGGCTATTTCAGAAGTGAAACTTTCCATTTCAGACTTTCCTAAATCAGAATTTAAAGCAGTTAACCACTCTCTTTCATGTTTCTTAATTATTTTTTTCAATCGATTTAATCGATCGATTCGTTTTGAATAATTTGCTTTTGAATAATTAGTTACTTGTTCTTTTTGAATTTCTTGAAGCATTAACCATTTTTCTTTATTTGCATTTGAATCAGTCATCAGATTACACTTCCCTTTTAAAAAATTATTTTATATTTTAATGTTGTTCATCCAATCAAATAGCTACCTATAGTATCAAATATAGCATAGATATGGGTTTATACTAGAATATCGCTAACACCGTTAACTACTAACCATCATGCTATTGATGAGTGTTGAACATTTTCACTGATATCCATAGTTATGCAAAAGACAGCACTGATACATTGATCAATGCTGTCTTTTCTAAGTATTATTTTTTAAATCAAATATGTCTGTACTGATTAGACAGACCGATGCTTATCGCTAAAGCATCGTCTACCATTCCCATTGTTTTATTATCTAATTGGGTGACCTGATCTCTTAAGCGTTGTTTGTCAATCGTTCTCAATTGTTCGAGTAAGACAACGGAATTTTTTTCTAATCCTTTATCTGCTCCGACTTCTACGTGCGTCGGCATCTTTCCTTTTTCTATTTTGGTCGTTATAGCGGCAACAATAACTGTCGGACTATATTTATTACCGACATTATTCTGAACAATCAGAACAGGGCGCATTCCCCCTTGTTCGGATCCAATTACCGGTGATAAATCAGCATAATATATCTCTCCGCGTTTAACCATAGGCTTTCCTCCTCAAAGGCGCCTTTTGGACAAAGGGACTTTCTTTTTTATTGAAAAAGGCAGTTTCCCTTCAGATATGGGCGTGTATATCATTCTCACAACCATCGAATTCTGAGCATATTTCCAAATTAATCCTGCCCATTTCTGCATATCCTTTCCTCATGGCATCCATTTTATTCATGGTATCTTTGATGAAACATTGAAGCATATCATTAATTAGTTCAGATTCTTCAATGTCTGCATCCTGACAATATTCTTCTATTTCTTCGTATATGGACTGTTTCAATTCAATCGTCATCTCTTTATTATACTCTTCCATGAATAATGCCCTCCAAAAAAATTAGTGCTTTATATCCCCGTTTTTTGTGATTAAAACAAAAGAACAGTAACTCTCACGGTAAACCAAAAGATACCTATCTTATCTTAGTTTATCATGAAAGTTAAAGCAACTGACCGTTTCTTTGTGACAATTCTATGAAGGAAGGTATTTAACTTTTTTCTAAGATGACTTGTGAGGCTGCAAGATTATCTGTATGCGTGATGGAGACCCAGACATTTCCTTTAAATGGACTTTGAGTAACAATCGGCTTTCCTAAGGGGTCCGGTAATAGCTCAACATCTAAAAAACTAACTTTGCCTATACCAGTGCCCATCGCCTTAGCGAATGCTTCCTTTACAGAAAAGCGCCCCGCTAAAAATTCATATTGACGTTTCCCCTTCAATCCACTAAACAGTTTAAATTCTTCGTTTGTTAGTACCTTATGTGCGAATCTCTTATTTTTTATGTACGCCTTTTTTATTCTATCTATTTCCACGACATCTAAACCAATACCAACAATCATTTTTTTCCTCTATTCTCTAAATCATCCATACTAATCTTACTTATATAAGCTTATCAAATTAATACCCTATTGTCATTTAATACGTTTTTTATTAATAAAAGCCGATAAGTTTTTCAACTTACCGGCTTTCTTTATCATTCTATTTAGCTTTTTTAGATCGACGGTTATTTTGACGTTTGCCTTTGTAATCATTATTTGAGCGTTTTTTACCTTTATAATTACGGTTACCGCCACTTTTACCTCTGCCTTTTCCTCTACTACGGTTACGCTTATCTTTGTTAGGAAGCGGACGTTGTGGAGAAATTTTCACAGGGACATCAGTCGGATCTTTAACCATCGCTTTTACTAAAGCTGCAGCAAGATCTTCAGCTGAATATGCAGAAAGTAGTTTTTCTGCAGCTAATTCATATTTGTCCAAGCCATTTTTATCGATTGTTTTTTGAATCTCTTCCATGGCTGATTGCAGTTGACTTTCTAGCGCTTCATCATTGGTAGGTGGACGAAGTGTAGTCATTGACTGTTTCGTCAATTTTTCTATTGTACGCAGATAGCCCATTTCTTGAGGCGTGACAAATGTAACAGCAACGCCTTCTTCTCCAGCACGACCTGTACGTCCAATTCGGTGAACGTAGCTTTCAGGGTCTTGTGGAATATCGTAGTTGTAAACATGTGTCAGACCAGTAACGTCAAGACCACGCGCTGCGACGTCTGTTGCTACTAAGATATCTATTTTGCCTTTTTTGAAATCTTTCAAGACACTCATACGTTTACTTTGAGATAAATCACCATGGATTCCTTCAGCCTGGTAGCCACGCATCTCTAATCCTTTAGACAATTCATCTACACGTTTTTTAGTACGTCCAAAGATTAAGGCTGATTTTGGATTCTGCACGTCAATTAAACGTGTAAGGATATCAAATTTTTCATTATCTCTTGCTTTTGTATAGAACTGGTCAATAGTAGCTGCTGATAATGTTTTGGTTTTAATACGGACGGTTTCAGGATCTTGCATAAAGCGCACACCGATACGTTTAATAGCATCAGGCATCGTTGCAGAGAAAAGCAAGGTTTGACGCTCTTTTGGCGTTTCTTTGATGATAGACTCGATATCCTCGATGAATCCCATATTTAGCATCTCATCTGCTTCGTCTAATACAAGCGTTTCAACTTTATCTAAACGCAAGGTTTTACGACGAATGTGATCAAGCATACGACCCGGTGTTCCTACAACAATCTGGGCGCCACCTTTTATTTGTTTAATTTGTCTTCTGATGTCTGCTCCACCGTATACACAAGTAACTTTCACACGTTTGTCTTTACTTAGACGGAAAAGTTCTTCTTGAGTCTGGATAGCTAATTCACGCGTAGGCGCGATAACTAAACCTTGGACGACATGTTTAGATGTATCGATTTTTTGTAGCATTGGCAAACCAAAAGCCGCAGTTTTCCCTGTACCTGTTTGTGCTTGCCCGATAACATCTTTACCTTCTAAAGCAAGTGGTATCGTTTGTTCTTGGATAGGTGTTGTTTCTTCAAAGCCCATCCCTTTTACGGATTTCAGTAGTTCTGGTATTAAATCTAGTTCATTAAATTTCAAAAAATGTTTCCTCCTATTATTTTCCTTAGCAGGCATTCGTTTTCGTTTAAGAGCCAAGGATGATTTTCTCATTTTAAAGGAGAAGACCAATTCTTGAAAAACAGAACGTTCCGTAATTCTGTTCAAACAAAGACCCTAGTGCACGTATCTCATCGTTCGATGCGGTACACCAGGGTATGACATTTAACTTGACTCAGTATTTATTATTTTAATTTTAATTTTACACGATAGACATTTCTATCTACTAAACGAATAGCTGTCTGTCTTACTTTGATATCTTATCATGTGTCCCGAATGTTTTCAACTTATTTTCATTTATCGCCAAATGAATACGTTTTACCTATCACTTTGCTGACTTAACTCAGTCACAACTTCTAGCATGCCGGTACTGTAGCTGGATTTAAACACTGCCGTATCGTTAATTCTCAAACTTTCTTTAAGATGCTCAACCAACGCACCCTTATCTCCAGAAAAATGATACACTTTCGTTTCATCCATTTTCTTTTTCATCTCTTCATACAAGCAACGCATATTTTCACCGTAAAGAACCAATTCATCAAATGTATCTGCCTCAATTTCTTTGTGCAATTTACGGTGCATTTCTCCCGCCTGTTCACCAAGTTCAAGTATGTCACCCAAGACAACAATTTTACGGCCAGGCACCTCTATCCCTTTAAAATAATTTAAAACAGCGCGCACGGAAGAAGGACTGGCATTATAGGCATCATTCAAAAGTATTGAGTCATTTATTCCATCTACCCACTCGAGACGGTCTTTCGTTAATTGAAAATGAGCGAGTTTGGTGTAAATTTCTTCGATATTGATACCTAATGATTCGCCTGCAAGTATTGTTGCTAAAGCATTCTGAACGTTATATTCACCTGGAATAGGCAATTCGCATGTCATCGATGGGTGCTGGTTAGTCTTGAATCTAGTCTGTTTCATTTCCGTCTCGACTTCTGTGGAATACACATCAACACCTTTATTTTTACCAAAGGTTTTAATTGTTTTTACTCTTACGTCGACCCAGCCTTTGTCAATACGCGATTGTAATAAAGGTTCTTCTCCTGGATATATAAGGGTTCCCTGTTCCATTCCTTCAACAATTTCAAGCTTTGCTTCTGCAATACCTTCTCTTGATCCTAAGAATTCAATATGGGATTCACCGATCATTGTTATAACTGCAATATCCGGTTCAGCAATATTCGATAAGGCCTTTATTTCTCCTTTTTCTCCCATTCCCATTTCAAGAACAATCACTTCAACATCCTTCTCCATATTTAAAATAGTCATGGGTAACCCAAGATGATTATTGAAATTCCCATCTGTTTTATGTGTTTTATACTTTGAAGAAGCTACCGCAGCTACCATGTCTTTCGTTGTGGTTTTCCCGTTACTACCTGTGATTCCCACTACTTTAGGAGAGACGTTATTTAAATGATATTTTGCAAAGGATTGAAAAGCTTTCTGGGTATCATCGACTTGTATGACAGCAATATCTAAAGGAGCATTCTCAATGGGATCACTCCATAAAGTAGCTGATGCACCTTTGTCTATAGCCGTTTGAATAAATGCATGGCCATTACGCTCAGCTGTTAGTGGTATAAATAAATCTCCCTCTGCTAGCGTACGCGTATCAAATGAAACGCCTGACACGTCTTTTATCTTTCCCTTATTTACTATTTCCCCTTTTACTGCTTGAGCAATTTCATTCATTGTCCAGTTCGGCATCGGTATTCTCCATTTCTCTATTCTTGTTTCCTGTTGTGATTTCTTTACTTATTTTATGTTTATCCTTGTATCTACGCATACCTAATTGGATCACTTCCTCAATCAAATCATCAAATGGAATGCCTGTCTTTGTCCAAATTTTAGGATACATACTATCCGTTGTAAAACCTGGGAAAGTGTTCACTTCATTGATATAAATATCTTCTTCATTAGTCAAAAAGAAATCAACACGGGCAACTCCCGAGCCATTTATTGCTTCAAAGGCTACCGCTGCCATCTTCCGTATTTTTTTGGTTAATTCATCTGATATTTCAGCAGGAATTTTCACAACACTTTCTTGATTGAAATACTTATCTTCATAAGCATAAAATTGCTCGTCTTTAGCTACTTCGCCCGGTAGTGACGTATGTACATCTTCATTGCCAAGAATAGCTACTTCAATCTCACGTACAGGCAACTCTTTCTCTACAATAATACGGTAATCATAATTAAAAGCTAATTCTATAGCTTTAGTCAATTCTTCCTCATCAAGCACGCGTGTAATCCCAATACTAGACCCCTGATTCGCGGGCTTAACATACATGGGGTAACCTATGTATGACTCAATATTACTACAAACGTTTTGTTTGTCTACTTTCCATTCTCTTAATTTAATCTCTTTATAAGGGAGAACAGATAGGCCAGCTTCTTTAAACACGCCTTTACTTATCAGTTTATCCATACCTACGGCACCAGCCAATACACCGGAACCAACATAAGGGATATGAAGAGCTTCAAATAAACCTTGAATGGTGCCGTCTTCTCCATTCGGCCCGTGGAGGATAGGGAAAGCAAGGCATTCTTCTTCATTCAGTTCGTCAAAAGAGAATAGTTCTTTCTCATTCAAATCACTAAGTTGATCTTCAGTAGAAATTGTTTCTTTATTTTTCACTTCAGAGCCTTTGTACCATTCACCTTCTCTTGTTATGTATATAGGAATGATTGTGTGGTAATCATAATAAATATGTTTTAGGATTGAAAAAGCAGATTTAACAGATACTTCATGTTCTGCATTCTCGCCACCATATATTACGTAAATTTTCATTGGTCTACTCCTTTTCTTGGCTGATAGATTCTTTTGTTCAGCTCTTAAGAGTTGATTTTTATAGTTTAGCATAGTTACTAGTTGTCTCTAGTTGTCTCAAGTTATTTCATTATAACATCTTGGAATAAATTAATATATAAACTATAACAACCTTTATTTTATATCTTTCTTTTTAAAAACTTCTGCGGAATAGCTAGTTTTAAACAAAAAAAAGCCCTGGATAGCCAGAACTTTTTCTTTTTGTTATTATTCTTGTTCTTGTTCCAAACCGTATTTTTTGTTGAAACGATCGATACGTCCATCTGCTTGAGCAAATTTTTGACGACCTGTATAGAATGGATGAGAATCTGAAGAAATCTCAACACGGATTAATGGATATTCGTTTCCATCTTCCCATTCTACTTTCTCAGTAGATGTTTTTGTAGAACCTGACATGAATTTAAACCCTGTCGTTGTGTCCATAAAAACTACGTTACGATATTCTGGATGAATGCCTTGTTTCATTCTTTTTCACTCCTTAACTGCCATGGACTCTTTGCGAATCCATAGTTATCTTCATTCGATAGTCAAGATAAATAGCAAGTAAATAACTTTATATCCCCTTGACCTATTATCTTATCTCTTTAGTTTACAACACTACATATATTAGCATGTTTTATTTATTGATGCAATATTTAACCTGAAAAATATTTAAAACATGCTATTTTTTATTGTTTCAGTGCTTTTTTTACAAAATTTTCATTTATTTTATGGCGTTGCAAGGATTTAATGAATTGATCTGTATACTCTAACGTATCGTTGCGCATACCACGACGTAATTTATACACTGCTTCATATTCCTCTTTGGATAAAAGCATTTCTTCTTTACGGGTACTTGATTTTTTGATATCAATAGCCGGATAAATACGACGTTCTGCTAATTCACGAGATAAATGTACTTCCATATTACCTGTACCTTTAAACTCTTCATAGATTACATCATCCATTCGACTTCCTGTATCAACAAGAGCCGTTGCTACGATAGTCATACTCCCGCCTTCTTCAACATTTCGTGCGGATCCAAAGAAACGTTTAGGTCTATACAAGGCTGCTGGGTCAATCCCCCCGCTGAGTGTTCGACCGCTGGGTTGTTCTACCAGATTATAAGCACGCGCCAGACGTGTAATGCTATCCATAAGAATAACGACGTCCTGTTTATCTTCCACCAAACGACGTGCTCTTTCCAATACAAGTTCACTAACTTTGACATGATTTTGAGGTTGCTGGTCAAAGGTCGAATGGACAACTTCCCCATCAATACTGCGCTCCAAATCTGTTACTTCTTCTGGTCGCTCATCAATCAATAGGACAATAAGTTCTACATGCGGATGATTAGCTTTGATTCCATTAGCGATTTCTTTAAGCAAGGTCGTTTTACCAACTTTAGGTGGTGAAACAATCAACCCACGCTGACCAAATCCAATAGGCGCAATCAAATCAATCATACGCGCAGATAGTTCACTTGATGAAGACTCCAAGTTGATCCGTCTTTCTGGATACAAGGGAGTTAGTGCTGGAAAGTGCGGTCGTTCTCTTGCCTCTTCTGGATTTTTACCGTTCACCAATTGGACGTTCATCAGTCCATAATAGCGTTCGCCAGCTTTAGGTGGACGCGCTGTTCCCGTTATTTTATCTCCGTTACGTAATCCAAAACGGGCCATTTGTGATGCGGAAATATAGACATCTTCATTGCTGTGTGAATAATTTATCGGACGAAGAAACCCGAAATCTTGATGACTGATTTTATCTAGCACGCCACTGACACGGAAGAAACCTTGCTTTTCTTCCTCGGCGCGGATAACAGCCATTGATAATTCTTTTTTATTCATTTGGCTATATGAAGGAATCTTTAACTCTTTTGCCAATTCATAAATTTCTTTCAACGTTTTTTCTTGTAGTTTACTGTATGTTATAAATTTAGCCACACTCAGGTCCCCTATTCATTAATCTTGCCGATCTTCCATATATAAATCTGCACCGAGCGCAGTTAATTTTTCAACGATCTTATCGTAACCCCTCAGGATATTATCTACCCCATCAATGATTGTTTCGCCTTCAGCTAAGAGTCCTGCAACAACCATACATGCCCCAGCACGTAAATCTGTTGCCATAACCTCTGCACCTTCCAGTTTATGTCCACCCTCAATAAGAATAACATCACTTTCTACCCGTGCATTCGCACCCATTCTATTCAGTTCAGGTATGTGTTTAATTCGCTTGGGATATATTGTATCAACAATCATCGACTCGCCTTCAGCCGACATCAATAACGGTGTAAATGGCTGTTGCAAATCTGTTGCAAATCCTGGATAAGGTAGTGTCTTGATGGATACACCTTTCAAAGGACCCTCTGGTGCTGTCACACGAACATAGTCTTCGCCGATTTCAAGTGGCACACCCATTTCTTCCATTTTTGCGATGAGCCCTTCTAAATGTTTTACAATAACGTTATTAATTCTAACATCTTTCCCTTTAGCTGCAGCCATAATTAAATAAGTTCCTGCTTCTATACGGTCAGGTATAACGGTATGGTGGCATCCGTGCATTTCTTCAACACCATCAATACGAATAACATCGGTACCAGCACCGCGTACTTTAGCTCCCATATTATTTAATAGCGTAGCCACATCAATAATTTCTGGTTCGCGCGCAGCATTCTCAATTACTGTTCGACCTTTAGCTTTAACAGCTGCTAGCATAATATTTATCGTCGCGCCTATAGAGACAACGTCGAAATAAATACGCGCAGCTTCCAGTCCTTTATCCTCTGTTCTTAGGTACATCGCGCCTCTTTCATTTTCAACTGTTGCGCCTAATGCACGAAACCCTTTTAAGTGCTGATCAATTGGACGCGGACCTAAAAAGCAGCCACCTGGGAGCCCTACAACGCCTTGACCAAATTTTGTCAGTAAAGCTCCCATAAAGTAATAAGAAGCTCTCAAGCTTTTAATCTTACCACTAGGCATAGGGACGGAAATCATGTCTGTTGGATCTATCGTTAATGTCGTTCCTTCAAATGTTGTTTTTACATTCATCTCATTTAGAATAGAAATAAGTGAGTGAACATCTGAGATATCTGGAACACCTTCTAATGTGACAGGAGAATCAGCTAATATAGCAGCGGGTATAAGTGCAACGGTACTATTTTTAGCACCTGAAATTGTCACTTCACCATTAAGTTCTCGTCCTCCGTTAACAATTAATTTCTGTGTCATTTTTAATCCTCTCTTTTTCAAAAATAATACGTCGGTTAATAGCGATTTATTCGCTTATAAAATGATAGTTTCTTCAGCCTTTCATAAATAAGCACTGAAACAAGTACTTTCAAAGTGTCAATCGGCAGAAAAACTGTGAGATTCGTCGTAAGTATTGCGCCTAATTTAACAGGTGTATCTAGCACTATATTCAAAAGACCATACTGATATGCTATACCAATGACATACAAAATGAATACACCTACTAGCATTATCAGTCCATTTTGGATTTTTGTCGTCATTTTATTTATCCCTTTACCAATGAATAATCCTACGGGTATTGCACCAAGGATATAACCAAAAGAAGGCGATAGTAACTGGCCGATGCCACCCGCTCCGCCTGCAAATACAGGGAAGCCTAGGAGTCCAGCTAACATATAAATCCCTATGGCCATTATACCTTTTACAGGTCCAAGGATAGCAGGAATCAATAGAAATAAAACGACTTGCAATGTGATAGGAACAAATCCAATCGGTATGATAACTAGTGAAGCGATGGCTAGAAGTGTCGTTGATATGGCGATTTGAGTTAAATCTTTTGTATTTATTTTTTTAAACAAATTATAACCTCTATTTCTTATTTAAAACGAACTATAAACAGTATAAACAATTCGTTCATTAAATACAATGCGTTATATAAAATGAATGCGCGTTGTTATGTGCCTACAGTATCGCTTTTAAAGCACGTTATAACAAACCTGCCTTGAACCAAATAACGTCCAACAGCAGGTATATACATTCTTATTTAACGTAGTTTGATACTTCCGCCGTCGACCATGATCGTCTGTCCAGTGATATAATCAGAATCTTCACTACCTAAAAATACGGCAGTGCGGCCAATGTCTTCTTCAACATCTCCTAAACGTCCCATTGGAATGCCACTGAGCATATTTTCATAGTATTCAGGACTTTCTTCCGCCCATTTCATGATACCTTCAGATTTCGCAATAGGTGATATGATATTCACATTAATTCCAAAGGGTCCAAATTCATTTGCAGCCACACGACTTATTCCACGTATAGCTTCTTTAGCTGCTGCATAAGTGCCTTGGTTCGTGTGCCCATTTATGCCGGCACCTGATGAAAAGTTAATAATTTTTCCTTTTGTCTCTTTTAAATACGGTAATGCGGCTTGCATCAAGTAAAAAGTTGGATAAAATCCCGTATTAAATGAGAAATCAAGGTCTGCTTGAGTCGTCTCTTCAATCGATGCCATTTTTGAAGCATGGGCATTATTGATAAGGATATCAATTTTACCGTATTTATCTGCAACTTGTTCTACAATATCAGATAATTTATCACGGTCGGTTAAATCCTGTTGGATAAACAGTGAATCGGGAGAGTATTTCTGTAATTCCTTTAATACTTTCTCGCCTGCTTCTTTGTCTAAGTCAACGATTGCAACTTTAGCGCCTTCTTTGACATAGGCCATAGCCATACCTCGACCGATGCCGCCGGCTCCGCCTGTAATGATGGTTACTTTGTCTTTTAATCTCATCTTTTATAATGCTTTATCTTCAGTTCTTTCATTTAATGGTAAGTGTCTTTTCCACTACTTGCAAATATAAGGAGTCATAAGCAATCCCTTTATTTCATTTAAATGAAATAAAAAATCACTCCCAAAACAATGATGCTCTTGTTTTGGGAGTGATCCACAATCAAAATAATCTGTTTGCTTTCAAATAGACTATTTTTAAATTATTCGTTTATTTAATTATTAAGCTTGTCCTGAAGAGCCGAATTCTTGCATTTTAGCTTTTGTTGCAGTTGTGATATTTTCTTTACCAGGTCCAACAATCTTACGAGGATCGTAAACTTTGTCGTCATTAGCAATAACTTCACGTGTACGCTTAGTCCATACTTGTTGTAATTCAGTGTTTACATTAATTTTAGTATGTCCGTATTCAATTGCTTTTTTGATTTGGTGAGTTGGGATTCCAGATCCACCGTGCAATACTAAAGGAGCACCTGTTAAATCAGAAATTTCTTTCATTTCGTCAAAACCAAGTTTTGGTTCGCCTTCGTAATCACCGTGAACAGAACCTAAAGCCGCTGCTAATGCATCGATTTTAGCTTCTTCAACCATACGTTTACATTCTTCAGGGTCAGCATACATAACGCCACCAGTCACACCGTCTTCAGTACCACCGACAGTTCCAACTTCCGCTTCAACTGATGCGCCTTTTGAATGAGCATATTCTACAACTGTTTTCGTTGCTTTAATATTTTCTTCGATCGGGAATTTTGAGTTATCGATCATAACTGATGAAAAACCAGCATCGATAGCTGCTGTACATGTTTCCAAAGAAGAACCGTGATCCAAGTGAACAGCTACTGGAACAGTAATGTTCATTGTGTCTATCAATGCATTAACCATAGCAGTAACGACTTTGAATCCACCCATATATTTAGCTGCTCCTTCAGAAACACCTAAAATAACTGGAGATTTTTCTTCCTCTGCTGCTTGTAAAATGGCCTGTGTCCATTCCAAGTTGTTGATGTTGAATTGTCCAACAGCATATTTTTCTTTTAATGCTTTGTTCAACATTTCTGTCATACTTACTAATTGACCCATGTGTATAGCCTCCTAAAATTTTTGCGTACTTTTAAAAACCGAGATACGCACTCGGACTCATTATCCATTATAAACAAAATTTCACAATAAAACTAGTACAAATGTCTATAATGTTGTTTGCTTATCTAAAATTTTACTCATTATACTCTAATTTCTTGAAACCTGTAAAGATTATTCAGTATTAGACAAAAAAAGAGAGTTATTCTAGAGACATTTTCTATCTCTTATGAATAACCCTTTTATTTACTGCTTTTATTATAATGTTGTAAACCTCTTAATCGCTGGATACAATTTACAGTACATTTTTATGTAAACCTATTATCATGAGATGTTCTATTTACTTTATCTTTTTTATGTCAATATCCTTGCTTATCTTTTCTAATAAAAAGACTATTCTAAAGAGTATGCCCAACAGAATCCCAATTCCAATTATTAAACCGTAGTTTCCTAAAAAAAATAATACAACTACTAAAAGAATCGCTATGAACATCGATAACATTAAATGCATCGAATCACCTCCTTACAATCAGTATATACTAGCAAAAGTGACAATAATAGTCTGACCCGACTATTATTGTCATAAAGATTTATGGAAATCACTTAATAAATCCCCCACGAATGAAATCTTCTAAGAGGTTTATCTCTTGAAAGGTTCTATTTTTAAACACTACAAATCGGTCGGATTACACTACCACTTACACACTTTTTATTTTCTTGGTATACACTAAAAATAGGTATAAAAACTGAAAGAAAAACTCTTTGAACTGTCCAGTTATGAAAACATTTACTGGAAAACGATGGCTTCTTTTTCAGCTTTCCCTTGCGGGAGAATTGTCGGATCCTCCTTCCGCTTCAAAAGAAGAGACGCTTTCACATATAAGAATATACGAACAGGTGGATGAAGAGGATCATTACGAGAATATGGTCAAGTATAGAAAGCGTTTGATAGAAAAACATAAGAAAAGCAGAACGAGTCCGCCTTGACCCCTGCGAAAAATTGCTGTTCAACTAGCACGGTTCCGGCTTAGTTGAACAGTACCAGGGAAGCATAGCGACCGTGGTTTCCTCTAAGCGGTAGCAAAGCTCTTTTACAGTCGCTTTGTACTAAGGCTCTACGAAATAAATTTCTAGAGTCTCAGCAAATGAGCAGCTTGCGCGCAATTGCGATTGATTGTTGTGGCTTCAGTCGCTTACAAGCATCGTATGCGTAGTGTTCTTCGTAGCTGGGTACAAGTCATCTTTTTTCGCACGGGGTCAGGCTCGTTCTGCTAGACAACATTCTCGCAGACAGAAAAGTTTATACTTCCTATACACTAAAAAAAGGAGAACCATCATAGAAAGTTTTTACCTTCCAGGAATGACTCTCCTATTGTCGTTGCTGTGAGCACAGCTTCGCCCTCTGTTCTGTATTCATTGAAGCGAGCTCCCGATTTGTCGATCACTATTTTGATTGTAACTGTCTCTGCATCATGAGTCAGAAAAATCGCCGTTTCATCCCTGAAATTCCCATCAGAATAGAATTCCACGATTACGTTACCTCATTATCAATCCACTGCAGATGCCCTTCTGATTTTCTTTCCTTCTTCCTTCTCCATCTAATCAAACGTCGGCAATCATCAATCAAAACTTGTTAAATGCTCCCACAAATTAAATGTTTGTTCTTCGAGATCTTTTTTTGTTATTCCTCTCGCATAATAATATTCTTTCAAAAATAAATCACTGTTAGTATCCGCTAAACCTAAATAGGTATCCAGCACTATATATATCACTTTTCTGTTTTTAAAAAACAGCATATACGAATCTTCGAAATCACTCAAATAATATTTACGGCTCTTTTCATTAATGAGAACCTCGTAAATATTCAAATCTATATCTTCTATACCTACTTTTTTTTCAAATTCCAATAATGGATTTAAAAGAAAGGCTTCTCGTTTAATATTTTCAGGTATATTTCTGATAGAGTAGTACATTTGCTCTGTCTTTGGTTTCAGGTAGAATTCTGGCATGATTTCTTTAGAACATTTTTTAACGTCCACCAACTTGAGAACAACATCGATCGGATCTGTTATACTTTCCTTAATGTTAAGCTTCGATCCGTTTTTTTCTAACATCCTTTTTACTTGTTTATTGTTTTCCATTCTTCCCCCTGTGAATTAATTATTTAGTTAATAGGAGCATTTCTTATTCCAAAAACACTTAGCCAATCACCAGCCATATCATATAGCTGAAGTCCTGAAAAGTCTAACTTTATCTTTGATACTGATACTGGAACAGAAAAAGTTCCGGCGTGGACCGTTCCTGCTAATGCAGCTGGTTGGGCTGACATAAATCTATAACCCAGAGTATCATAAACAGTAGGAAATAGAAGGCTTGTTGATTTTATTTCCAAACTATTATATCTGTAGTTACTTACCATAATATTACCACTCCAACGTAAACTTATCTGACATACTGTTCCGGTACCTATTCTATATACATAAACTTGAGTTTCAGTTGTAGTAATAGATTTAACATTAATTGGAGATTCAGTATTATTTTTAGTTTCTCTTGTTATCATATCCGCAGTAATAAGTTGATTGATTTTTTCGTGAGATGCATTTTTTTCATCGACATCGAGAGTAATTATTTCAACTTCTGTAATTGTTTCACCACTGGTACGTATATCAGTATATTGTTCATCCGTTGAAAATACAGTACCGTTTTCATTCGTTTCAACTGCTGTAACGTTAATTTCACCAGTTACTACAAAAACAAATGTAATAAACAAAAGATATAGTCCCCACCGTAAATTTTTTTGCATAAAAAACATCCACTTCCACAGTATTTTCTTCCTATTTTTAATTGCAGTGATATCATAATTAAGCAGTGCTAATCTAATAATGTACAACAATAGAAAGGTTATCATTCATTGTCTTTGATAGCACGTTTATGGTCCAAATAACTCATACTAATTTTTCTCTTTCGCAAACACTTCACCCAAGAGAATAACTAGTGATAAAGTCGAAAAACAACTTACATTTCACATCCCTTCTTGTACAGATATAATTTTTCATCTGCCATTAGTGTATACCAATAAATACTAAAAGTGTTAAAATGGTAGTGCAATCCGACCATTTAATTTCAACGAGAAAAATCCTACTCTTTTTAAATAAGCAAAAATCATGCCGGCATGTTCGTTAGAACCTGCCGGCATGATTTATTATAAGCTATTTTTAAAATCTATTCTTCGTCGTCTTTCTCGTCATCGCCTAGGGCTTCTTCGTCATCGACAATGTTTAGGCCTTTTAAATCTTCGTCGTCTTCTTCGACGTCGTCAAGGTCTTCCAGGTCGTCTTTATACTCGCCTAGATCTTCGTCGTCTTCATCTTCAACCATAACACCATGTTCATCGACCTCAACACGATCGCCATACTTGATTGGTTCATCGTCGTCCTCGTCATCCTCATCTTCTTCAAACTCTTCATCTTCGATATCTTCATCAAAACCAAGATGTTTCTTTCTGCGACGAGGTTTTTCGTCTTCTTCGTCGTTATTATGTGTGTTTTCTTCATCGATCAGATCAATAGGATACCAGCTGCGCAATCCCCAGCGGTTGTCTCCAAGTGAAATAAAGCGGCCATCTATGTTTAGATCAGTATAAAACTGAACCATGTCTTCTTCCAAGTCTGCATCAGATAGATTGAGGTAACCTGCAACTTCAGATAGTAAATCGTTAAAGTCTTTTACTTTCCCTGTTGTCTGTAACATGGCATGTGCCACTTCAACCATGGCTAATTCTTCTTTGTTTTGATCTTTAAATTGGGTTAATTCCACGACTTATACGTCCTCTCATTCATCTTAATCTTTTAATTTTTTAATTTCTACAATAATTTGTTTAAGCCTACTTATATTACATGATTATGTGGTGAAGCGCAATCGTATATGATAGTCTCCTAATTTTTGTTGATTCACTAATAAAGAGTAGTCGACATAGATACGTCCAGCAAACGGTCTATCATAATAACTTACCCTTATATCGTCTGTTTTGACTGTCATTGGAATGATTCCTGCTGGTGTACGGTAGTTCGCTTCTGTTTCTTGCGTACTATCAAAAACAAGCCGCGTCGTCTGCTCTCCGCGTCTAATCAGTTGAACAACACCATCTGGGTTGATTTTCATCGTGACAGGTATAGTTCCCTCTTCATTCGCTTCTTCAAAGCGGATATAATAACTATTGTTCATATATACAACACGCCCAGGTTCTTCAAATGAATGATGGTGTGATTCTCCATTTTGAACATAGGAGGTTTCCATTTTAATCTCGGCTGGTAAGCCATTTTTAATTTTCTCTGAAGGCATACGTCTCATTCCTTCCTTTCCTTGTATCTATTAATCTTTTACTGTAAAGAATCTGCTGCTTATGTCAGTATACACAATTAATGCACACCTAAATGATTTCTCACCATTTAATTATAACAAACCCTTCTCTATTAGTTTAGCACAAATGTGCTTTTCCGTCCCATTAAGAATTCTTCTTTAGTTATCACACTTGGCTTCTCTTTTTGGTATACTTGAAATAAATAGTATAAACTACGGACAAGGACGGAAGTTGAATGACTGACTCTCTCGATTTTTTAACTACAATGAATGAATTTCTCGTTTACGACGAGGTGCCTTCAGAATATGCCTCTCATCGGTTTGCCCCCTTTGCTTTAACGGATGCTTTAATCAAAGAAGCAGGTGAAAAAAAGCAGCCGATTTTGCATTTTTGGACAACTAAACCTCATGTTATCTTAGGCATGATGGATACAAAATTACCTTTTTTAACGGAGGCTTTAGAAAACATCTCAGCATATGGTTATCCCTATTTAGTAAGAAATTCCGGTGGGCTGGCCGTTATAAGCGATGAGGGTGTGCTTAATTTCTCGCTCATCTTCCCTGAAGAGGAAGAACGCCTCTCAATTAACGAAGGATATGAACGCATGCACCAAATCATTCAGACAGCCTTCAAGGATTTCTCTGAGGATATTGACGCTTATGAAATCCCTGATTCTTATTGCCCAGGCGATTATGATTTAAGTATCGAGGGTAAAAAGATTGCCGGTATTGCTCAAAGACGTTTAAACGGCGGCATTGCCATTATGATTTATTTAAGTGTTACGGGAAATCAACAGAAGCGTTCTGAAATCGTTAAGGACCTTTATACTAATGGTCTAAAAGGACAAGAAACAAAATGGCACTTCCCAACTGTTCGGCCAGAAGTAATGACGACATTAGAGAAAGCTTTGTCTCAATCGTTTACTGTTTTAGATGTTAAAGAACGTATAAAGGCAACATTTACAAATGCTTCTATCAAATTAAGTGATGGCTCTTTTCCACCATCGATTCAAACCTCATATATGAAAGGCTTGGAAAAAATGATTAAGCGTAATGAAAAAATGCTACCCTAGTAAATCTTCAGTGCTGAAGGTTATAGAAAGGAGTTCTTTTTACTTCACAGGCACCTTCTAAATTAATAGTATTTAGTAGCAGAAGTAATCAGATAAAAATATGTGTGTACACTCATTTGAAAAATCAGACCGACTCATTGATGAAAAGGTCTTTAAAGATCCAGTACATGACTATATTCATGTACGCCACCAATTAATCCTTGACTTAATAGATACAAAGGAAGTCCAGCGATTACGACGTATAAAACAATTAGGAACTACCCAATTCACCTTTCACGGAGCAGAGCATTCTCGTTTTTCTCATTCCTTAGGTGTTTATGAAATAACGCGTCGCATTGTGGACATGTTTGACCGTAATTATCCTAATGATTGGGACCCCAGTATGCGCTTAGTTACATTATGTGCTGCCTTACTGCATGATGTTGGACATGGTCCTTTTTCACATACTTTCGAGAAAATATTTGAAACAGATCATGAAACCATTACAACAGATATTATTCTCTCTGAAAATACAGAGGTGAATGCTGTTTTGAAACGTGTTTCTCTGGATTTCCCTAATCAAGTGGCTAGCGTTATAACCAAGCAGCACAGTAATCCCCAAGTTGTGCAGCTTATATCTAGTCAAATCGATGCTGATCGAATGGATTACCTTCAACGTGATGCATTTTTCACGGGAGCAACTTATGGCGCCTTTGATTTATCTCGTATTTTGCGCGTTATAAGACCTTATAAGGAGGGTATTGCTTTTGAGTACCAGGGGCTTCACGCCGTTGAAGACTATATCGTAAGCCGCTTTCAGATGTACATGCAAGTTTATTTCCACCCAGCTTCACGAGGAATGGAAGTGACACTTGACCGATTACTTTATCGGGCCAAGCAGCTTTATCATGAAGGATCTCTGTTTCCGCTATTCCCTCTTCTTGTGCCTTTTTTTGAAGAAAAAGCAACGCTTCAAGACTATTTAAAACTAGATGATGGTGTTCTTCAAACCGCTATTACACTCTGGACTGAAAGTGATGATGCTTATCTAAGTGAGTTAGCCGGTATGTTTCTTAATCGAAAACCGCTTAAATCCGTTGTATTTGAAAAAGGAAAAGACGATGAAATTGTTGAAAGCCTAAGAGATATCGTTGGAAAATTAAGTTATGATAAAAATCTTTATACGATGACTAATAGTAGTTCAGATTTGCCTTATGATTATAAGCTTAAAAGTAAAACCCCCATCCAACTCATACATTCTGATGGGACACTAGTGGAAATCAGTACGGTCAGTTCAATCGTCAAATCACTCAGTGGTATTCTCCATGGAGACCACCGTCTGTTTGTTCCAAAAGAGTTTTTGGAAAAAGATATGGCAAATATAAATATGTTCCAGGAAGAGTACGATCACTTTCAACACTACATTAAAAATGGTACAATTATTCATCCTAAAGATTAATTAAAATGGAGGAAACTATGACTGTAAAATTAATCGCCATCGATATTGATGGTACCTTACTTAATACCGATAGAAAAGTAACAAAGGAAGTGAAAACAGCAATACGTGACGCTAAACAGGCGGGGATACAGGTCGTTCTCTGTACTGGAAGGCCTTTTCCAGGCGTTGTTCCTTTACTTAAAGAGCTTGAATTGAACGACTCCAATGATTATGTTATTTCATACAACGGGGCTCTCGTTCAGAACTCGCAAACAAAGGAAAAAATCATTGACTATACGATGACGCATGATGATTATGTATTTTTAGAAAAAGCTGCTGCTGAGGCAGGTTCTCATTTTCACGCTATTCATAATAAAGGTATTTTCACACCAAATAAAGACATTAGTAAGTATAGTGTTCATGAAGCTTTTATCATTGGACTTCCTTTATTCTACCGAGCGCCCGAGGAAATGGCTGCCTCTAACTCGTACAATAAAATGATGATGATTGATGAGGAATCTGTTTTAGACGCAGCTATTGCACGCCTTCCTAAACAGGTTAATCAAGACTACACTCTTTTACGTAGCGAACCCTTTTATCTTGAAGTTTTAAATAAAAAAGCCAGTAAAGGCAAAGCTGTTAAGGCCTTAGCAGAACATTTGAATATAGAAAGAAAACATATTATGGCTATTGGCGACAGTGGTAACGATATTGATTTAGTGGACTTTGCGGGGATTGGTGTTGCCATGAAAAATGCGACAGATGAAGTAAAAGCTGTCGCTGATATCATTACAGCATCCAATAATGATCACGGTGTTGCTCAAGCGATTAATGCTTATGCATTAACTTAATAGCAGTATAACCCCTTTAACTTCGCTATTCTTTCTCTTCTTGTTATACTTATTAATAGAATAATGAAAAGGAGAGAGTCAATTATGTCAGAAAAAATTGTATACACTACCGCTGCTGTTAATACAGGGGCTCGTGCCGGCGAAAGTCACTCACCCGATCATTCATATGAATTAAACATCGACGTGCCAAAGGAAATGGGAGGTAAGGGTGACGGAACGAATCCCGAGCAACTTTTCGCTATGGGATATAGTGCGTGCTACCATGCCGCCCTGGATCATTATAAAAAAGAAGAGAATATCGATAATGATTCCCAAGTCACTTTGACTGTTCATCTTCATAAAGATCCTACCGATGGTGGTTTCAAATTAAGTGTCGAAATCGAAGTTGGAATGAAAGATCTGCCTGAAGAAAAGGTTAAGGATTTAGCTGATAAAGCTCACACATTCTGCCCTTACTCCAAAGCAACAAAGGGCAATATTAATGTAACAGTGAAAGCTGTTCCTTACGTCGAAGGAAAATAATAAATAAAAATAATTAAAGAGAAGAAGTTGCTTGCTGTCACTAGGATGGTAAGCAACTTCTTCTCTTTTTAGTTTGCTTTTCAAATGTGTTCCCCTTGACGAATCGAACAAACGTTCTTATAATTAAAACAAACTTACATTCCCGTAAGGAGGCTAAATAATGATTCAAATGATGGATTATTCTAATGAACCATGTAGAGATATTTTGTGTGTTGATGTAAAATCTTTTTTTGCTTCCGTTGAGGCTGTGGAAAGAAAACAGCACCCTCTCAAAGCCAAAATTGCTGTTGTTAGTAAACCTGATAACAACGGCGGTCTCGTTCTTGCTGCCTCACCTTTAGTGAAAAAACTTTATGGCATTAAAACGGGGACTCGTGTTTACGAAATACCTAAAAATGCATCCATCGAAATCGTTGAACCTCGAATGGCTTTATATGTGAAGAGAAATCTCGAAATCGTTGAACTTTTCAAACAATTCGTTGCCGACGAGGATCTCCATGTTTATAGTATTGATGAATCCTTTTTAGATGTCACCCATTCACACGGTTTATTTGGCACAACCGAAGAAATTGCACGAAAAATTCAGTACCTTATTTGGAAAAAAATGAAACTTGTCGTTACTATCGGTATTGGAGATAATCCCCTGCTAGCAAAACTTGCACTTGATCATGATGCCAAGCGAAATCCAGATAGTAATTATATCGCTCACTGGCACTATGAGAGTGTTCCTGAAACGATTTGGAACATCACACCTATGAAAGATTTTTGGGGGATTGGTTCACGAACAGAAAAAAATTTGCAGCGAATCGGCATTCATTCGATTTATGACCTCTCTCAATTCGATGTAAAAAAACTAAAAAAACGATTCGGCGTGATTGGAGAACAACTCTTCTTTCACTCACACGGTATTGACCGCACACGTTTATCAGATAGCTTCACACCCAGAGAGACCTCATTTAGTAAAAATCAAATTTTGAATAGAGATTATATTGAAAAGCATGAAGTAGAAATCGTTATTCGCGAAATGGCAGAAGAGAATGCCATGAGACTGCGTAAACATCACTTAACCGCTGGGCTCGTCAAGCTTGGTATTGGTTATTCAAAAGATGTTATTGAGCGTGGTTTCAGTCATCAGATATTAATTGAACAGACCGATTCATCTAAAAAACTGGTCGAAGGCTTACTACTTATTTTTAAACGCTACTATAACTATTTTCCTGTTCGGGTAGTCAATGTAACCTTTGGAAAAATTAGCCATAAGTCCTCACTGCAGCTGTCTCTCTTTGAAGCTACTGAAACACTAATTAATCAGGAAGATTTAGACCAGACAATTGACTCTATTCGAAAAAAGTATGGTTATACATCTGTCCTCCACGCTAGCAGCTTGGCTCATGGTGGTATGGCTATCCAGAGAGATAAACTGTTGGGTGGACACCGCGCAGGAACAGAAAACGGTTGATACCGTATGATTTACATAAATATAAAAGAGGAGGAAAAATTGTGGAACAAGATAAGGTTAGACTTTCTCCTGATGCTCTAGGTTATAAAGATAGAGGAAAAATGAAGTGGATTGGATTAATGCTTTCTGATCATGCAGAAGCTTTAAAAGAACAAAAATCAGTGAATCACAAAGTTCAAGTGTCTCCTAAGTCCAGACAATCATCCAAAGTTATTAGCACGTATTTGCATCAAAGTTATTCAAATAAAAAGCCACTTAGTATTCAGTTAAATATTATTAAAAATGGAAATTATTTAAGTGACATCAACGGTTTTATTGTAGGCTTTAAAAACAATAGTGTTTTTGTCAAGCAACGTGATGAATCGCTAACGCGCATTAAATTGGAGGATGTTCGTCATATCGACTGGGTCGACGCTTCAGAATGGTTCAATAAATACACACGACAGAATAAGCGTCTGTAAATCAGTAAAAGGAACCTCTTGTATAGAGGTTCCTTTTATATGTATACTAACTCAACGTTTATTTTGTTTGAGTTGGATGATATACGCACTACTTCAAACTACTCAACGTTTATTTTGTTTGAGTTGGCTGATGTCGGTACTAATCTAGGTTTTGCTTAGGTGAACACACCTAAGCGTTTCATTTAATCCCAAAAATAAATAGACTAGACAAATGTCTAGCCTATTTCCGATTATAGTCATTATTTTTTTGCCGTTGAGTACTTCATATATACACGCCGGAGCTGTTTATTATTAATAATAAACCAGATACTCAAAAAGCGTACTACTGACATCACCGCATTTTGAAGTATGCGCGGTGGCAATATAATAGCAATGGGATTTTCCGTTAAAATATAAATCCATAGAGTATTTAAAGTCAAATTAACAAATAATGTATTGAACGCAACAGCAAGAAGAACACGTTTTTTTGTAATATTCTTTTTGTGTAAAAACAATCCATAAAACACACCACTTAAAAAGGCTGATAACGTAAAGCCGGGGAAAAAGCCACCTACACCTCCACCTATAATAAAGCCTAAGAGATCCCCCAGAGCCGCAGCAATCCCAGCTACAAACGGGCCAAATAGTATCCCAATAAGTGCGTTAGGGAGAAAGGAGAATGTTATACGAACGACAGGCGTTGTTATACCAATTCGACCTAAAGCAATCGCCATAGCCATTAAAATTCCAACAATGGCTAATCCCTTTGTATTTAAATTCCATTTAAATCCTTTTCCATCTGATTTATTCGGTCTTTTATTCATATCCGAAGATCTCCTTTAATTTCTATACTCTCACAATAGATAAATTTACTGCGAAAGGTAATTGGACTGCCTATCCAGGAATATAGGGAGTCAAATTAAAGAGTCCTCGCCAAAAAACTATTTAGTTTTAAAGCGGATGCAGAGAAAAATCGCAAAACAACCGTTTTTTCGTCTAGTGGCAACATCCCATCCACTTAGCACTTAACGTTTTTCTCTTACTCTTTCTTCTATCATAATTATAGAGTGGATGCGGATTGGTTACAAGGAGAAAGCAACTTACTCTCCTTCAGCCTGCATCAGCCCTTTTTCTGTAACAAGATACTGGACTGGCATATCAAAAGTTTCAATAGGGAACGACTTCACAAGTTGATTTGAATGTAAAAGAGAAACCGTCGTATGCTTGAAATCCTTAAGAAATCGATCATAATAGCCTCCACCAAAACCAATACGGTAACCTTGTCTGGTGAAAGCAAGACCAGGAACAATCATTAAATCAATTTCAGAGTTATCTACACGTCTTGTTTCACTTACAACAGGCTCCAACAAATCGAAGTAGCCTTTTTCAACTTGTTGGAAGGATATTATTTCATAAAAATGAAGGGCGCGACTTTTATGAATCGATTTGGGGATACATACTTTTTTCCCTTCCATCCAAGCCTGCTTGATGATTGCTCTGGTATCCCATTCTTTATTTATAGATAGTGTAATTCCTACCATCTCAGCTTTTCCCCATAAAGTGGATGTAAACAGATTCGCTTGCATCATTTTCTCAGTCTTTTTTCTCTCAACTCTACCTATTTTGTCCAAGGAAATAAGCATACCTTTACGTAATTCATTTTTCCCCATGTGATTTACCCCTTTTCTTTCTGTATTATTCTGAACATTGGCGCCAAGAAGTTTGGGCTACTTGAGATGCTAAAACTGCTGTAGTGATAACACCTACGCCTCCAGGAACAGGTGTTATAGCATAAGCTTTTTCGGCTACCTCTTGATACTTTACATCACCAACCGGTTTCCCTTCTTTATACCCAAAGCCAACATCAATAACAATAGCTCCATCTTTAATATCCTCAGCTTTCAACAGCTCCACTACTCCAGTTGCAGAAATAACAATATCTGCCTTTTTTGTATAGCGCTTGGTGTTCTTTGTTTTGATATGCAGATTACTTACGGTTGCTTCCTTGTTTAAAAGCATGAGTGTTAACGGTTTTCCCACGACCGGGCTACTTCCGATTACACAGACATCTTTTCCTTCAAGAGAGATATCATAATACTCTAGTAAAGCCATCACTGCTTGAGGCGTACTGGGTGCTAATATATTTTTTTCATTTTCAACTACACGTCCCATGTTTTCAGGTGTGGAGCCGTCAATATCTTTACTTGGATCTATACTACGTACAACTTCATGTCTAGATAATGTCTCAGGTAAAGGTTGCAGAACAAGAATACCATGTATTTTTTCATTCTTATTCAACTCATGAATCGCATGTATCACTGCTTCTTGTTTAATTGTTTCTTCAAAAATAATTGATTTTACAGCAATCCCCACACGTTGCATTGTTTTTATTGCTGCATTTTCATAAGAAACAGAGGCGTGTTCACTCCCCACTCGAACGATAGCTAATGTAGTAAGGCAGTCGATTTTTTTCAAATCATTGATCGTTTGAGATGTATGTTTTAATAATTTTTCTGCTACAGGTCTTCCTTTTAATTCAATTGCCATGTCTATTCTCCTATTACAAAATCTGGCCACTCATTATATTCAAGAAAGTATCTGATTGATTCGGATAGTGCAGTCAATTCGATTTTTCCCTTGGCCAAGCTTTTTTTTGCTTCTTTATCTAATTGGCTCTTCACTGTTTTATCTTTCATCATTTTGGTGTTAATGGTTATATTTAAGACAGCTGCTTCTAAAACGCTGTCCATAATTAGCGTCGCTACCATCAGATCATTCATGATTGTCCCCTTCATACGGAAGGCGATTAGTTTTTTCAACATACGTATAAGTTTAAGGCCTTCTTCTATTATGTCTTGTGGCGGCTGTGTAGCGCCTTGCAAAGCCCTCTCTATTGCATCTTTCCTAGTATATTTATCTTCTGAGGTTTCATTAGGAAGTTTATACGCCTTAAGTACGGGCTCAAAGGCCACGGTATCAGATTTTGCAAGTGTTTCAAATCTTTTCATTATATATTCTGACTCTTTCAAAAGTTCTTTCATTTCATTTTCATTCTCTAAATAACGACTTTTATCTTTTTGAATATCAATTACTTTTCGTACAAGGGAGGCACTCATCGCGCCCATATAAGCAGCAGTACTGCCACCACCATAGCTCCCATCCTTAGCCCCCAGTTCAGTCAAATAAGCTGAGATCGTTTCGTCTTCCATTGCATTCGCTCCTTAAAATAATCCTGTGATTTTCCCATGGTTGTCCACATCTACACCCTCTGCAGAAGGTGTTTTAGGGAGGCCAGGCATCCGCATAATATTCCCTGTCAGAACAACAATAAATCCTGCGCCCGCAGAAACAGATAAATCACGAACATTAACTATGAAATCTTTTGGCCTGCCGAGTGCTTTCGCATCATCAGACAAGGAATACTGCGTTTTGGCCATGCAAATGGGTAGGTTATCATAGCCCAATTTGGTCAAACGTCTTGCCGTACGTCTAGCGGTCACACTCCACTCAGTACCTTCGCCTCCGTATACGGATTGAACAATTTTATCTACTTTTGTTTCAATGCTATCAGTTAACTCATAAGCAAACGCCATTTCTGTGTTCTGCTCACACAGTTTCACTACTTCTTCAGCCAACTCAACGCCTCCTTTGCCACCATTAGCCCAGACGTTGGATTGTACGCTCTTACTTCCAGTCGCTTGGATTGCTTCTTTCAATATATCCAATTCTTTCTGTGTATCAGCAGGAAATGCGTTGATAGCAACGACTGC
Source organism: Alkalibacterium gilvum (assembly GCF_900109085.1). Taxonomy (GTDB): domain Bacteria; phylum Bacillota; class Bacilli; order Lactobacillales; family Carnobacteriaceae_A; genus Alkalibacterium; species Alkalibacterium gilvum. The sequence continues at coordinate 58,955 of NZ_FNYW01000005.1, read as the reverse complement.
CGGTAGGTTGAAAGTCGTTTGAATATTTTCGATATGTTTCAAAAGATTAGGCAGTCCAGCTTTTAAAGCATCTATATTTTCTTCCTCTAGATCCGTTTTCTTAACACCACCATGCATTTTCAAAGCGCGTAGTGTGGCAACGATAACAACAGCATCAGGTTGAACATCCCCCAGACGGCATTTGATATCAATAAATTTCTCAGCTCCTAAATCTGCTCCAAACCCAGCTTCTGTTACAACATAATCAGCGTGTTTGAGAGCCATTTTAGTTGCGAGCAAACTGTTGCAGCCATGAGCAATATTAGCAAAGGGGCCACCATGAATAAATACAGGGGTATGTTCAAGTGTTTGAACTAAATTAGGTTTCAAAGCATCTTTTAAAACAGCTGTTGCAGCACCCTGTGCGTTTAAATCGCCCATTTTTACGGGAGCATTATTAAATGTATAAGCAATCAAACATTGACTTAGTCTTTCTTTCATCTCATCTAAACTATGGGATAAACACAAAACAGCCATAATTTCTGATGCCACGGTTATATCAAATCCGCCCTCTCTTGGCATGCCATTTGAGCGCGCACCAATTCCACTAACGATTGAGCGTAGCTGGCGATCATTCATGTCCATCGCTCGACGCCAAGTAATACGTCTGGGATCGATATTCAATTCATTTCCATGGTAAATATGATTGTCAATCATTGCGGCAACAAGATTATTAGCCGCACCAATGGCGTGAATATCTCCGGTAAAGTGAAGATTTAAATCTTCCATGGGTATAACTTGAGCATAGCCTCCGCCAGCTGCACCACCTTTAACACCAAATACAGGGCCTAAAGAAGGTTCGCGTAAAGCAAGGGATGTCTTTTTACCTATTTTCTGAAGGGCATCCCCCAGCCCTACTGACGTTGTCGTTTTTCCTTCCCCCGCTGGCGTTGGATTAATAGCCGTCATTAAGACCAGTTTTCCATTATTATTCTCGTTATTATGTAAGGCACTAAAATCGACTTTAGCTTTATACTTGCCGTAATGATCAAGTTTTTCCGCATCAAGCGATAGTTTTCCAGCTATTTCTTCGATTGGCAGCATTTGAGCTGCTTGCGCTATTTCGATATCTTTTTTAGACATGGTTATCCCCCCCCATATTATACATATCACATGACTAATGTTTCTTATTTTCTGGTTATATACTCCATTTTCTTTTAGTATACCATACGCGGGTTTGTGACCCGTAATACCCAATTAAAATTTTCTATTGAATAGATTTGATTTATAATTAATATTTCTAATAAGAAACAATCGACTTTTTTGTTTAAATTCCGTATGATAAGTATAGAAGTTAATAAAAAGGAGGACCTATAGTGAAAATAATAGACCGCACAGCACTTACTCTACTCATATTTGGAGGCATACACCTTTTACTTATTGGATTATTTCAATTTAATATAGTGGAAACCTTGCTCGGCGAATTAGATCAATGGGGCGTGCGCATCATTTATATTTTAATCGGATTGAGTGCTTTATGGTGTTTCAAATACTATTCTTTCACTCCAAGAGGCGGTAGTCGACTGAAAGACAGGTAGTATATAAATTAAAAGACAGAACGCAAAGTAGCTTTGCGTTCTGTCTTTTTTGTTTATTTATTTGCTTAGATAAGTGAAGATAATTCGTTGTATTCATAATCTAAATCGTTAGCTACTGCTTTGTTAGTCACTTTACCTTTATAGACATTCATACCTGCAGCTAGGCCTTCATTAGCCTTCATCGCTTCCATTACGCCTTTGTTAGCTAGTTGCAATGCATACAAGATAGTGTCATTTGTTAAAGCAAGTGTTGCAGTTCTTGGAACAGCACCTGGAATATTTGCTACACCGTAATGTACGACACCATGTTTAATGAATGTTGGTTCATCATGAGTCGTTGCTTCATTAAGTGTTTCAAAGTTTCCGCCTTGGTCAACTGCAATATCAACAATAACAGAGCCTTTTTCCATAGATTTAATCATTTCTTCAGTAACTAATTTAGGCGCTTTACGTCCTGGAATCAATACCGAACCAATAACTAAGTCTGATTCTTTCACTGCTTTTTCAATGTTAGATGGTGTAGATGCTAGTGTCTGAACATCACTACCAAACATACGAATTAATTCACGCATACGATCTGGATTCAATTCCAAAATATTAACATTGGCACGCATACCAACAGCCATACGCGCTGCGTTTTCACCAACAACGCCACCGCCTACGATGGTTACTGTACCACGTTCAACTCCAGGTACACCCCCAAGTAGTAACCCTTTACCGCCTTGTTTTTTCTCAAGGTGGTGAGCTCCTAGTTGAACAGCCATACGTCCAGCTACTTCACTCATTGGAGTTAAGAGTGGTAGTGTGCCGTCTTTTGTTACTGTTTCATAACCAACAGCTGTTACTTCATTGTCTACTAATGCTTTAGTTAATTCAGGTGCAGCTGACAAGTGAAGGTAAGTGAATAAAATAAGTCCTTTACGGAAATATTTGTACTCTGCTTTCAATGGTTCTTTAACTTTCATTACCATATCAGCGCTATCCCAGACTTCTTTAGCTGAATCGATTAATTTTGCGCCACTTTCAGCATACTCTGTATCTGTGAAGCCACTGCCTTCTCCAGCGCTTTTCTCGACAATAACCTCGTTATCCGCTGCAACTAGTCGTTGAACGTTAGAAGGTGTTAGTGCGACACGAAACTCATTGTTTTTAATTTCTTTTGGTAATCCGATAATCATAATTTGCAAAATCCTCTCTAAATTTTATTTCAATACTAACAGGTAAGACACGATTAATAATATTCCAGTTATAATAAACAGTACAGCTCCCGACTTGATTAATAAAGAAAACCATTCTGGAAACCTCGTTCCTGATTTGTGCTTATTTGCATTCGTCGCCCATCTGTCGGAATACTTAAACGAAAAATACCCGTATAGAATTAAACCTATTCCGATAATAATCAATATAGCTCGCTCCTTTTTAAAGCATTAAGCTAATGTACTTATCATCAAAAATGTAAACTTTCACGTTCTGTTCCTCTTGTAATATCCCGCCAGCCATAAAAGCCAGCCTGCAGACCACGGAGTAATACTTCCGCTGATCCCATATTAGTCGCTAACGGAATCTCATAAACATCACATAAGCGTAGTAAAGCAGAAATATCCGGCTCATGTGCCTGTGACGTTAATGGGTCTCGCAAAAAAATCACTAAGTCCATCTTGTTATCAGAAATATAGGCACCAATTTGTTGATCTCCTCCGAGTGGGCCTGATTTAAAACGATGAAGATCAAGTCCTGTTTCATCCATGATTCGCTTGCCTGTAGTCCCCGTTGCATACAACTCATGTTTTTCTAGGATCAGTTGATATGCTTTAGCGATTTTAACGATATCATCTTTCTTTTTATCATGTGCGATCAATGCAATGTTCAAAGTTTACCTCCCCCAAAACAGAAACTTAATGTTTATCCTTGATAATTATAACACAAATTCTCAATAACTTTTAATGATAACTATTGACAGTAAATAAAAGTATCGAAAAAATCGTTTTGCTTGTTTAAAAAAATTACGGGTGATACACTGAAGTAACAATGATTAAAGGAGGATTTTTAGCTATGGCTAAAAAAATTGCAGCAGTATTGACTCATTTATTCGAAGATGTAGAATTCACATCACCTAATGAAGTATTAGTGAAAAACGGGCATTCCGTTGAAACTATAGGTTTCAACGCCAATGAGACTGTGGAAGGTAAAAAAGGAAATGCCTCGGTAACTATTGATAAGGGTATTGACGATGTTTCCCCAGATGATTATGATGCCTTATTGATTCCAGGTGGTTATTCCCCAGACAAACTACGTAAAGACGAACGTTTCTTGGACTTTGTGCGTGCCTTTGCAGGTAAGAAGCCTATTTTTTCAATCTGCCACGCGCCTCAATTATTAATTAATGCCCAAGTCGTTAAAGGGAAAGATATTACTTCAGTCAGCCAAGTTGCCATTGATTTGAAGAATGCCGGCGCAAACTTTATAGATAAAGAAGTCGTTAAAGATACGTCTGGTTTGATTTCTAGTCGTACACCAGATGATTTACCTGCATTCAATAAGGCAATCCTTGAATCTCTAAGTGAGTAAATTATAATATAACATGATATAATCCTTAGTTATTTTTAAGGATTCAAATCATCTAATTTGGTAGAATAAAAATGTGGAAAATAGTACACATTTCTTTTCTCCCCAAATAGACGATACAAAGGACTCCCCCGAGACATTTGTATCATCTATGAAAAGAAAATTTATTTGAGACCATTGTTCTTTCTCCCCGGATTGAATGGTTTTTCTCGAATAACATACAATTAGACATTAGTCTTATCCCCAAAACCATCTTTTCTAGAGGAAAAGATGGTTTTTTATATGCTATTTTTTCTTGCAGTAGTTATTGCGTCTAATGTCTATATCAAAAAAGCTAAGTTTCATCATATATTCATCATAAATAATTCAAAGTTATTTTCTATAATAAAGATATACCCACAGCAACCAACTTATTTTATGATGACCACGCTCCTCCAAGCGTTGGTTAATCACTCCTTTTTAAGCACTAATCGCCTCGGCGGTTGGTGCTTTTTTATGTGCGCCCGGCATGGGCGATAACTTGGTGGTGAAAGTCCACTACAGACTTGACAGTAGGAACTGTTAGCGAAAGCCAAGGGTGTCCGCCGCGTGGCGGAATCTGAAGGAAGGCCGACGCAAATGCTTGCACTGACGAACAGAAATTTCATATGAAGGCTGAACCAGGATGGATAAGCTTGCATAACAAAGTGAAGTCCGATACTGTCCGAATCCTGTACAGTAGATGAAGCAGTGACATGAGCAGAAGGTTATCGTTCTTACCCAGGGAGGTCTGTCTAGCGACCGATGGTCGTAGTAATAACGAATAGACAGAAGTCAGCCGAGGTCATAGTAGGGAAAATGTACCGAAGGACCGAACAATATTAATACTTTGAAGATTGGAGGTTAGGCATTATGACAAACGCAGAAAACAATCAAAAGGTTGGCAAACTACAAAGGGATAAGCTGGAAGCGAAAGAGTATGTAGATGTGCGGAGTAATCGCCTAGGTGAATATAAAGACAAGTATGGTGAGTCTCTAATGAGGCTCGTTGTAAGTGAGAAGAATCTATTCGAAGCAGCTAAAATTGTTAAACGCAATAAAGGAGCTGCTGGAGTAGATGGTATGACAGTTAATGAAATAGAATCACATATTATGAAAATGAGCCCGTATTTAAAAAAGAAACTGTTAGACGGATCCTATAAACCACAACCAGTTAGACGTGTGGAGATTCCGAAAGCAAATGGTGGTATCCGAAAACTGGGTATTCCAGTCGTACGGGACCGAGTGGTCCAGCAAGCCATCAGGCAAGTGATAGAACCTATCATTGATAAACATTTCCTTCCGCATAGTCATGGGTTCCGAAAAGGGAAAAGCAATCATACAGCTTTGAAAGAGTGTGTCGGCTATTATCAGCAAGGCTACAAAGTAGCCGTCGATTGTGACCTGAAACAATGCTTTGATACACTCAATCATGATAAGCTGATGTGCTATCTCGAACAGTATATACAGGACAAAATGATTCTGAAAATTATCCGTAAGTTCTTACAGAGCGGTGTCATAGATCTGTCTGGCGAATTCGTAGAAAGTAACACAGGCGCACCACAAGGTGGCGTGATATCGCCCCTACTCAGTAACGTATACTTGCATGAACTGGATAAAGAAATGAAGCAAAGAGGTCATCGGTTTGTCCGTTTCGCTGATGACTTCGTCATCTTTGTGAAGTCAAAACGAGCCGGTGAACGTGTGCTCCAAAGTATCACGCGCTTCATTGAAAAAGACCTGAAATTAACTGTCAACCAAGAGAAAAGTAAAGTGGGTTCACCAACGCGTTTAAAGTTCTTGGGCTGTCTGATAACCACAGTGAATGGGGTCTGTCGCTACAGACCTTCGAACGAAGCCAAAGCGAAATTCATTCGTACCTTGAAACGCTTGACTAAACGTAAGCGAGCAGGGAAGTTTGATGAGATTGTCAAAGAGATAAACAGCCGAACAAGAGGCTGGATAAATTATTTCGGCACAGGTTTCATCAAAACCTTCGTCACGAAAGTAGAGCAATGGCTCCATCACCGTATCAGGCAACTGATTTTAAAAAGATGGAAAAATCCACGTACTAAGATTAGCAGATTAATGCGTTTAGGTCTAGATATGAACAGTGCTAAACGCATTGGCTACTCCAGAAAGAAATATTGGAGACTCTCAAAAACACCTGAGGTTCATTGGGTGCTTACAACGAAAAGACTCTACCGGTGGAACGTAGTTTCACTACGAGACCTGGCAGAGTCTGCTTACTTAAGATATTGAACCGCCGTATACGGAACCGTACGTACGGTGGTGTGAGAGGACGATAAATGAATTAATCATTTATCTCCTACTCGATTATCTTTTACTATTTAGATCTCCGATAAAATAAAACCGTCCTTTGCCACTCAAAAGATTAAAAAATTCTAAATTTTATTTGCACTCCTTCACTTGGCTATTTATAATAGAGTGTGTTACTATTTATAATGGTGAATATAACCGCTTAAGTGCTTGGCAAATAAGGAGAGATCAAATGATTGAATTTGATTCTGTTACAAAAATATTCCAAGAAAAAGATCGCGTATTTACTGCTTTATCAGATATTTCGCTTTCCATTAGTAAAGGAGAAGCCTTTGGTATCGCAGGTAAAAGTGGTGCGGGAAAGTCAACCTTGCTTCGTATGATTAACGCGCTAGAGGAGCCAACATCGGGGACTGTTACCATTGAGGATACAACGCTTAATAATGTGAACAAAATACACTTACGCTCCTTAAAAAAACGAACCGGTATGGTTTTTCAACAATTCAATCTGCTTTACAACAAGACTGTTGCTGAAAACGTTCATTTACCTTTGGAGTTACATAACCACCCTACACACTTAACTGTTGAAGAAGCTTTGCATTTTGTAGGTTTAAAAGACAAGAAAGATCAATATCCTTCCCAATTAAGTGGCGGACAAAAGCAACGCGTAGGTATTGCTAGGGCATTGATTACACGACCTGATATTTTATTGTGTGATGAACCAACGTCAGCCTTAGATCAGAATACGACTGAAGAAATTGTTCAGGTTTTGAAAAAAGCACATAAAGCCTTTGATATGACCATTGTTGTTGTTACTCATGATTTACTGGTGATTAAAGCTTTATGCCAGCGCGCTGCAGTTTTAGAAAATGGCGAGCTAGAAACAATCATTGATGTTAGCCAGTCAAACAAGCAGACCGCAGACAGGCCTTATTATGAACGTGCAATCGAGGTGTTAGGCAGTGATTGAAACGATAAACTTATACTTCGAACATGTCCTTGAGTACCTTCCGCGCATGCTAGAAAGTTTAGGCGAGACTGGAATCATGCTTTTCTTTGCCATACTTGCGGCTATTCTACTGGGAATCCCTGTTGGAACACTACTTTTCCTTACAAGTTCTGGGAATCCTATGGAACATCATCTACTTAACCGCCTAGTAAACACATTAGTTAATATTATTCGGTCCTTTCCCTTTCTGCTTTTAGTGGTGGCTATGCAACCTTTTATACGACAAATCTATGGGCGTGCCACTGGCGATCCTATCGCGGCTTCCTTCCCCATGATTGTCATTGCCATTGCTTTATATGCACGCTTTGTGGAACAGTCCCTGAATGATATCCCAAAAGCAATCATTGAAACAGCGCAATCTATGGGGGCGACAACTTGGCAGCTTGTGTGGAAATTCCTTTATGTCGAAGCGCGCAGCAGTTTAGTTATAGGCTTTACAACAGCTGTTATCAGTTTTGTTTCCTATTCTACGATTATGGGGGTAGTCGGTGGAGGCGGCATAGGTGATTTTGCTATCCGCTATGGTTACCAACGATACGAAACAGATATTATGTATACAGCCATCGTTCTGATTATTCTGCTTGTTGGTTTATTCCAATGGCTTGGTCTGAAAGTGGCTAAAATTTTAGATAAAAGATAATGAACGAACTATTTATTAAAAAAGGAGATCATCTTTATGTTTAAAAAAGGTTTATTACTAAGTACAACGGCTTTACTTCTATCAGCATGCGGTGAAACTGATGAAGCAGCAGATGACAATACTAACGAGAAAACTGAGGAAACAGTAACTATTCGTGTAGCCTCTCATCTCCCTCCAATGACTGATGTTGTCGAAATTGCTGGGGATGCTATCGAAGAGGGTTATGAGGTGGAACTCGTCGAAGTTTCTGATAATATCCAATACAACGAGGCCCTTTTAAATGAAGAAGTTGATGCCAACTTTGCTCAACACGAACCTTTTATGGAAATGTTCAACAAAGAACGTGACGGTAATTTAGTCGCTATTCAGCCAATCTACAATGCTATTGTTGGTTTTTATTCACCTGTCTATGATTCTGTTTCAGATATAGAAAAGGGGGCAGAAGTCGCTATTCCAAGTGACCCAACCAACGAGGCCCGCGCACTTGTGACACTGGAAGAGCATGAGTTGATCACGTTAGACCCTGATGTAAATAAATCAGAAGTTACTGATACTGATGTGGTTGAAAATCCACATGACTTCACCTTTACACATGTTGACTTATTAAACTTAACCGCTGCTTATGAAGATGGTGTGGAATTAGTATTCAACTATCCAACCTACATCGCAAACATTGATTTAACACCTGAAGACGCTATTGTTCTCCAAGCAGACGAAGAAAATCGTTTTGCTCAAACACTTATTGCTCGTGCGGATAATCAAGGTTCTGAAGAGATACAGGCTCTCGTAGATGCTATGACTAGCCAGGAAGTGTATGACTTTTTAGATGAGTTATCCGAAAACGGCCACTTAAGACCTGCATTTGAAGTTAGTGAATAAAGTTGTCAGAACCTTATAATATAGATATAATTTTAAAACAGTGCTTATAACTCAAAAGAGTTATAAGCACTGTTTTTTTATTTCAATTCATTCCTCTTATTTTATTCGTAGTAAGTCCCACTATTTTTTCCATAAGCCATCAAGTGTGTTTGAAGGATATGTCGTATTTTCCTGTGATTCACTCTATTTCCACACCACTCATTAATTGTGGATGTTGTGACTTTCTGTTCGGGAAATAAATACTTGAATTCCTCTATGCTACCTATAAGTAATTCTTCTATAGATAATTGCTTATAGCAAACTTTACAATAACACGAGCGTTGAGTAATAATTAGATTAAAAGAGCCACATGAACAGACAACCCCTGTTTTTAATTCTTTCTTATTATATAAAGGTAATTGTTTTTGGAAAAGCGATTCTTCCTTGTGCATGTCAATAAGTTTATCAGCAAGATAGTTACATTGCTTGGTTAATCTTTTGCATTTGGTGTTTAACTTTATCAATGCATCCTTAATTTGTGTTGAGAAAATTATTGAGTCTTCCACATTGGCGTTATATAGAGTAAAGGTTTCATTAATAAATAAAACATTAGCCTCGATTCTATAAGACAACCCCCACTCTTTAACCAACTGGCGCAAAAGTTCCTTTGTACGTTTTAGCTGGGTTAAAGGATTTCTTATTTCCTGACCACTTGTATAAGAAAGTTGGCCCGAGTTCATTTGAAAATCACCTTTATAATTCTTTATCTCATATAAATAAAGTGTATCTGTTGTTACAATCAGTGCATCAATCTGGAAAACATTTCCTTTGTTCTCAATCAATAAATCATTTATAACCAGTGCTTCACCGGTAAGATACGTTTTGACAAGCGTGTCAAAACGTTCCTCTCCTTCATAACCTTTCTCCAAGTTGATCAAGTATCGCTTATCCGTATTATCCAACTTGGTTCTTTTATCTAAATAATTTAATCCAATAAGTAATTTTGACTTCTCTCTCTTTTTAATAATTTTCATCATTTCACCTCACTATTAATATTAGCGAATAAATGAAAAAATCATTATTTTTATTGAATTTTTTTTAAAAAGATTTTTAAGAATGAATGAATAGGCACATCTGCCTATTCAAAACCCTTCTAAACCCACTACGGTTGCTATTATACCGACTTTTTCACACCACTCACTGTTTTTCGCGGTTCAGTTAGCTGATGTAGGCGCTACTTCACACCACTCACTGTTTTTCGCGGTTCAGTTAGCTGATGTAGGCGCTACTTCATACCACTCACTGTTTTTCGCGGCTGAGTTAGCTAATGTAGGCACTTCTTCATACCACTCACTGTTTTTCGCGGTTGAGTTAGCTGATGTAGGCACTACTTCACACCACTCACTGTTTTTCGCGGCTGAGTTAGCTGATGTAGGTGCCACTTCACACCACTCACTGTTTTTCGCGGTTGAGTTAGCTGATGTAGGCGCTACTTCATACCACTCACTGTTTTTCGCGGCTGAGCTAGCGGATGTAGGAGCCACTTCACACTACTCACTATTTTTCGCGGCTGAGCTAGCGGATGTAGGAGCCACTTCACACTACTCACTATTTTTCGCGGCTGAGCTAGCTGATATAGGCGCTACTTCATACCACTAATAGATCCCCGCCCTCTAGTCAGATTAGTTTAGTCTTCCTTTGCTTATTTTAACTGTATTAGGCGCTACTCTCTTTCAAAAAGAACAAACAAATCTTCTAACGTCAATTTATTCTTTTCTTCTTCACCCAAATCTAGTTTCACTTTGCCATTTTCCATCAAGATCAATCGATTCCCGTACGTCAAAGCATCCTCCATACGATGCGTGATCATTAAGCAAGTCAGCTCTTTTTCTTGAATCATTTGATTAGTTAGTGCCATCAATCGTTTTGACGTCTTTGGATCCAAGGCGGCTGTGTGTTCATCTAAAAGAAGCAAATCCGGCTCTGTCAAAGTAGTCATCAACAAACTCAGAGATTGACGTTGCCCGCCTGACAGATGCCCTGTCGGTGTATCGAGGTGGTCCTCAAGACCATTACCGATTGAGGCACAGAGCTCCTCAAAATATTTCCGATGCTCTTTCAGCTTTCTTGGAAGGAAAGGTCGTTTCTTACCACGTTTCAAAGCGAGCAATAAATTTTCTTCAACTGTCATACGTGGGGCAGTCCCCATCTTAGGATCTTGGAAAACGCGTCCCATAAAGCGTGCGCGTTTTTCTTCTGACCAGGTCGTTACGTTTTTCTCTTTAAAATCTATCTGCCCACTCGTTACTGACTGAGAACCTGTGATACTATTGAATAATGTTGATTTCCCAGCACCATTTCCACCGAGAACTGTAATGAAATCTCCCTTATTAATCGTCAGATCAACATGATCTAATATTGTATTATTCATATCCGATTCATTCTGTATAATTTTCGTTATGCTTTTTAATTCAAGTAATTCTTCCATTATCACTCTCTCCTTCCACTAAAGCCAGTTAACTTCAACCCTTTGCGGAGTTGAGGACTCATGAGGAATAGTGCTAATATTGATGAACTGAATAGACGTATATAAGTCGTATCGAAGCCGAGCTGGATTACAGCTAAGAGTAATAATTGATACAACACACTTCCAATTACAATCGTTAAAAGTCTTTCCCCTAATGTCACTTCTTTGAAAATAACTTCGGCAATAATAATAGACGCTAGACCAATAACGATGATACCAATCCCACCGTTAACATCTGCGTAGCCGTTATCCTGTGCGATCAAGGCGCCCGATAAAGCAATAACACCGTTGGCAAAAACCAGACCTAGTATTTTCATATTATCCGTTTTAATCCCTATAGAACGGGCCATCGACTCATTGTCACCCGTCGCAATGTAGGCCTGTCCCTTACTTGTGTAAAAGAAAAAGAGTAAGCCACTTATTACTAATGTTAAAGCGAGTAACCCGATAAAAATCACATCAAAATAATTCGGGAGGCCAGTAAATAAATCATAAAGCTTTGGATAATTCAACAAACTCAGATTAGGTCGTTGCATTACAAAAAGAATAACTGAATGCAGCCCGGACATGACAAGTATCCCCGATAAGATAACAGGTACTTTTCCTTTAGTGTAAAGTAAGCCCGTAACGAGCCCGGCTGCCATACCAGCTAAAATAGCCAGCAGTGTTGCAACGAAAGGATGAATCCCTGAGACGATTGCAGTGACAGCTACAGCTGAGCCGAGCGGGAACGAGCCTTCCACAGTTAAATCTGGAAAGTTTAAAATGCGATAGGTAGTAAAAATACCAATACCTAAAATAGCCCATAAAAAGCCTTGTGCAATTGCGGATATAAACATACTCTGAACTCCTTTCTTAATTCTTAGATTCTATAATCGTTGCATCATCAAGTAGTGATTGTGGAACATCTATCTCTAATAATTCAGCTTGTTCAATATTAATTAATTTATCTCCCCTATCCAAAACATAAACGGGAAAGTCACTTGGGTCGGCGCCATCTAAAACTTCTGCAGCTATTCGCCCACTTTCAACGCCTGTATCCATCTGATTAATCCCGACAGTTGCTAGCCCACCTTGTGCGATCATAGAATCTACAGTTGGGATAAGTGGAACATTATAACGATTCGCTTCATTTACCACAGTGTTAAATGCACTAGCGATTGTATTATCGGTTGGTAAGTAAATGGCATCCACTTCCTGCGTCATTGTTGCGACAGTCTGTTTAATTTCATTTGTACTAGATACTTTGTAGGTAACTGGATTTAAATCATACTCTTCTATTGTATTAATCGCACGTTCTGCCTCTGCTTGTGCATTATCTTCTCCTGAACTATATAAAACGCCAATATCAGTTGCTTCAGGTAATAGCTCCAGCATCATATCAAGTTGAGCTTTCACAGGCGCTTCATCTTTTACCCCTGTAATGTTCTTGCCAGGGACCTCTTCTGAATCGACTAACCCAGCCCCTACTGGATCGCTAACTGCTCCCATAATGATTGGGATGTCATCTGTCGCATTAGCGAAAGCCTGACTAGCTGGTGTTCCAATACCTATAAGGATATCTGCACCGTCTTCAACCAATGTCTGCGCCATCGTATTCATCAAGTTTTGATCACCTTGACCATTTTGGAAAATAATTTCAGCATTTTCCCCATCGACATAACCATTTTCTGAAAGACCTTTTCTTGCTCCTTCAGTGATTGCATCTAGTGCCGGGTGGCTTGTTGTTTGAAGTATTCCTACCACTATAGATTCCTGATCGCCTGATATTTCTGAATTTTTATCATTTGTTGTATTTTCTTTTGAATCTTTATTGTCCTTTGCATCCCCTAAAGAGAAAGCAAAAACCCCCACCAATAATAAAGCAAGTGCACCAAGTATAATCATTAATTTTTTATTTTTCATTTCAAAACATTCCTCTCAAATTTTAATTTTATTTTTTAGTTATATTCTTATTGATTTTTAGTGAACCATTCCCAGTCAGATAGCATCTGCATCATTCCTTTCTATGTAAACAAGTAACACTCTTAACGACCCATTTTCTTCTTTTTCAGAAAATAGAATAAAATAAAAAGGCACTAACCATGAATAAAAATACAATCATGGTCAGTGCCTATAAAATAGCAAAAACCACATAGATGGTGTTATCATCTATGTGGCGTAAATTCAAAGAAAGCATCAGAAAAAGCCGGCATAGATACAAAATTTAGATGATCTAAACGTTGTATCTATGAAAGAAAAATTCTATCATCTATACAACGATCTGCGCCAGCTGTGCCAAGCATTATTCAATTTATATGAATCAACAGATTGTGTATACATGCGAACCTCTCCCTCGTTTATCTCTAATGTACATTCCATGCTACAGACTCTTTTATCATTCGTCAACACTTATCTCCTGAATTTTTTTATTTCTTAGAAATGTTTTTCTTAAAAACTATCTAGATGATAATTCTTATGACCTCATACTTCTCCTTTCATTTTACTATATTTATTTCACTATTTTCTTGATACGCCAGTCAACTAGCCACTGTGACAGAAAGAACATGGCTATAGCAGTAAGGCTTAGAACCAACTCATAATCACCAGTAAAGCGCCTAGAAAAAAATAAAGTAATTAGAACAAGAAGCAGAAAAATTTTGACTACACTATTTATAATGAGGAATTTTTTAATCCTTTCGTCTTTTACCTCTTTTTCTTTCAACAAAGTAGCAACTTTTACCCCTCTGAACATTGTGACATAAGGCGATGCATAAGCTTTTTGGCTTGCCTTTATTATGCTAACAACCTCTAGCGAAAAAATTCCTAGCGTCAAAATAATAATAAAAATATTTAAGAACCCCATAAACTTTTCTCCTTTCAATGGCTTTGTCCCCATTATCAATAGACTAAGCTTAGTTAAAAGCTCAATTCGTGTCAATAATTAATTCAATGTCTCTAAATTCATGTTAAAATAGAAAATAATTGAGTAAAAGAGGTGCAGTATATGAATAAAAAGAAAGTCACCATAATTGGTGCAGGAATCGTTGGCGCATCCGCTGCCTATGTATTAAGTAAAGAAAGTGATATCGAGTTGACGATATACGACGAAGGGACAGGACAAGGGACAGCCGCTGCAGCCGGCATTATAAGCCCTTGGCTATCTAAGCGACGTAATAAAAAATGGTACACCATGGTCAAAGAAGGTGCAGCTTTCTATCCTAACTTTTTAAATGATGTTATGGCTGGTGCCCCCACACCTTCAAGCGTCTACAAACGAGTCGGAACGCTTCTTTTCAAGAAAAATTATAAACAACTAGAAGAACTGCTCGCTATCGGTTTGAAAAGGCGTGAAAATGCACCAGAAATTGGGGATCTGGCTATTCTTTCACCGCAGGAAATCAAGGAACTGGTTCCCATTTATACCCAAAATAAATCAGCTCTTTATGCCTCTGGAGGCGCGCGTGTTGATGGTAAAAAACTAGTAAATCTGTTGCTCGATAAAGCCGTCAACAATGGCGCTACTTTGAAACACGAACACGTCACCCTTGGTCGTTTAGATCAGACTTACTCCATCAATTATGGACACCAAACAGATCCAGCGGATGCTGTTATTCTTTCAGCCTCGGCTTGGCTACCAGAATTATTGGAACCTCTAGGATACAATGTAGATATTCATCCCCAAAAGGGACAATTGGTTGAAGTGACTTTTGATGGATATAAAACTGAAAATTGGCCCGTTATTATGCCTGAGGGGGAAAAAGACATTACACCTTTTGAAAATGGAACAGTCGTTATAGGAGCTACCCATGAGAATGAAAAGGGCTTTGACTTGGAAATTGAAAAATCCGCCTTAACCTCCATGATCAAAGAAGCATCACATACCTTTTCTCATTATTTCAGTACATCTTCTATTGCATCCTTTCGATCAGGCACACGCGCCTATACATCTGATTTTTCACCCTTTTTTGGAGAAATTCCAGGTTTAGAAAATGTCTATGCTGCGAGTGGTTTGGGTGCAACGGGGCTTACCGCTGGACCTCTTGTTGGTCAATCGCTTGCGTCTTTATTGCTTGATGAGAACGTACGCTTGTCACCTGAAGATTATCCTATTGATAAATATGTTAAAAAAAATCAGTTAAATTAACCCTCTCAAAAGTAGTGACTACTCTTGAGGGGGCCTTTTATTTATGATTATTTTTTTGTTTCAATCGGATTTTTTATTTCCTTTTTCGTTAAAGACAGACTGTATATGCCTAAACTGAAAGCCAGTACAGCTAAGCCTAGAGAGTAACCACCGATAATATCAGAAGGATAGTGCACGCCTAAATAAATACGACTCATACCTATCAAAGCAATAAGCGGGATAATGATTAGGATAGCTGGTAAAATCACTTTCCATTTAGAGTACGTGCGGATGACTAGAAAAAGAAGCGCGCCATAGGCAATCATCGAGCCCATAGCGTGTCCACTTGGGAAGGAGTAACCCCCTTGTTCAATCAATGCATCAAAACTCGTCGGTCTTTCCCGTTGAAAGATGAATTTCATAGCCTGATTTAACACGCCTGCCCCTATACTAACAGTTAATAAATACCACCAAGCTATTTGCTTGTTCTTTTTAAAGAAACCAGCATACCCAGAAACAACGACAGTTAAAAGCGCAATGAATGATCCATCACCTAGTCTAGTAATAAAAATAAAAAAGGTGTCCAAGAGTGATTCTCTCTCATTATAAAACTCAGTCCCAATCCTTTTATCAAGTGTCCCAACGAATCCCCAATCATAAAAACTGATCCATACCAGTAACAGAAACGGGATTGTCATCACTAAGCCTAAAACAAAAAGGCGCTTAGGTGTCCCAAAATACTTTAATATAAACTTTTTAATCTCATCCATAATATCAATCTCCTCAATTAAATCATACTATAATCTTCGCTATTATTTGTAAAAATAGCAATTAAAACACATTTATTTTTTTCTCTTTGACTTCTCTATAACATTCAAGTAAAGTGGGTCAGGGAAACTTTTATACCAAAAAGTTTACTTCCCCCAAAATATTTGTCTTTATAGACAGAAAATAGAGGGATATGAAAATGAAAGTATTTGATTACGAAGATATACAACTTGTTCCAGCAAAATCTATTGTGAGAAGTCGTTCAGAGTGTAGCACGCAAGTAACCCTTGGCAACCACACCTTCGACCTTCCTGTAGTTCCGGCAAACATGCAGACAGTTATTGATGATGCACTTGCCATCTGGTTTGCTGAAAATAATTATTTTTATGTCATGCATCGTTTCAACGAAGACGATAGAAAGTCTTTTATTAAAACAATGAAACAAAAACAACTGATTTCCTCTATCAGTCTTGGCGTCAAAGATTATGAATATGATTTTGTCAAAGAATTGGCTGAGGAAAATCTTGTTCCTGATTATATTACCATTGATGTCGCTCATGGACACTCAGACCAAGTCATTGATATGATTAAACACGTTAAAAAACATATTCCTGAAACCTTCTTGATTGCAGGTAACGTCGGTACGCCCGAAGCGGTACGTGAGCTTGAAAACAGTGGTGCTGATGCAACAAAAGTAGGTATCGGACCAGGTAAAGTATGTACAACAAAATTAAAAACTGGCTTTGGTACTGGTGGATGGCAGCTCGCTGCGCTTTCTTCATGTAGCAAGGCAGCAAGAAAACCATTAATTGCGGATGGTGGTATCCGTACACACGGAGATATCGCAAAATCTATCCGATTTGGTGCAACCATGGTTATGATCGGGTCTCTCTTGGCTGGACATGAACAATCACCTGGAAAAACAATTGAAGTGAACGGCACTGTCTATAAAGAATATTTTGGCAGCGCATCTTCGCATCAAAAAGGCGAACGCCGTAATGTTGAAGGCAAAAAAATGCTGACAGAATACAAAGGCGATATAGCGGATACTTTACTTGAAATGAAACAAGATCTGCAGTCTTCTATTTCTTACGCAGGCGGTAATGATATTGAATCTTTAAGAAAAGTAGATTATGTCATTGTTAAAAATTCCATTATGAATGGTGAAAATTATAATTCAAGTGGTATAGACGTACCTGACAGCTTTGCATCAAGTAATTTCAACAATTAAATTGTTTAATAAAACACTATCAGCCCTTGAAAAGGCGATAGTGTTTTATTTTTTGTATAGCTCAACAACGATAATCATGATGATATATATAAAGGAAATAAACAATGGAATACAAATAGTCCACAAAGGGAGATTAACAATAAAACTCAGAAATAGATAAAGTACTAAAGTAAATAGTGGAACGGTAACTATCGTTTTGGGATCAATATCCATAATTTAACCTTCTCACTCTGCTTTTTGGTTAACGTCGCTTAGTGCTCCCAATATCTTTTCCACACTGTCTTCAACAACTTTATTTTCAATAATCAAGTCCGCTGTTTCAGGAGGTTTTAATTCATCAATAGTCTGGCTAAATGTTATACGTTCAGAAATTTTACTATCCTTATCTCCTCTGGCTCTCATGCGTTTTTTCATTTCTTCCTCTGAAACATGCACGAATACAACAAAGGTTTCTTCAGGATAAACAGTTTGCATTGCTTTAGCACCATTCTTATCTAAGGATACATGTACGATTGGGTGTTGAATTAATGCATTTTGAACTTCTGCCTTAGTGAGTCCGTATAGGTTATCATTATAAATCGTTTGTTCAACAAAATTATCTGGATTCAAATCCTTTTTATTTCTGAAATAATAGTCCACTCCATCAATTTCACCTTGCCGCTCGTTTCGCGTCGTTGTCGTGACAAGTTTTGGATAGCCCTTTTTCGAAAGTTCTTCTCCTAAAGTTGTTTTTCCACTGCCGCTTGGCCCTACGAGGACAATAATGCGTTTTCCCTCCATAACTACCCTTCTTTCTATTCCACTCATTTGTTTAATAACTTTCACTTAAGTACGCTTTAACCACCTAAAGTAACATCTGTTTCTTGATACCAAGATAGAGCCTCGTGTAAGTGCTCATCTTTATAAGCAGGCCACAGTTCATTGAAAACGTAAATATCGGAATATATCGACTGTACCGGTAGAAACCCACTTAAACGACGACGTCCGCCCCATCTTAAAATCATATCCATACGAGAAATATCTTTTGAAGCAATTCCTTTTGTAAAATCAGTCGATGACTCCTCGGTTGTTTCTTTTAGTGCATGATTAAGGTCCCAATTCCAGCCATAATTGACTAAAAAATTTACTTTCATTTTGCCTTCACCAAATTTTGTTCGCTTATTAGCATAAGGCAATAGCTCTTTAGGGAAGACTTTGGAATCTGTGTTACCCAAAACAAGTAGGTCAGCATCTTTTTCCTTTAAAGCATTAACAGAATCGACACATGCTTTCTGAAATGCTTTCGTTTGCAGTGAAGGGCGTTTGACATTATCCATCGTGAATCCATAATAAGTCATTTCTTCCACTCCAAGTTCTAAACAAGCTTCGTAAAGTTTCATGCCAGGGCCAATACCATAATCGTATCCATCATGCTTGCTCATGCCTTTACCTACAGCCCAGCGTCTGTTTCCATCTGGAATAACACCAATATGTTTCGGTAAACGTTTATATTTTCCCATGTTTTTACTCATCTCCTTATATTAAAACTAGGAATTATATAAGTTTTATTAGTATCATCATACCGTTTTTAACCTCTGTTCATCAACTAAATCGTTGCAATTACATTTTAAAAGTTACTCTAACGTAGTAATGTGCGCTGATCGTCTCTTTCACTATTTTAGAAATGATAAAAGTTATTGTAACAAATATATTCACAAAATATCTCATTCCAACTGTATTTTCACTAAATATATCCGTTCTTTTCTCAAAAAGAGCATACCCAAATTGAAAATAACCCAGCACATTTTATCCATAGATAAGCGTACTGAGTTATTTTGATTCACAAAAAATTAAATAATTTCTACTTAAAGTGATGCTTGACTAGAGTCGGCAAGAAATTCTTTTCGGTCTGCTTCTGGAACCATTGATCCGCCAGTCCCCCAGGCAAGGTGAGTTGCTTGACTCATTTTATCTATTAATTCCTTTTCTTGTAGGTAGGATTGTCCTTCTTCAGATTGCGCTAAACGATGGGCTCCAATAATGCCAGCAACAGCTGCTGGTTCAAGGAAAATGTCTTCATTACTGTGTAGACTAGATAATAAAGCCTTGAAATGGTCATCCGTGAGCGTATAACCGCCACTGAAGAATGTTTTCATTATTTTAGCTACTAAGCCAGATGTTCTAGGAACAGCTAAACCGTCTGCGACCGTTGAGCCTCCTAGGCCAAAATCAAAGACAGATAGCGCATCATATTCTTGAGTCATTAAGCCAATCATCATACTGGGCATTTCTGTCGGTTCAGCAAAGAAACAATGGACATTATCGCCAAAAGCCTGTTTCAATCCAAAAGTTACCCCACCAGGCGATCCACCAATCCCACAAGGAAGATAGACAAATAGAGGATGGTCAGCATCAACGGTGATTCCTGCCTTCTCCATTTGTTCTTTCATACGGAAGCCACCAACCGTATAGCCTAAAAATAAATCTACTGAGTGTTCATCATCCACAAAATAACTTTTAGGATCCGCTTCAGATTGAGCACGTCCTTTTTCTACAGCTTTAGAAAAATCTGTGTCATGCTCAATAACCTCTACTCCAATATTTTTTAGGTATTCTTTTTTCCATTTTTTGGCTTCAACTGACATGTGTACAGTTACGTCAAAACCTAATTGGCGCCCCATTGTACCAACACTTATCCCGAGATTGCCAGTTGTTCCTACAGTTATATTGAATTGAGAAAAGAAGTCTTTCATTTCGTCGCTCGCAAATACTGAATAATCTTCATCAGTATTTTTTAAAAAGCCATGTTCAAGTGCCAATGTTTCCGCGTGTTTAAGGACTTCATAAATAGCCCCTCTTGCTTTGATTGTCCCAGAAATGGGGAGCAAATCATCACGCTTCAGCCATAAACGTCCATTGACTTTTTCATTTAATTTATCATCCAAATACTCTTTCATCGTTGGAATTTCTGATATAGGTGATTCAATGATTCCGTTTAAATCTGAAGTTTCAGGGTATGATAATTCAATAAATGGCGCAAAGCGCTCAAGCCTCTCTTTGGCATCAAGTATTTCAGCCTGGCCATAGTCGATTTGTGCCGTCGCTTCTTTTGTCGGCAATACCATGCTATTCTTCCAAAATACTTCTTCATTATTTTTCACATCATTTAATAATGGTGACCTCTCAATTAATTGGCTAACATCTTTAAACGTCATTACTGGCTTCCTCTCTATTTTTAATAGTTAAAAGTTCTTTTTCAGCTACATCATTATAGCATACTCAAATAAACAGAAAAACAACTGAGCAAACCTTCTAATCAGAAGATAATTTTAGAATCAATTGTGATATATCTTTACTTTCTCGTAATATTCTCTTCCCCATAAAATTCTGATAAAAAGCGTATTGACTCTTTAATCAATTCTTTTAGCACGTCTGTGTCAATATCATCTAGCTTATTGACGTATACGCAAGCTTTTCCGGTTTTATGCTTACCAAAATTTTTCAATAAGTCATCACGTTTATCAAAGCCTGCTGGAAAATATAAGCTAATTCGGGCTTTACGAGGAGAGAATCCTACTAATAAAGAATCTCCTTCATGCCCTGTTTTATATTTATAATGATAGGCTCCAAAACCAACGATACTCTCTCCCCACATTTTAGGTTCCATTCCCGTCGTTTCTGAAAAAATATCCAGTAATTTATATGCATCTTCACGCTTTTTTGTTTTTTCTACTGATTCGATGAATTCTACTACACTTTTATCTGTCGGTTGTGTCTTAAGTTTATACATTGCTCTCTCCCCTTTTACTTTTTTATTGTAAGTATAATTAAATATACCATTTTATCCTATAAAGATTAAATGAATCAGCAAAATCTATTCGCAATTATCTAATATACTCGTTATACTAAGCGTATTAAAAAGAATGGTTTTTTATTGGACAAGGAGTGATGAGAGTGCAACAGCAATATACTGTGGCTAAAATTGTAGATATCTGTGTTGAAGCCGGTAGAGTGATGTTAGAAAATGGAGCAGAAACATACCGAGTAGAAGATACACTTTATCGGATAGCTAAAAGTTATCGTCTTGAAAATATCAACGTATTTGTTGTCCCTACTGCATTAATTATTACAGTTCAGGGTGACGACGGGCAAGATTACACGGAATTATTACGTATGAATGATAGAAATACCAATTTAGAAAAAGTTTCCATGGTTAACGATCTCTCAAGGCAATTAGCAAGAAAGCCGCTGCCTCCCAAAAAAGTTAGAGAAAAATTGTCGAATATAATAAACACACCAACGAACTTTACAAGGCTTCAAAGGAACCTCTCCATGGCCTTAGCTTGTGGAGGCTTTACACTCTTATTTGGGGGCTCTTATATGGAGGTTCTTCCAGCTTTTATAGCGGGTGGCCTAGGTCATTACTTGTTTGAAGTGGTTAAGAATTGGACAAATGTCAGTTTTTTCGCTGAGATGGTTGCCTCCTTTTTTATTGGCATGCTATCCTTCGTATTTGTTCGAATCGGTTTTGGTTTGGATCTTAATATTATTATAATAGGGAGTGTGATGTCTTTAGTCCCAGGTATGGCTATCACAAATAGCTTCAGGGACTTAATGGCTGGACACTTACTGGCCGGTGTAGCTGTACTTGCTAAGGCTTTAATCACAGCTGGCGCTATTGGTATCGGTATTGCTATTGTTCTTGCATTTTTATAAGGAGGTTAATCGATGATTTTAACTTATATTACTTATTTTTTAGCAGCTTTTGTTGCAACTTTTGGTTTCTGTGTCATGTACAATGTGCCGACACGTACCATCCTTGCCTCTAGTATTTCTGGTGCTTTTGGCTGGTTAGTTTACTACATTATAGCGTTACAATTTGAATTAGTCCTATTCATTGGCGCTGGGGCAGCATCCTTTCTCATTGCCTTTTTAAGTCAATGGTTTGCCAGACGCTATAAAATGCCTGTAATTGTATTTGCTGTTCCCGCAATTATTCCTCTTGTTCCGGGTAGTTCTGCCTATTCTATGATGCGTTCCTTTATCGAAGGAGATTCAGAGGCTGCTTTATTGTTCGCGACCGAGACATTTTTAGTTTCTGGTGCTATCGCTTTAGGCTTATCACTTAACAGTGGTCTATTCCAAGTGTTCTCCAGTCGAGCTTTTGGCAGACGAGAAAAACGATATTTACCTTGATTTTTATTCATTTAAAAAACATTATGTAAAAAAGACAAAAGCGAGGAGTTTAAAACTCCTCGCTTTTTCGTATTTAATTATCGGATATAATGTGCTGGGTTTACAGTTCTACCATTCTTATAAACAATGAAATGTAAATGTACACCTGTTGATCGTCCTGTCGTACCCATGATTCCCAACTGTTGTCCTTGCGAAACACTTTGCCCAACAGAAACACTCAATCCCGTCTGCATGTGTGCGTAAAGTGAACGATAGCCATCACCGTGATCAATAATCACTCTGTTACCATACGTCCCAGAGTAAGAGGCGGCTACAACTCTTCCTGCACGTGCAGCCCTAATTGGCCCACCTCCAGCAATATCTAGACCATTATGGAATGAACCGCGCTCATGTGTAACGGGGTGAATACGGTAGCCATAGCTTGAACTGAAATATCCACTGGCCGGACGTAGCCACCCACCGTTTGAAGACGTCGATGCTTCTTCTTTTTCTTTTTCAGCTTTTGCCTTTTCTGCTGCTATGCGTGCAGCCTCAGCACGTTCTGCTGCCGCTTTACGTGCGGCTTCTTCGCGTTCTTTTGCTGCTTTTTTCTCTTTTCTAGCGCTTTCTTCTTCTCTTGCTTTAGCAGTTGCTTTTTCCGCTTTGATTTTTTCTTGACGGCGTTTCTCTGCAGCTTTTTCTTTTTGCTTATTTTGATTATTTTTTTCGTCTTTATTTACAACTTGCATAACTTTTTCTTCTTCTACTGTTTCAGCTTTTTCTGCTGTTTGTCTTTTTTCTTCAGCAACATGTTCTTCTTCGCGTTTTTCTCTTGCCATACGTTCTTTTTCTAAACGCTCTTCCTCAGCAACTCGTAAAGCTTCTTGGCGTTTTTCTTCAGCAATTCGTTCTTCTTCCAAACGCTTTTCTTCAGCAATACGCTCTTCTTCTGCTTCTATATCTGCGCTCAAAGCCATTGTTTCTTGAGCTAGTACAAACTGGTCACTGACAAATTGATCCTTTTCAGTGGCATTCATTTGGTAACGTTCCGCCACGTACATGATTTCATTATCAAGTTCTGTTTGCTGTAAAGATAACTCTTCACGATTCGCTTTTACTTCAACTAAAAGTGTTTCAACCTGCTCTTTTTCTACTTGGATTTTTGATTCGGCTTCGACGAGAGCTTCCTGATCACGTTGTTGATCTTCGATTATTGTTTGATTAGCTGAAACCAATGTTCCAATAATACCCATTCGACCAATTAAATCTGAAAGATCTTCAGCAGAAATAATCATATGTACAATATTTGCCGGGTTCCACTTTGTTTGAGTTGCACGTGCCTGAGTCTGTAACTTTTCATTTCGCAATTCAATGGCTTCGGTTAATTTTTCAATTTCCTTATTTAATTCTTCAATTTCTTTATTTTTTTCCTCTAATCGTTCTTCCTGTGTTTCAATATCTTTAGTTAATCCTTCAATTGTTATTTGTAATGACTGGATATTCGTTTCCAATTCTTGTCTTTCCTGTTCTAGAGCAGACATTTCTGACTCAGTTTCTTCAATAACTGAACCTAACTCCTCTGAACGGTCTTCAATTGCTTCTTTCTCTTTTTTTAATTCTTCTAAAGATTCCTCTGCTTGAACCACATTTCCCATCAACGGGGCAGCGGTTGTAAACAACAGCGAGGAAACGAGGCCAAGGACTAATTTATTTTTCAAGTGATTTCCTCCATCATGTCAGTATTTTTACGTGTCATTTATCATGCATTTATCATTCGACTATTATTCAACGTTAGATTAATAGTACCACTCTTACGGATAGTATAAAAACAATAGCTGATTACAGTTATATTACACTTTCATTTAGACAAATTTTGGACAAAATTAACCCCACAAATATTTTTTCGTAAAGTCCATACCATTTCACTTAGTCAATCTAAATATACACGACATAATGAGGAACTTTTTACTGCTTATTTATTTTTACTATATGCTTACCCTCGATATTCTATTACCAAGCCTTTAAGGAAATTCCGTGCATATCTTTCGCCGCACTCCTGATAGTTTCGGTGATCTTCCTTTCTCAAAACAGCACTCAATTCACCTTTTGAAATATATACGTCAGCTTCTTCAAGAATATCGAGCATGTCTTCATTCGTCAATTTCAGGGCTACTTTAACCTTTTTAAGCAAGATATTGTTGACGTCCTTGTCATGCTTCAAAGCATGAGTCATCTTAACTGGCTCACCTGTCTTTGTCATTTGACGCCCTCTTTTATAAACAATCAGACCATTCAAGAATGATTCAAACAAGCGATTACTGCATTCTTTTTTATAGTGATTCTCTGTAAATTCATCGTCCTCTACTTCATTTTCGCTTTCTCTGGAAAGAAGATAACGCACGTCTCCAATGGAAAGATTAGATTCCCCAAGTTTAAAAATTTCTGTCATTTCTGAATCTTTTATATCTAATGCGTAACGCAGTCGCACCAACCGATCATTATTATTCATTTTTTTAGCACCTTTCTGTGATTTATCTTTTTAGTAATCAATTTCTTCATATAGTATACCTTTAATACTAGATGATAAAAAGAAAGAACACTATGTTCTTATATAGATAAATTTAAGTCGTATATTAATTATAAAAAAAAAGATAAAAAAAAATGAAATTTTTTTCACTTTTCCATTTAAAAATGTTTGGTATAGGTGTATGATATAAATATTGTGTAAAACTTAACAAAAAGGATGGAATCGTTATGGATGCAAATTATAGGGGACTCTTTTATAGTCTTGAAAAAAGTATCGAAAAGAAAAAACATCTGCTTGATGCAAGTGTTATGGGATATGGTATGCGAGCCATGCTTGCGACATTATTTTTAACTCTTGGAACATCAATCGCTGTGATTACTGCTCAATATGCTGAGGGCGCGATGCCGGGATCTGGGAAATTTTTATATTCCTTTATGTTCAGCTGGTCTTTGATCATGATTATCTATATGAATGCGGAGCTTGGAACATCTAACATGATGTATACCACTGTTGCTGTTCATAGAAAGTTTTTATCATTTAAAAATGCACTTATTCTACTTTTCACTTGTTTATTCTTCAATTTAATTGGCGGTATCATTTTTAGTTATCTTGTCTCTTTAACATCGATTTTCCAAGACTTGCCTGCTGATCACTTTTTATTTAGTGCCATCGAAGGTAAATTAGGCAAAACTCCCCTTCAAATTTTCACTGAAGGAATCCTTGCAAATGTCATTGTGAATACGGCTGTTTTTAGCACAATAAGAATGAAGGACGATGCTGGAAAAGTTATTGCCATGGTATTTATTATTTTTATTTTTGCTTTCTTAGGCTTTGAACACTTAATAGCCAACTTCTCATCATTTCCGCTGGCTTATTTCTCAGCAAACAGTCCCATTGTAGGAATGACTATCTCAGGCGTACTAACCAATTTCCTGTTTGCTGGCTTAGGTAACTTCGTAGGTGGTGGACTGATTATTGGTTTGTCATATTCATGGCTCAATCGTAAAAGTCCTGTCTACCAAGATTAATTTATCAGCTCATTTTTTAAAATTGAATCGTAAAGTGATCGGACATCTATATGGTCGATCACTTTTTTCTTATCATTTTTTATTACGCCTGAAACTATCCCCCTCCAAAATGACTCTTCATTTCAATTCATCAGCTATATTTGCTATTCTGTAAATAAACATATTATTTATATTTTGAAAGTGAGGTTATTGTACGATGGTTTTATTAAACCAAGTTTTAGTTCTTTTGCTAGTTAGCGTTATCGTCTTTATTATCGACATTAATAAAAAGTTTTTCCCGGTTCCCGTTGTTTTAGTACTTGTAGGGATGGCTTTATCTTCCTTATCGCTTTTCTCTGATTTTTCAGTTTCGCATGATGTATTGTATGACATCTTTATTCCTGGGCTTATATTTGTTTCTGCCTACCAGTTTTCTGCTCAGGCCCTAAAGAAAAATGCCGGCATCATTCTAACGTTTAGTACATTAGGAATGCTAGCAACTGTCTTACTTCTAGGTACGGGAGTCTATTGGGTCAGCTCTTTTTTCGAACCTTTGTCGTGGAGTGTTTCTTTTCTTCTTGCGGCCATTCTCGTTCCCACTGATCCTGTTTCAGTTGTTTCAATATTGAAAGGCAGCGGAGGCTCTGAAGAAGTTTCTGATATCGTTGAAGGCGAGTCACTTGTTAATGACGGAACCAGTATTGTTATTTTTACTATCCTTTTATCGATGGTTCAATCGGGTAACAGTTTTTCTGCTCTTAATTTTCTGGAAAGTTTTACTTATGTTTCTCTTGGTGGAATAGGTATTGGCCTTGTTTTCGGTTGGATCCTCAGCCAGGCTATACATATTACGTCTCACCATGAATATCAGGTTATACTAAGTATTCTAATCGCTTATGGTGGCTTTACTTTAGCAGAAATGGTGAATGCCTCTGGGGTGTTAGCTACCGTTGTGTCTGGTATTCTACTTTCATTTGCTTTTTCCAAGCATGATGAAAAAGAAGATGAGTTTCGCGACTCATTGGGTGGCTTTTGGAATGTGGTTGAACCAACCTTATCATCAATCTTGTTTCTCTTTATTGGGATTCAATCTGTTCACTATATTCATTTTCAAAAACCAATTATTTGGATTACTGCCACGATATTTTTTGTTCTTTCCATCCTTGCTCGCTTTCTTGTTTTGGGAAGTACCCTCTTGGTCGTGCCTTCTTGGAGAAGAAAGTTCGAACATTTAAACTCAGGTCTTTTCCTTTTATCATGGGCTGGCATAAAAGGGACGATGTCTGTCGTATTAATTCTTTGGGCTGAAAGTACTCTTACAATTGATAATAGTGTCTTTTTGATATCTGTCGCTTTTATTACCACCTTATTTTCTTTCATATTTCAAAGTGCCGGTGTTTACCCACTCTCCCGCTTCTTAAAAAAAGTGGATCACTCTGAAACGTAGAGCTACTCTTCCACTATAGCTTACTCGGTTCTAGTTTACATGCGTTTAGTTTATAAGTAAGCACTTACTAAGATGAAACACCTCAAGATAATAACTTATCGTGAGGTGTTTTTTGTTTGTACTTTTGACATACTCTTGGTATAGTGTATCTAACTTACTTTTAGGAAGCGAAGTGATGAATCAGAATGAAAATTGAAGTATGGTCCGATTATGTTTGTCCATTTTGTTATATTGGAAAGAGAGAGCTAGAACAGGCTCTCAAAGAAACGGGCTTAGCCGGTAAAGTTGATGTGGCATTCAAGGCATATGAGTTGGATCCTACAGCCTCTACTGTAGATAATTCGAAGGTTAAAGAAGCATTTGCTAAGAAAAAAGGATTGTCTGAGGCACAGGTTGAAGGTATGTATTCATCCATTACAGCACGAGCTGAGTCAGTTGGTTTAAGTTACGATTTTGAAAAAATGACTAGTGCGAACACCAGAAAAGCTCACAGATTAGCAAAGTTCGCTGAAACTCAAGGAAAAGGTGCTGAGGCAGATGAAGCCTTATTAGCCGCTCATTTCACTCATAATCTTGCATTAAACGATGACAATGTCTTGTTAGATATTGCTGAAAAAATCGGCCTATCTCGTGAAGATGCCAAAAACGTTCTTTCAAGCAACCAATATGACGGTGATGTCACCAAAGATATCCAAGAAGCGAGAGCTGTCGGTGTCCAGGGTGTGCCATTCTTTGTCTTTGAAAGAAAATATGCGATATCCGGTGCTCAACCGCAAGAAGTTTTTCAGGATACATTGAAAAAAATAGCAGCAGAACTTGAAATCAAACCTGACCTACAAATGGTTGGCAACAAAAACGGCGAGACTTGTGAAGATGGCTCTTGCCCAATTTAAATTAGACACGATAGAAAAAACAAGATCCATATCTGGGTAACTCAGTATGGTTCTTGTTTTTTTGTTATAGATAAATAGCACCAAGATTACCTTTTACTTGCCTCGCTCATTGAAGGGTATAAAAAAATCCTCTTCATTAGAAGAGGCTTAACCAATTGATTAATCGACTTTTTCAGCTTCTTTTCTCACTCGAACGGGTTCCGCTTCTTCATCATTTGAGAGCAATCTTTCTGCAACCAATAAAAGAATAGGCAGAATAACATCATCAGCATAGCCGACCATTGGAATAAAGTCCGGAATAATATCAACGGGACTCAAAATATACAAAATAATTCCAGCAACCATCACTTTCCTTTTTGTTTCTACTTTTGCATCAAAAAGGGAGAGTGCTAATGATTTAATTTTAGATAGCGGTGTTTTTCTCTGTTTTTTATGAAGTTTCATTATCCAACTTCCTTTCAGTGTAACTAGCGTTTTATTTATATTAGACTACAGTCACCTTATGACTTTTTACATTAATTTTCTACATATTTAGTATAACACAAGCTATTTCAGAGTAAATACGTCTTAAGGACTAGATTTTCTTTCAAAAAAAAGCGGTTCAATATTTTCACTATTCTCTTTTCCCCATTGAAAAAAGCCTGCATGTAGACCAATAAGGCTACTGCAGGCTTTAACTATCTATAGTGTTTGTTATTTTTCGGTCAGTTCCACTTCAACACCAAAATGATCACTGACTATGGGGCCATTTTCATTGTCAAAAACTACACGATATGTGTCGATATGTTTTCTATTATCGGTGAAAATATAATCGATCCGTTTTTCATCCGCATGACCCTCCCATCCATCAATGGCACTTATCACTGTCGCTTCTCCAACCTTTTTCTCGGCTTCAGTGTAAGTATCTGATAGGAATGGTGTGGTCATATTAATGTAGTTATACCCTTCACCAGCCAAAGTGGCCTCATTATTGAAATCTCCCATAATTAAGTGACTTGTTTTATCATCATCTTCCAACAGGGTTCTCGTTCTATCCCATTCACTCTTAAATAGCTCACGACCTTTTCCATCTTTCCACCAAGAATAGTGACATGAGAGTATATTCCAACGATTCCCATTCACCCTAGTCGCGGCCTTTAAAACACGCCTTGTATAGTGATGGGTATAGTCATCACTATTAGAGACTCGCAAACTCTCTGCAGTATAGGGGGTCTGAGAGAGTAGTGCTACGCCTTCATCATACTTATCGTATCCGATATGATTCGCTGTCCAACTCCAGTAATAGTTTAAGCCTCTTTCTCTTAATCCTTTTACAATGAGCAAGGCAAAATTATCAGCTTTAATACGGATACCAGGATCATCGCCTTCAGGCTGTATAAATCCTGGGTCCTCCACTTCTTCCGCCTCTATCGACTGATTGATTTCTTGGAGCGCTATAAATGTATAATCTTTTGCTAGTATTCTATCAATAATTTTTTCGATTTTATCATAAGATTCTTCTTCCATCCATGCATGGGTATTTAGGGTCAAGACCTTCATCTTGCACTCTCCTTGAATAAGTTACTTTATCCGTCCAATATAATCGGTCCCTTTAACCTCTTTCTCAGCTTCTATTTCAAGGGTCTGAGTTTCGTTAAGGTTTGTGAAGACGACAAGGATTGATGTATCTTTTCCTGCTTCTTCAACCTTATTTCGGTACATTCTAGCAAGGGACTGACCTACTTCAATCGTGTCGCCTTCTTTCACTTTCACATCAAAAGCAGTTCCTTCAAGTTCAACCGTATCAATCCCCATGTGCACGAGGACTTCCACCCCTTCTGACGTCTCTAAGCCAATCGCATGTTTTGTTGGAAAGACATTTGTCACCTTTCCAGAAACAGGTGAGACTACAGCATTATCAGCAGGAACAACTGCGAATCCATCTCCCATCATTTTCTGTGAGAAGACTGCGTCGTTGACTTCTGTAATAGGGAGAAGCTGTCCATTGGCTACAGAGTAAATATCTTGCGGGCTCACTTTTGTAGTGTCAGCCATTGGGGTTGTTTCAGGTTGCTCTTCGACTGAATTATCCTCACTAATAGATGAAGGTGGGATAACCGTATTTGAATCTAGAACATCCATAATGTCTGATTTCAGTACATCGGCTTTCGGACCATAAATAGCCTGAACACCAGTCTCTTTATGGACTAGCCCCATTGCGCCTGCTTTTTTCCAGTGCGCTTCAGTACCGACTTTATTTGTATCCTTCACTGTAATGCGTAATCGTGTCATACAGGCATCCACATCGGATATATTCTCTTTTCCACCTAATAAATGAATAATGTCATAGACTTGTTGAGCAGCGTTTACTTCTTTATTATCCGAGGACGTTGTTTCTTCTTGCGCACTCTCATAATTACCTTGACGTCCTGGTGTTGCATATTTGAATTTCTTGATTAAAAAGTCAGATATAAAATACATCACGACAGCAAAGAGTAAGGTTACCCAAATGAAGTTAAATAAATCCCAGCCTAATCCCGCACGCAAAGCGAGTGGTGTACGTGTCAATAACTCTATATTTCCAAAGGCATGTATCCTTAATGGAACGAGATCTGCCATAGCAAATGCCAGCCCTTGAACAACGGAATAAACACCATAAAGTGGCATAGCTGCAAACATAAACATAAATTCTAATGGCTCTGTTACACCCGTAAGAAAAACAGCTAGTCCAGCTGAAATATACATGGACTTGTAGGCCTTACGCTTATCTTTATCCACATTTTTATACATGGCGTAAGCTAATCCCATGAGTGTACCAGAAGAACCAATCATTTGTCCGACTTTAAATCGGGCCGGTATGAAATTCTCAACAGCATATTGGTATGTGCTTGTATCGCCAGCCTGATCTAAGTTAACTAAATCTCTCGCCCAAGCTAACCACAACGGGTCTTGTCCGAAAACTAATGCACCTTCTTGAGCACCACTCAAAATTTCGTATGTGCCACCAAGCGGGGTATAGTTAATGGGTATAGTTAGCATATGATGTAGCCCAAATGGCAAGAGTAGACGTTCAAGTGTACCGAATAGGAACGGCGCTAATACTGGAGCTGTATCTTGAGATTCTGCAATCCAGACACCAAAGCTATTGATTCCACCTTGAATAACTGGCCATACAAAAGCCAAGACAACAGAAGCAATTAGTGACCATAGGATAACGACAAAGGGAACAAAGCGCTTTCCGTTAAAGAATGATAAGGCATCCGGTAGTTTTCTGAAATTATAATATTTATTGAAAGCCATTGCTCCCATAAATCCAGCAATAATCCCAACAAAAACGCCCATATTAAGTGCAGGTGCTTCAAGAACACTCGTAAAGTAACCATCAACAGGAATTTCTGTCCCGAATAGTGTCTTCGTAACAGCTGTCTCATCTCCGAGCATATCACCCGTCACACCAAAGATTGCACCAGTAATTCGATTAATCAGAATAAAACTGATTCCGGCAGCAAATGCACCACCGGCTCTATCTTTAGCCCAGCTACCACCAATGGCTAGAGCAAAGAGAATGTGTAAATTCCCAATAATAGCCCAACCAATATTTTCTATGACGCTTCCAAATGCAACCAATGTTTGTAAATCAGGATTAATTAGAGGTATTGACCCACCAATACTAATCATCAGTCCTGCTGCTGGCATTACAGCAATAACTCCCATCAGAGCCTTACCAAATTTTTGCCAAAATTCAAAATTCATTATTTTCTTCATGATTCTTCTCCTCCATTCTCTATTTGTTTTTCGTCCAGTTCATAGTAGTTCGGATCATGCCATACTTTTTGCTTAGCTACTTTGTAAACGCGAGCTTCGTACGGACGCAAAATCATTTTTGCATTAGACTCATCGCTTACTTTGTAATTACTCAATTTCATTTCGCCAAGGACAAGCTCTTCTGACAAATCAAGGGTGGTTGACTGGTCAAAAAGGTTAACAATAATGACGTAAACCACATTGTCATAAGATCTAAGGTAGGCGTAAACGTGATCATGTTCTTTGGCAATAAGTTCATAGTGTCCATAAATAAGTGTCGGTGTTGTTCGTCTCATCTGTATCATTTTTTTGTAATAATGATAGATTGAGTCAGGATCATTGAGCGATTGTTCAACGTTGATATCCGGATAATTAGCATTTATACCTATCCATGGAAGTCCTGTAGTGAAGCCAGCTTGCGGCTCACTTGTCCACTGCATCGGCGTTCGTGAATTATCACGTCCGTTTTTCCAAATATAAGCCATAATCTCTTCATGTGACTGTCCATTTTGTATTTCCTCTTGGTACATATTTTTCATGCCAACATCATCATAATCTTCAATTGAATCAAATTGAACATTGGTCATTCCAATCTCTTGTCCTTGATAAATAAAAGGCGTTCCTTGCATAAAGAAATAAAAAGTAGCAAGCGCTTTAGCTGAAGTCCTTCTTAAATCAGCATCGTTCCCCCAAGTAGAAACCGATCGTGCTAAATCATGGTTTTCAATAAACAAGGCATTCCAACCTCGTCCGTCAAGTCCATGCTGCCAACGCGTCATAACTTCTTTAAGCTTGTGTATATCTAAGCCATCACTATTTGCTCCCCAAAGGCCTAGATGCTCAAATTGGAAAATCATATCGAAGTAACCGTTTTCTTCATCAACCCATCTGTCTGCATCTTGAATCGTTACCCCATTCGCTTCCCCAACAGTCATGACATCATATTTATGCAATGTACGTTCAGCAAACTCCGATAGAAACAAATCGATCCCTGCTTGATTCATATGTCCTTCAAAAGAGGGAACGTATCTTTTATTTAAAGGGTTTGGCATATTTGGGAAGCCATTTTTCTTCTTGATATGAGAAATAGCATCGACTCTGAAGCCATCGATACCTTTGTCTAACCACCAGTTAACCATTTCATATAACTTTTCACGTACTTCTTTGTTTTCCCAATTTAAATCTGGTTGCTTCTTTGAGAACACGTGCATGTAGTATTCTTTTGATTGTTCATCATATTCCCAGACAGAACCACCAAAAATGGATTCCCAATTATTAATATCAGAATTATCTGGCGTACCAGGATGCCAAATATAATAATCCCTATAAGGGTTATCCTTGGAGGAGCGTGCCTCAACAAACCATTCGTGTTCATCTGAGGTATGGTTAATAACAAGATCCATAATGATTTTCATACCGCGTTTGTGTGTTTCTTCCAATAATTGATCGAAATCTTCCATTGTACCAAATTCATCCATAATGGCATGGTAGTCACTGATATCATAACCATTATCATCATTAGGTGATTGATAAATCGGGCTGACCCAGATAACATCAATACCTAGTTCTTTTATATAATCAAGTTTTTCTATAATGCCGCGAATATCTCCAACACCATCACCATTAGAATCATAAAAACTGCGAGGGTAAATTTGATACGCCACAGCCTTCTTCCACCATTGCTTTTTCATTTAATCATTCTCCTATTTAGCATTGCTTTTTTTAGCTTACTTCATAACTTCTTTATTAACTCTTAGCTTAAAGACTAATGGTATTTCATTCAACATCTATTCCAATGTTAACGGTATCAGGTTTTTAAGCAGCAAAAAAGTCCTGGTATAAACCAGAACTTTTTATGTGTTTTATCCTTTTGTTGCACCTGATGCTAACCCTGAAATAAGGTATTTTTGGAGCATCAAGTAGACCGTTGCGATTGGTACAGCAATCAGTACTGCTCCCGCCGCAAATCGACTGAAGTTGTTCGAGAACTGAGCATTAACGAAGTTATAAAGCCCGAGTGCTAGCGTATAGTTCTCAGGACTACGCAACACAATCCGCGGTAATATAAAATCCATGAAAGGCGTCATGAAGTTGAATAACGCTACAACGGATAAGATCGGTTTGGCAAGGGGTAAAAGAATCTCGAAAAAGATTCTGAAATGACCAGCGCCATCCATTTTAGCTGATTCATCCAATGATTTCGGCAAGGTATCAAAGTATCCCTTGACCAAGAAGGCATTCATTGGAATTCCTCCGCCAATATAGATGAGTATCAAGCCCCATAAATTATCTAGAAGTCCCACAATATTAAGTAAAATGTAAAGAGCTACCATAGCCATTAATACCGGGAACATTTGTAGAAGCAAGAAAGCGTACAAGCCATTCTTACGTCCTTTGAATCGGTAACGAGAAAAGGCATAGGCAACAAAACTAACTGTTAGAGTCGTAACAATAGTGACTACTGTCGATACAAAGAGTGTGTTCCTATACCAGAGTAGATAATCACTTCTTGGATTAGTAAAGAGCCATTTAAAGTTTTCCAATGACCAGTTTTCTGGCGATAGCGATGCTGTATAAAGATTGCTTGTCGTATTCATCGACATCGCAAAAGCCCAGAAAAGCGGGTAGGCGATGATGACGAACATTACAGCTAGGACCAAGTAAATCAATGCCACTTCGAAGCGACTCTTTTGCTTGCGGTTCATCTGGTTGCTGCTTATTTTTTTGAAAAGTTTATTCATTACATGTTGCCCTCCTCTTTGAACGAACGTGAGCGTCTAAATTGGAAAAACGCAAAGGTTGCGACAATAATTCCTAAGATCAGTGAAATGGCAGCTGCCATACTGAACTGCGAATTAGTGAAGGTCAAGTTATAGACCCAAGAAATCAGGATGTCCGTCCCCCCGGCATTCTGACCACGAATAGCTGGCCCGCCTTCGTTAAACAAGTAAATAATATTGAAGTTATTGAAGTTAAAGGTATACTGCGTTAACAATAGTGGACCAGTCGCAAACATTAAATGTGGGAAAGTAATGTTTGTAAATTTTTGCCACCGCGAAGCTCCGTCCATTTCCGCTGCTTCATACCAGTCATCGGATATTCCTTGGAGTACCCCTGAAAATAGGGCATAAACATAAGGAAAGCCGAGCCAAACTTGAATCATGATGATCGCAATACGACTCCACATCACTTCTGTCATCCAGGGTATGGTCGTATTGAATAAGGGTTGAATAATATCTGTATTTATCGCACCAAAGTTATCGTTGAATAATGCTGAGAAAATAATAATGGTGACAAACCCTGGGACTGCCCATGGTAAAATAAGTATGGTACGAATAAATTTCTTTCCTTTTATCCGCTTATCATTGGTTAGAATAGCTAAAAACATTGCCAAGGAAATTTGTAACGTCGTTGCGACAAATGTCCAAGTTATTGTCCAAGTGAGTACGCTTAAAAAGGTGTCGCGCCACTCAGACAATGTAACCAGTCGAATAAAGTTTTCAAAGCCTACCCAACTTAATAAGTTACGTGGGGGTGCATTATATAGGTTGTAGTTTGTAAAGGCTAAAAACGCCATAAACAATAGGGGTAAAATAACTACAAATATTAAAAGGGCAAAACCTGGTCCAATCAGTACATATGGAAAAGCAGTATCCCAAGAATTTCGGAAGTTTTCGATTACTCCTCCAGGCACCCAGCCATCTCTGATTTTCTGTGCTTCATTCTTTGCATCTTGAATATTAATCCAGTAAAGTGCCGCATAAAACAGCGTGAAAAGTAATGCTAAAATACCTTCGATTAAGTAAACACGTGAGTCATCCACTCGTGCTTCTGTCCCAAGCGTAATCAGTCCTTGCAGCCCTGAGGTAACAAAATCGAACATCACAAATGCAAAGGCAGCAAATAGTATAAATAGGGCAATTCCTTTTAATTTTCGTTTATTATAAATCTGCCCCATACCGGGTATAATTGATAACAACATTGCCTTTTTTGGACTATGATTCATATTGGCCACACGTGTCTGAGTCGGTTTATTTTGATTATTGTTACTAGCCATAATTTCTCTCCTTCTACTCGCCTTATAGTAGTTCCTTATGTCTAAAGAGTTGAACATATCAGCTCTTTACACATAATCAACTAATATGAAGAAGGAGATCGAGTCAAAAGTAACTCAATCTCCAATTTCAAATTAGCTAGACGCTATACTTTATCTTAATTATTGACCCATTAGTGAAATTTCTGATTCAATTGTTTGAACAGCTTCATCTAATACTTCCTGTACATCGTCGCCTTGTTGGATAAACTGAAGCGCATCACCCATTGGATCCCATACTTGTGACATTTCTGGAATGTTTGGCATTGGATGTGCATTTTTTGTCTGAGCAAAAATCGGTGCCATTAGCTCATCTTCAATTTCTACAGCTGTGTGTGCAGGTAATTCACCAGCGACATCATAATATGTTTCTGAACTTTCTGCATTTGTCATAAAGAGTGCCAATTCTGTTGCCCAATATTGATTATCTGTATAATAGTTAACAAGCCATCCCTTGTTTCCTGAGAATGATGTTAATTGCTCGCCATCTTTTGAAGGCAATTCAGCAACCATCAAGCTATCTCCAAGTGCTGTTTCATAGTCTGGAATAGCCCAAGGGCCGTTGATGATCATTCCTACTTGTCCGTCCATGAACAAGCTGTTCGCAACTTCTAAATCAGTTCCTTGAGGCATAAGTCCATCTTCAAACCATGATTGAATACTTTCCACTGATTCAACAGCTTCCGGTGTATTTAAACCGATATCTGATGTGTCGTAAGAACCATCTTCGTTTTGGGCAAAGATGTAGCCACCATCAGCAGTGATAAACGGATAGGTGAAGTATAAGTCGGCCGCGTTCATCATAAAGCCGTATTGTTCGCCTTCAGTCAGGTCAGCAGCGGTCTGAGTCAAGTCTTCTATTGTTTCAGGTGCTTCTTCGACCAGATCTGTATTGATGAACAAACCATATGTTTCAACAACAGCTGGAATACCATATTGAGCTCCTTCATAACTGAATGCCGTTACAGCTTCTTCGTTGTACTCACCCAAACGATCCATTTGATCATCTGTTAATTCCAGTTCTGCAGCTAAACCTTGCAAGTGGATATCTCCCATACGGTCATGGGGCTGGAAGAATAAGTCAGGTCCTTGACCAGACGGTGCATCTAGACTCATCCCTTCTGTTTGCTCCAACATGCTGTACGGTGTAATTTCTATCTCGATACCATGTTCTTCAGTAAAGTTAGATGTAATTTCATCATAAGCGTTTAATTGTGCTTCTTCATCGTTGACCCAAACTTTTAGTGTGTCAGGTTTTTCAGGAATTTCGTTACTTGCAGTATCTTCTGAAGTATCACCTGATGTATCTTCTGAATCTGAATTATCACCTGTTCCGCATGCAGCAAGTAGTCCAGCAGTGGAAAGTAGTAATAGCCCTTTGTACCATAATTTCTTCTCTAACATTGTATTACCTCCTAATATATTTTTATCTACATTTGTCTCTCACTTCATCTTCTAACGCATATTAAAAATTAAAGAAATCTGATTTGTTAAAACATGTTTTGTAAGTGATTACATTTTAACTATATAAGCTTTCGTTAGCGGTTGCAATTGTTTTTCCAATGTTACCGGTATCAGGTTTCCTCTCATACTTTACTTACTTTTTAACCCCTTTTTAATTCCAAAACAAAGGCTTCAAAAGGCTGTAATTCTATGCTTTCCAAGTCAATTTCATTTCTACCATAATTCGACATAATTACTCTTTCGATAGAGTTGTTCTCAGGCATTTTCAATTCTTTGGTTTCTTTGCTGACATTGGCTAAAACTAACCAGGTTTTATTTTCGTAGCTACGCTTATAAGCAAAGAGTGTTTCATCTTCGGGTAAAAGCAGTTCATAATCACCCCATACAACAATTGGATTTTCCTTGCGTAGTGTAATGAGTTCCTTGTACGTATAAAAGATAGATTCATCCGATTCAAGGGCTGCTTCAATATTAATGTGTTTGTAATTAGGTTGAACGGGTAACCAGGGTTTGCCAGTAGTGAACCCTGCTTCTT
Source organism: Alkalibacterium gilvum (assembly GCF_900109085.1). Lineage (GTDB taxonomy): Bacteria > Bacillota > Bacilli > Lactobacillales > Carnobacteriaceae_A > Alkalibacterium > Alkalibacterium gilvum. Next base: position 20,474 of record NZ_FNYW01000005.1, on the reverse strand, counting down.
CCGTTGCATTCCACTGTACGGGCGTTCTCGCATTGTCGCGTCCTTTAGTATTGATTGCATGTATAAGTTCTTCTTTAGAATAGCCCTCATCTAATCTTTCCTTGTACATGTTGATGCTTTCAATATCATCCACGTCGTCAATCGATTGGATGCTTCTGTTTGTCATACCAATTTCTTCCCCTTGATAAATATAGGGTGTTCCCTTCATAAGGTGTAGCAGAATCGCGAAGAGTTTAGCACTTTCAACACGATAGTTTTCATCATCACCAAATCGAGAGACGATTCGAGGAAGATCATGATTGTTCCAAAAAAGGCTGTTCCATCCTTTGTTTTCTAACTCAACTTGCCATTTACTCATTACCTTTTTTAATTCTATTAAATCAAGTGCTTTTAAATCCCATTTGCTGCCATTTGCTTGCTCATCCAGTTGCATATGTTCAAATTGAAAGACCATCGATAATTCATCACGTTCTGGATCAGAATAAAGCTTAGCTGTTTCAGGTGTCGCTCCCCATGTTTCACCAACGGTCATAACATCTTTATTTTTCAGAGTTAACTCGTGCGTTTCTTGCAAATAGTCATGCAATTTAGGTCCGTTTCCAGTTATTTTTTCATCTGGTTTTTTACCAATTAAGTCGATGACATCCATGCGGAAACCACCGATACCTTTATCAAGCCAAAAATTCATCATGTCGTATATTGCCTGGCGAACCTCTTCGTTCTCCCAATTCAAATCTGGTTGCTTTTTGCTAAATAAGTGAAGATAATATTGTTCAGTCTTTTCGTCATATTCCCAAGCTGGACCACTAAACGTGGATTTCAAGTCATTGGGTAGGTCGTCATTAACGGGATCACGCCAGATATAATAATCGCGGTATTTATTATCTTTACTTTTCTTTGCTTCAACAAACCACTTATGCTCGTCACTTGTATGATTGACGACCAGATCCATAATGATTTTAATGCCTCGACTATCTGCTTCTTTTATAAGCTGATTCATATCCTCCATCGTTCCAAAATCTGGATGGATTGCCTGGTAATCACTGATATCATATCCATTATCGTCATTAGGTGACTGATACACTGGACTCAACCAGATAGCATCAATACCTAGATTTTCTAAATAATCTAAACCACTGATTATTCCTGGAATGTCACCAATACCATCCCCATTACTATCTTTGAAACTACGTGGATAAATTTGATAAACAACTGCGTTCTGCCACCACTTCATAAAGTATTTCTCTCCTTACATTCTTATTTTTGGGCTTGATTTAAAATGTCATTTAAAGTTAGTTCTTTCGTGCTTTCTACAATATAATCGGCTTTTGCCATTGCAGATTTCGAGCCAACTCCAACTGAAAATATCCCTGCTGCATTGATTGATTCAACACCAGCTTCAGCATCTTCCAGACCGATACATTCATTTGGTTCTATTCCTAACAATTCAGCTCCCTTAAGGAATATCTCAGGGGCTGGTTTCCCAGCTTTTAATGAAGCCGGATCAACAACAGTTCCTTTAAATAAATCATCGATTCCTAGTTGTTTAATTATTTTTGGACCATTCTTGCTTGCGGAAGCCAAGGCCATCCCCATTTCTTTTTCCTTAGCTTCTTTAAGTAATAATTCTATTCCTGGAAGTAAATCATCGGACGTAATTTTTTCAATATATGTTTGGTACTCTTCATTTTTTTGAGCGGCCAGTTTTAACTTGTCTTCTTCCGTATACTCATTTTCTTTGTTTCCATGTTTAAGAATCAAATCCAGTGAATCCATGCGGCTAATTCCTTTTAATTGTTCATTAAATTCCCGATCAATTTTTATATCAAGTTTCTTTGCCAAACTTTTCCATGCTAGATAGTGATATTCTGCTGTATCTGTGATTACGCCATCTAAGTCAAATATTAATCCTTTAATCATAATGTCCTCCTTGTGATTTCTAATTATTTTAACTATGAAAAAAGAGAGATCATCATCTCTCTTTTTTTCTGTTATTGCTTTTATAGGGGGTAAAATCATTTTATGCTTACTGATATACTTTGAAACTACTCACTCAAATTATGACAATAAGCGTGTAACAGCTCTCTCGTTTTAAGTGATACTCATCCACTGTGTTTGCTCTCTCTGTTAGTTCAACAAAAGAGCTCTTTTGCTTTTCAAAAGTGAGAACTCATCCGAAGATACGTTCTATTCTTTTTTACTTTTGAATAGCTTGTTTGAGATTGTCTTTGAGTAGGACTTCTTTATCGTATAATGTGAAGCTTAGTGCGTCGCCTTCTTCTAAGACAAACTCTACCGTTTCTTTATGAACGATGACTTGAATTAGTCGTCCACGATACTTCAGTTTAAAGTCATATCCATTCCACTTTTCAGGACAATAAGGGGCAAAAGACAGCTCTCCAGTCAATGTACGCATACCTGCAAATCCATGAACGATAGACAGCCATCCACCGCTCATTGATGTAATATGCAGGCCGTCTTCAGTGTCGTTATTGTAATTATCCAGATCCAAACGCGCTGTCCGTTCATACATTTCAAAGGCTTTTTCTATTTTTCCTAATTCTGAAGCGAGAATCGAATGGACTAAAGGTGAAAGAGACGATTCATGCACAGTCATTGGCTCGTAAAAGTTGAAATTATTTTCTTTCTCAGAAAACTTGAATTCATGATTCAAAAAGTACATGCCCTGCAAGACATCTGCCTGTTTAATAAATGGTGAGCGCAAAATTTTATCCCATGACCAATTCTGATTGATTGGGCGTTCATTTTGGCTAAGAGCATCTACCGGGCGCAAATCCTTATCCAAAAACGTATCATGTTGAACGAAAATATCTAATGCCTCATCTTCAGGGAAGTACATATTTGAAACAATATCTTGCCATTGATTTCGTTCGTGGTCGCTGATATCTAACTGCGCTTTCTTTTCATTAGATAATTTATCCAGTGTTTCTAATGTATAACGCAACGTCCAAGCAGCCATTGTATTGGTATACCAATTGTTATTAACATTATTTTCATACTCATTTGGCCCAGTTACGCCATGGATCATATATTTTTTTGCACGTTTTGAATAGTGAACACGGTCGGCCCAGAAGCGAGATATACCTGTTAATACTTCAACGCCTTGATCAAGTAAATACGACTCATCATCATAATACGTCGTGTAATTAAATATTGCATGAGCAATCGCACCATTACGATGTATTTCTTCAAAGGTAATTTCCCATTCGTTATGACATTCAATTCCTGTAAATGTCACCATAGGATACAAAGCGCCTTTTAACCCTTGTTTGGATGCATTAACATATGCTTCTTCAAGCTGGTTATATCGATACAACAATAATTGTTTGGATACTTCCTTATCCGTTATCGACAAGTACATAGGTAAAATACACGATTCTGTGTCCCAATACGTTGCACCCCCATATTTTTCGCCCGTAAAGCCTTTAGGTCCAACATTTAAACGCGGGTCTTCTCCGTAATACGTTGAGAACAGTTGGAATATATTGAAACGAATCCCCTGCTGACTTTCCGCATCTCCATCAATCACAACATCGGCATTATTCCAACGTTCTGCCCACTCATTTATATGTGCATTCTTTAACTCATTAAATGATTCCTTGCTAGCTTCATCTAGAATACCTTGTGCGACTTTTATGTGATCCGACGCCGCTCTATCCCGACTTGTTACTACAGACACATGCTTTGTCAACGTGACCGTTTCCCCTTCAGGTACATTTCCTTTATAGGTTTCAGACACCATCATTTCAGCTTCGTTTGTATCCTCTTTACTTAGTCCTTTAACATGATTACTCATCATTGTTGTCACTGTAAATCGCTCAGTTCCAAAGTTATTCTCAAGCGTTTTTGTTGTTAAATATGGATACGGTGTTAAGCCACGATCGCACTCAAGCCAAAACTTCTCATCATAGTTACTATCTTCATTTACGACATCTCCGTCAAGAAGAGGCATTATTTCAATCATTGGGTTACCTCGAAGCACTTTTGCCTCAATATTGATGACAGCTAATTCCTTGGTTTTAATACTAACAAAGCGTGTGAAATTAAATTCGACTTCGATACCGTCTTTAGACCAGACGTATGTACGCTTAAGTAGTCCTGTTTTCATATCCAGTTCAAGCTGATATTCTTTTACTTCATCGACGGCTAAATCAATTGGGTGTTCGTCAATAAGAATCCTTACAGGGATAAAGTTTGTTGCATTGATGACCTTGCCAAAATACTCCGGATACCCATTTTTCCACCAGCCAACGCGTGTTTTATCTGGATACCATATACCGGCTAAATATGTTCCAATATGCGTATCACCAGAGTATCCTTCTTCAAAATTTCCACGTAACCCCATGTAGCCATTACCAATAGATGTTAAACTTTCTTGGACGCGTTTATCCTGTTTAACCTCAGTAGTGATCACTTTCCATGGGTCAATTTTCGCTATTCTTCTCATTATCTCCACATCCAATCTCTAGAATCTTACAATCAAGTTGTTCGTATTGCTTCAAGTAATACCTTTCGTTTCTTTGCACGTTGACGTTTTTTACTCATGCGTTGCTTCTTCTCTTCTTCGTTATCTACATAATAGTATACTGAAAAACCATTCTGATGAAGGACTTCATCCTGTTCATAGGTCTCTTCATTAAACCCAAAAACTTTTTTTGCATTATAAGGGAGTAACGGGAGAAAGGCTGCATCCTCATCTTGGTTAAAGTAGAAATGCAGTTCTTGATTCCCTAGCTTACGTTTAAAGCCAATAAATTGCTCATCATCCCTAACATCGTGCCATTCGGTCTCTCCGTGACTTAAAATTTTCTGATATTTTTTACGAAATTGAATAAGTCCTTTGGAGAAGTCAAGCATATCATGGTCTTGCTTGTTTTCATCCCAGATCATACACTTTCGACAATCAGGATCCGCTTCCCCGTCCATGCCTATCTCCGTACCATAATACATGCACGGTGCACCTGGTTGTGAATAGAGAAAAGCCATAGCAGATTTCACAAGGTGCTTATTCCCGTTAGCCTTTGATAAGACACGAGGTGTATCATGTGAATCCAATAGGTTAAACATAACCTCTGTTGTTTGCTTTCGGTATAGCATTAATTGACTATTCAAGCTAGACACCAAACGGGACGGTGAGAGTATTTTTTTAAAGAAATAATTCTCAATATTATCAGTAAATGCATAGTTCATAACCGCATGAAATTCATCCCCATTCAACCAATTCTGGGATGAATGCCATATTTCTCCTAAAATATAGAGATCTTCTTTAATTGCGGTTGTTTCTTTAAAGAATCGTTTCCAGAAGAAATGGTCCACTTCGTTCGCTACATCCAATCGCCAAGCGTCAATATCAAATTCCTTGATCCAATAAGTCGCGATATCCAGAAGATAGTCTTGAACTTCCGGATTAGCTGTATTCAACTTTGGCATATGGCCTGTAAAGGCAAACGTATCATAATTTACACGACCAACGTTCTCTAATTCATCTGTACTCAGACCGCTGACATCCTGAACTGGGAAAGAGTGAATATAGAACCAATCTTTATATTTAGATTTTTCTTGATGTTTTAAAATATCTTGCCATTGGCTGGACTGAATGCCTACATGATTAAAGACGGCATCAATCATAATACGGATACCACGTTTATGAGCTTCATCCACAACTTTTTTAAAGAGAGCCTTGTCCCCAAAGTCTGGGTCGATCTCTTTGTAATCAATTGTATCGTACTTATGATTAGAATGTGCTTTAAATATCGGTGTGAAGTAGATACCATTGATACCTAGACTTTCTAGATAATCTAATTTATCCAGCACACCTTGTAATTCCCCTCCGTAAAAATCATCACGGGACGGATGCGCTTTGCTCCCCCAAGAAAGCGTGCCTTTGGGATCATTACTCTTGTCTCCATTATTAAAACGATCTGGAAAAATCTGATACCAAATGGTTTCACTCGCCCAATCCGGCGCGCGAAAGGCATCAATTTCGTGAATATAAGGAACCCGGAAATAGAAATTCATCTGTTCAAGGAATGCTTTTTCAAAGGGATAGACTCCCTGATCGGAATAGAATATCTCGATGCCGTCCTTTCCAATCACTCGAAAACCATATGCCATGCGTTTTGTCGGTTCATGTGTATCAATCATCCAATAGTCATGCATATTTGTCGTTGCAACTTTCTTCATTTCTTTACCTTCTGTATACCATTTTTCTTCATCCAAAGAATAAGGGTCACCACTAATTAATTCAACACTATCGACGTCTTTTGCTTTCGTACGAATGCGAATATGATAGTGTCCTTTTTCGTATAAATAAGCATACTCACTTTCTGAGCGATGATAAATTGCTGCTGTATCCATAAAAAGCTCCTTTTATATAGTATAATTTATTTTTAATTGTTTATTTAGTTATTCATCTTCTTTAATTGAAGCGATTTCAATTCGATTTTAGCATTTAGAGATAAATAAACAAGAACTATCGTTGTGTTATCGGTAACAGTTTCATATGTAATATAAAATAACGGTCTCTCCCTTTTATTTTGTTCTGTTTTTCCATTTGGCATTTGATCCTATCACCGAACAAGAAAAAAACTCTTAACTAGACGAACAAGCCGTCCAATTAAAAGCTTTTTTTGAGTAATTACTTAACGTGTCGTCCCGCCACGTTTCAACTCTGTTTCAAACAATTGATTTCCTTGTGGCTTCCCGTCTTGGTTCACTTTTTTCAATACCATCCTGGCACAAGCGGCTCCCATTTCGGTAATTGATTGTTTCAATGTCGTTAAATGAGGGTGGGCAATTTGATCTAGAAATACGCCGTCATGTCCAATCACTCCATAATCTTCTGGAATATTTCCATTTTGTTCTTTAATTTCACGTACTACCCCCATCGCTAATCGATCTGACGCACATAGAAACAACGTGTTTTTTTGAAATTCATTCCAATGTTCCTTAATAAAAGCAGCTGAGTAGCGGGAGCGATTACCCAGGGTATAAGTACATGCTTCTTTTCCATTATCAGCCATTACTTTTGTATAGCCCTTTTCCCTAGCATGCGCAAAGGGTTCATCAATATCAATACCAATATAAACGATATTTTCATACCCTTCTTCGATGGCATATTGCGTTGCCTTTGCCATACTTTGTTCATTGTTACTATCGATGAAGTCTTCGCCCATTTCATTATGACCAAAAAGAACAACAGGCTTATCCAAATTTTTGATAAGTTCTTCATCCTCTTTTCTCATGCCACAAACAATAAAGCCATCAGAATCACCAATTTGAACGTTGTTTCGGGTTAATAATTGTAAACTATATGCGTACTTATCTAATTCATTCGCAATTCCTGTTAAGAGAAACATGTAATACGGTTCGGTTGTATCCATTTCTTCCAAAATAAGTAATTTGATAATTTGTGTCCGCTTATTGGCTAACGCCTTTGCGGCTGCATTAGGCCGATAATTTAATTCTCTCATGGCCTCGTATACAAGTTCTTTCAGCTCATCCCTTACTTGCTCGGGATGATTGATCACACGTGAAACCGTCATTTTTGAAACATTCGCTTTCTTTGCAACATCAGTTAATGTAGCCAAAGATTTTCTCCTTTCACTATACTTTTAATTTTAAATCGTATCATTATACCGTCGTTTATATCATAGAACAGATGCTCTCTAATTTCTATAATAATGTTGTAATTCTTCTATTAAATCAGCAATAACTTTAATCATTTTCCCCGGGTGCCCCTGATCACGCATTTCATCCTTTAAGCATGCCAAGTAGTCAACCTGCTGTTTATTTAATAAAGAATAATCTAATTCGGTTAACTTTACATTTTTATCTTTTGCCTTCAAATAGGTTTGGATATCCATTCGCCACGTCTGAGTCTTATTCGGATAACGTAATAACAGCTCTTCTGCCCGCACAATACCAGCAGGGGTTAAGTCTCCGACAAACCGAAGCTCTGAGCCATTTTCAACGAGACGATCTAAAATTTCCCAAGTTGTCTGTGTCCATTGTTTTTGGGTACACATCATCGGTAAAACAGGGACACTATCAGCGATACGGCTAAACACCTCTGCATCATCAAAAATCCAAACAATCGCCTGCTCATGCGCAGGATAAACAGCTCTCAACTTCCCTACTTCTCGCAAAGGGATGGTCAACACACTATGCGTCCAGACTGCCGCTTCAAAAACAGGATGATATCCTGAACGTGTTTCTGCATATAAATTAGCGATAGTTACCGAATCCGATATGTCCTCTCTAAATAAAAGATAGTCGTTTAATAATGCTGTTATGGCGTCATTATTTTCAGGATAGTTAATGCTCTCTTTTTTATCCATACGCTTCGTTTCTGCTAATACATGTACCCATAATTTTCCTAGCGTACTTCCAGGGTCAAAGGCATTAGCATCGAGTGTAATAATTTGGCTGAATACGGATAGACTAACTGGTCGTGTTGGGAGCAAACGAATCCCTTCGGATAAATAGAGTAATTGTTGTTCAAATTTTTCTGGTGAAACAGTGATAATATCATATATCCATTTTACGTCTTCACTATTTTCTTTTATATAAAATAACCATTCACTCATCAGAGGAAACTCTTCCTGTAGGTCACTGAGGAAATGCTCATAGTTAAACATATTCTGCCACTTCCTTCTTTTTACTAACATCTATCTGTCCCATTTATACTACCATTTTTAAATAAATATCATAGGATTTCAACAAAATGTGACTTATTCTGAGATGATTCTTTTCTAAAAAAGAGCTTTTCATCACTCTTATCCTTCTTTCTTGTGATACTATATTAGTACATGCTGCTATGAAATATACATTAGATAGATTAAATAAAAAATACATTGAAGCAAGAAAGATAAAGGAGTCAGATTGTGTGAGTAAAAATATTATAAGAAAAGGGACAAAGCTAATACTTTTAGTCTTTTTGTTATCCTTCTTCTTACCTGCTAGTAAACTATTCGCTGAAGAAAACTCAGATAAAGCAGCGTCAGAAGAATATATAGATATCATTGTTCGATATAAAGAAACCGTTCCTGATGAAGATTCACTGGACCCACGTTTTAAAAACGTTACTACGATGGACGTCTTGCCTATTCAAACAATGTCGGTTCCAACTTCGGCGGTCAGAGATATTAGTCTTCAGGAAAATGTGCGACGCATTACTTACGATCAAGAAGTTGAAACAAGCCAGTCTACTTATCCAGTAAGTAGTGAAGACTGGAATCAAGATATGATTGGGACGTTTGATGCATTTGAAGAAGGCTATACTGGAAAAAATGTGAATGTAGCCATACTGGATACAGGTTTCTACCAACATTCAGAAATCACTTATTCAGGCGGCCATAGTATTTTTTTAGAAGATGATGAGTTGGGCCCTGACCCATGGACAAATGACCACTCTGGACACGGGACACATGTGGCCGGAATTATGGGCGCAAAAAAAGGCTCACGTACACAAGGTATTGCGCCAGGGATCAATCTTTATGGTGTTAAAGTTTACCATGAAAGCAAGGGATCTAAAACGCGTGTTGGAAATTTACTCTCCGGACTCAACTGGGCTATAGATAACGGAATGGATATTATCGTCATCAGTTCGGGCTATGCGCACCCGAATAACGAAGTGCACGAAGTTATTAAATTAGCTGCTAGTAAAGGCATCATGACGGTTGCGGCAAGTGGGAATATGACAGAAGAAAATGTCACAACGGATTACCCAGCTGCTCACGAAGAAGTCATTGCTGTAGCGGGTGTTAATCAAAAACAAACTCATGTTAGTGATTCCATGATAGCTCCCGAAAATGAACTCGCTGCTCCGGGCCAGAACATTTTAAGCTTAGGTATTAATGGTGCTCACGTCGCCATGTCTGGGACGTCACAAGCAGTTCCACACGTGGCTGGTATTGCAGCACTTTTAATGGAAAAATATCCTAATGATAGTACACGGACTATCCGTCAGCGTATGATTGATCGCTCACTGGATTTAGGCGAAACAGGACGTGACCTTATTTACGGCTATGGCCTTGTTCAGTACGCGAAACAAACCACGGATGAAGAGCCTGATGAACCTTTGGAAGAAACTCCCAAAGAAGACACCGAAGAACCTAAAGAAACTGACGATGAAAAAGAAACACCTGAAGACAAGTCAGATAAAGATTCAGAGAAAAATACTGAAGACACAAATCAAAACGAAGAAGATAAAGAGAAGTCAGAAAATATAACATCTGATGAAAACGATGATTCCACAAATAAAGAGACCGCTGATTCTGAAAAATCCGGTGACAGTAGCAAAGATGACTCAGAGGAAACAAAATCAGAGGACCAAACCACTGATGTAGAGTCAAATAAAAATCAGAACAAAGAAGAAGAGTCATCCGAAGAAACCGAAACGACAGATGACGAAGCGGATAAAAAAAGTGACAAAGGAGCGGCCCAACAAAAAACAGTTTGGATTCGTCCTTCGGAAACAAAAGGCGCTGCTACGGTCGCAGATGAAGATATCAAAGGTATTGCCGAAAATGGCGTTCTCGCTATCTCTTTTGATGCCTCGCTTAAGCATATAGATCAAGTCAACTTATCTCATGATCAAGTGGATATATTGAGGAATAAAAATATTATCCTTTTAATTGCACGTGCAGATTTAGAATGGGTCATCCCTTCCAGTAATTTATTGGACGCAAATGCTCAAATAGTTTTTGATAAAGCCAAAAAGGCTGTGGCTTTTGATAGTCTTACCAAAGGCAATCCTTTAACTTTTAGTATTGAACAAGACGGTAAAGCTTTGACAGACTTTCCTTCTCAAATGACTTACCGCTTTTACACACCAGCGGCAGAGTACAACGAGGATGCTTTATATCAATGGTCTGAAAGCGAAGAAACATGGTCTATGCTAGGTGATGCTTATACAAAAGGGGGCGTTGTTGGCGTAACTAATAACACACCAACGCTTGCTGTATTTAATCCAAAAGAACTGGCATCGGCTCAGGCTGACCTTAAGAAAAAGAAAGAAGACGCTACGAAAAATGAAAAAGAGTCACGCGAAAAAAATGTGGAGGAAGCATCTGCTAGCGTTAAAGATAGTGCATTGAATTTCCCAATGCTGTTAAGTAGTATATTGGTTGTTATTTTAGTTGTCTCAGGCGGCTTTTACTTTTTCAAAAGAAAATCCAAGTAATAGTTTTGAAGTGATGTTACCTAAAATGAATCAATACACGTTAAAATATAATTACAAAACGCAAAAAGGCTGAGACGAAAAAGTCCCAGCCTTTTTTATTTAAAATAAAAAGCCCTGCTTAAGTCACATGACAAAAACAGGACTATCATTATAAAATTACACACCTATCTAAATGAGTAGGAAGACCCTCGACGTTTTGATTTATTTCGTAGTTTATAAATGATTGGATTAAGTATGGCTAAGATAAGAATGCCTAAAAACATATAAAAAGTTAATGAATCTCCCTCTAGTGAAAGTTTTTCTAAAAACATATTTTCAGTAATGATTAAGGCAATGGCTACCGATGCATGAGTAATGGACACGACAAGCACAGAAAAGAAAGTGACGACAGCGTCTCGTCCTTTTGGTAGGATAGACAGGATAAGAAACAGACCTAATATAATAAGAATTAATCCAAAAACTAAGCGGAACTGTGTAAATACTTCTATATTCATAGTAATCTCCTTTGTTTTTATTTCTTCCCTTATTTTACAAGTCTTGAAGTCAAAACACAACGACGAGTTAGACCTCTCCTTCTGTTCAAGTTAATTAATAAAATTGCCGTCCAAAGTTCCAACCACTGATCATTTCATTTATTGATAATGCATCATTTACATCGATATCCGCTAACACTCTCTGCTCAGTTTCTGGCAGCGAGAGCGAGTCAAATATAATATTAGGCTCACTATAAAAGCCAATATCTTTGAATCGCTCATCTGTCAAACTAAACTCAAAGCCAACTAGCTCTCGTTTTTTCTTTGTCCAATTTATTTTCCCTTGTAAAATAAATACGTACTGACTATTTTTACCATAAGTAAAATAATGATTATTTTCATTTGATCCAGCATAATCATAGCTAAAAGGAATGCTCACCTTTTTTGATTCGTACATTTTAAGTGCCTTCAAGTTTTCTTTCAAGGTTCCAGAACGACGATACGTTTTTACAATAGAAGGATCTTCTGACGTTTCAATGCCCAGTATAGTTTGAGATGACCGAATTCCCGGATTAATATAGTCATTTTGTTCTATCCAATAATTGTATCTCAGATGACCAAAGACAAAATAAACCACACTCAGTCCAACCAAAACAAAATAACCGCGACTGAAATATTTACGGGATGTTTTATTAGGATCTGTATAGGTATAAGTAAAAACAAAAGCAATTGTTAAAAAAAGCAGCAAGATAATGACTAGCGGCATAATAAACGTATAGAATTGCTCAGCTCTTATCCAGGATAAATACATAGTTGCCTCCTTAGTTTACTTTCAATTTCAACCAGTCAAGCATTGGTAAATACAATTTATCTCCCTCTTTTAAATGAATGACCGGCTTGACGGACTGATACGGTGCATCAGTCTGTTCGTCTTTTTTATCTTCTTCACTCACATCTTCCGTTTCATACCTTGCTTCATTCAACTCTGACGCCGATGGCTTAAGACCTCTGTTAGCTGTTAGCTCAACGACTTTTACTGTTTTTTCTGTAAAGTGGTAGAGCACTGCTGTACGTGGAGCAGCGAAGTCTTCCAACATATAAGATCCTGCTTCAATATGTTTTCCTACTTCATAATGTCCTGCTCTTAAGGTTTCAGTTGACGCAAGTTCAGGTTTAGCATCTGCTTCCATATCAAACGGATTCAATAACGTTTTCTTATTATAGTGTACATAAATTTCAGAAGATTCTCCATCAACGTTTACCGTTTGCCCCTCACGTAAGTCAACCACAGCTTGCATCACACCGATTCTTTCCTGAAAATGATTTTCAAATGTAACCAGACCATTATCATCAAAAACCGTTACGTTCCCCGCACGAATCGTAAATACTTGAGGACTAAAATCACTGGGATGGCCTTCCAATATTACACGTCCTTCTGGTAAATCTTCTCCTACTTCATAGGTCCCAACGTTTAAAGTTACCGTTTCTTTGTCTGAAAATTCTAAGGACGGTTCAAATAGCGAGTCACTCAGCGGATGTCTGAAATAATAGGCTTCATTTTCTACATTGATTTGTTGCGTTTGGTCATATTGCTTGATAGCTAATTCATTGGGTTCAACAGGCTTCCCATCATATAAAGGTGAACGTATCCCTGCAAAGGAGCATCCTGTAAGAATTAAAAAGAGGACAGGTACAATAATCAATGTCTTTTTACTTTGAAACAGCTGCTTCATCCTCATGCCCCCTATCATATGAATGAATATCCAGACCATATAAATGTGAGTAATATTCAGAAGTGCCCAGAGGTCCTACTGTGATTTCAACATTTTTTAAATGCCGTAATTGTTTATAAATCCCTAATTGTTCAGCTTCACTTAACTTATCAAGTGGAATACAAAGAATGTTATTCCCTAAATGTATCGTTTTATTTGGCAAAGAGACAGTTTCTTGTAGCTGCTTTGCCTGTTGTTCTGTGCATAAAAGTTTAAAGTAATCCTTTTTTTCATCCTCATGGTCAAAGATGAAGTGGACCTGTCTTTCTTTAAGGAAAAAAACTTTATTTGCATATTCATCGAGATTATCTAGTAAATGAGATGCTACGATAATAATTTTCCCTTGCGTTCTTAATTCAATCAAAATATTTGAAACAAGTGACACGTTCTCTGGATCCAAGCTATTCATCACTTCATCCATAAACATGATGGGTGTGTCCGAAGCAATGATCATAGCAAAACACAGACGCTGTCGCATGCCCAGTGAATAAGTACTGACTTTGCGGTCAACATAATCTCCCATATCTAACTGATTGATTATACTTCTAACATTACCTTTATCCCCTGACCACATTTCTGCGTACATCTCGATATGCTCTGTTCCACTGAAATTCTCATGCAAATCAGACTGATCTGGAAAAAAAGTAATCAGCTGGTGGAGCTTTAAAATATCCTTGTCACTTGATGTATACTCCTTGTCATCGACGAATATTTGTCCGGATTTAACTGGAATAAAGCGCATAATAGCATTGAATAACGTTGTTTTTCCTGTTCCATTTGGTGCCACCAGTCCAATAATCTGACCATCCGTTAATTTGAAAGAGATATCATTCAAAATCTCACGCTCACCATAAGCTACGTTTAAATTTTTCACTTCTAATGTCATTGTGTCACCCTCCTTTTCAGTCCAGATCGTTGTGTCGGAATCAATTTAAAAATAAGATGGAATACACCTTCAAGAATTAGCCATATTAAAAACGCAATAATCGGTAGTTTCCAGAACGTGATACCGGGTAAATTAAATAATGCTGCACTTTCCCCCGTCACTACAGATACAATTTCGGTATAAAACGAAGGTTGCCAGGAAGTGACTGGATTGATTACCGTCCATAACTGTGGCAAGAAAACAAGGACAGCTACAATGAAAAGAGTAAGGTAAATATTTTGAATCATCCAACTGAGTCCCGTTATGATGAGTAGGAAAATATAGCTAACAATCATACCAAGTCCAAATAATAACAGGCCGTACTGCCATAAAGGGATATAGGTTATGGCTTGATTGACATAAAGAGCAACAGGATAACTTAAGCTCCCAGTGGTTTCAAAAAATAATGATAGGCCGTAACTTACCCCGAAACCAAAGAAAGCACTCACCCAGGTCATCAGCCACAATATAAAACTACGCGTTCGCCACGTTGTTTTCAAGGCCACCGGTAATCCTTGGGTCACACTATAGTGATTCACTTGATCTTTCGTAAAGTGATCTCCGGCTAGTAAAGCAATAAAGATAAACAACACAATGGATATAAATAATTCCAGCTCCTCTTTTAAAATTTCAGATGAGGCATAGGGATTCCATTCAATGGCAAGATTATTTTCATCCAGCGCATCGTAAAAAGCAATGTCTTGTTTTATTTCAGCTTTTGTAGGCAAGTAGACTGAGGTCAGTATGTCATGCGATTCAAACTCCGTGGCCTCAAGTAAAAATAAATTATTCAATGCCATCTGTTTACCGTTTTCCAAATAATTTGAAACAACATCTTCTACACCTTCCACCGTATTCCCCTCCCGCTGAGTTAAAATATAGCGGTTAAGTCCTATCAAAGAAGAATTTCCCCCAAGTCGTCGCTCCACTTCTTCACCCAGCTCCCCTTCAAAATGCGCATCGGGAATCAATCTGAATATATTATGTGCATCGCTGTACTCTGAACGTAATTGCATTTCCGGTAAAACAACATTCTGCTGACGATAAAGTAAGGAGAATGATCCTAAGAAAAGAAAGAAACCAATCAGTATCAATCGCGTCTTCCAGTCTCGTAAAAGCAAACGTCCATTCCATTTAAAAATACGCTTCATCTTTCTCCTCCTATCTTACGTAAGCTTGCCGCTTGATTAGCTTAGTCGCAGTGTAATTCAGTATTTCAATGATGACTAGTGTCATAACGAGAACAAGCAAACCTCTGTCATAAGGGAAGGCTAATCGATTCGTTATAACGTCACCAAAAGCGTAATAACTCTGTGGATAAAAGGACATCGGAACACCAAGCAACTTCTCCGTCCCTGCGCTGTAATAAAGTTGTGGAAACAAAAGAATAAAGACAGATACGATAAATGTTACGATATCATGCTTTATAATTAAGCTAAACAACGTATTCAGTCGGGTAAAGCCATACATTAAGAGTACTAAATAGGGCACACTTTTCAGCAAGAATGTTCCAATTTCCATTGTAGTTAAGGTTGGTGCCAAGTAAGTAGTGCCGGCTTCTCCAATCATCCCCACTGGCATAGCAAATGAACCGAAACCATAAAGCAGCCCGTTTAACAGAATAAAGATACTGAATAGCGCTGTAAAAAAAAGGGTGACAAATCCAAGAGCTGTCAGTGACTGGGCAAGTAAATAGCCAAACCAATTTATAGGTACACCTGCTTTTTGCGTACGCAGTGCGCGATCTTTTGTTATGACGTCACTAATCATGAACAGCAAAATCAAAAGCAACACATAAGGCCCTTTTCCAATCATAAATAGATGAAGCTGTTGGAGACTCGTACGCTCGTGCACCATATGAAAAGTTAAAGGCTCTGCTTTTGTTAGGTAATAATCTGTTTTCTGATTTAAGAAATACCACTCTTTATCATAACCTTGAATAGAGAATGCCTCTTCTTGCTCATCCTCATTCTCATCATCTAATGGCCGGTAAGGTGTTTCAAGATAACGTCTGACATCTCCATTTTTCAGCGTCGTCAACAATTCACGTTGATTCACGTATTCATTACGTGCCACCTCATAAGCACTTGTGCCTGTAAAAAACGTTGGAACGGTGAGCCCTTTTTCCAATTGGTCCTCAAAGGTTTGCTTATTCGCTTCCATCTGGCGTTCAAGCTTGGTGATATCCACCTCATCATGTCCCGGTCTATTGGGCAGCAACACTAAACTATGTAAAAGAACAGCGCCCAGACATAAAACCATAACTAACCGGTTCTTTTTATTTCTCCACATATATGTAAATGTTTCACTTATTATCTGTTTGATCATACTACCGTCCTTTTCAAAATCTCTTTTGTCTAATCATTTTATCATATAACTACTATAAAAAAGAGGGTTCTTATCATTTTAATTTAATCTCCATTTATAAAAATCAATTAATCTCCTGTAGTTACTTTTACCTTGATTAAAAAACAATTGAAAATAAAAAAGTAGCCTCGTTCAAGGACGAGGCTTTTCAATAAACTCCACAATAATGAATGGCGGTAGTTTGTACTACTGTTTTATTCAATCAAAACTCTTCAAATACCAGGTGTCACAGGCGTTGTGTTCATAACCTTCTAGTGGTTCACTCAATTTTAAAAAGCCATATTTTTCATAAAGACTGTTCGCTTTATTCAATGAAGCAAACGTATCAATATAGCAGGCATCATACTTTTCTTCCGCAAATGCCAATGCTTTTTTTATCAATAGATGCGCATAACCCTGACCCTGTTCCTCGTCAAGGATGTAAAGTTTTTGCAGCTCCCCAATGGTCTCACTTTGACCAAACCTACCAATACCACACCCTCCAATAACCTCGCCATTTTTTACGATGACCCAATAGGCATGTTTTATTTTTTTATAATAGTCATGAAGCTGGAATAAGTGTGGATCAAAGTAAGCTGTCCCTGGCAAATTCAAAGCTCTCTTTTCCAGAGTTTTTTGAATGATTTCTCCCATTATTTTATTATCGTTCTCCTCAATAGGTCTTAATTTAATCACATAATTCATCCCCTTTATTCAATGAAGTATAGCGTTTATTTAATTTTACTTCAATAATGATGAGTATATGATTACATGATAATTAGTAGTGTTTGTTATACTTGATGAAGAAGAAAAAGGAGGACGGAAAAACATGATACGTTTTGATAATGTTACTAAACGTTATGATAAGATAGCTGTCGTTTCTGATTTTAATTTAGAAATCAATGAGGGCGAATTTTTTGTCCTTATTGGTCCAAGCGGAAGCGGCAAGACAACAACTTTAAAAATGATTAACAAACTCATCCTTTTATCTGAAGGGTATTTATATATTGATGATGGAAAGATTAGTGAGTATGACATCCAAGAACTTCGTTGGAATATTGGTTACGTTTTACAACAGATTGCGCTTTTTCCAAATATGACTGTTGAAGAGAATATTACCATCGTGCCTGAAATGATGAAATGGTCAAAAGAGGATATGAAAGATCGCGTCACTGAATTACTTGCCAGTGTGGATTTGGATCCGGAGACTTATCGAAAGCGGCAAATATCAGAATTGTCTGGCGGTGAGCAACAGCGTATCGGTGTTATTCGAGCACTCGCTGCCAATCCCGATATCATTTTAATGGATGAGCCGTTTGGGGCTTTAGATCCGATAACACGAAACAGCCTACAGCAAGACGTTTTAAAATTGCAACGAAAATTCAAAAAGACTGTTGTTTTTGTGACTCATGATATGCAGGAAGCCATACAGCTCGGAGACCGTATTTGTGTCATGAACCAAGGAAAAATCGAACAAGTCGGTACAGCTGATGAAATATTAAAGCACCCTGCCAATGATTTTGTAAAAGAATTCCTTCGCACAGGTTTACCCCATTATGATGGTGAAAAAACAGTCCAAACGCTCTTGGATAAAGAATTCTATACAACTGAAGAACTTAGTTATGATGAGACGATGTCTGCCGAAACCTCCCTAGATGACTTAACACTTGCTCTGGCTCGTTTCGAAGCAATTAAAGTGGAAACAGCTAAAAGTCCTGTGTATATCACTAAAGATCATCTTATTCATTATTATGCCCATGAAATTCAAGGCGAAAATACTGGAAGAAAAGAGGTTGAAGCATGAGTGAGCTACTAGAAACCTTACAGTCAAGGCAACAAGATCTATGGATCGCTTTGATTGAACACATGCAGTTGTCTTTCATTTCACTATTCATTGCTGTTCTTATCGCGGTGCCTTTGGGTATCTTTTTAATGAACCATAAAAAAATTGCAGAACCCATTATTCAAATTACAGCTATTTTCCAAACGATTCCTTCCCTAGCGATATTAGGCCTTTTAATTCCGCTGGTTGGTATAGGATCCATTCCGGCCATCATGGCACTCATTGTATACGCCCTTCTTCCGATACTAAGAAACACATACACCGGATTAACGGGTATTGATCCATCACTTAATGAAGCCGCCGATGCTATGGGTATGAATAAATCACGGAAGTTGATAAAAGTTCAGTTACCTTTAGCTTTGCCTGTTATTATGGCAGGTATAAGAACGGCCACTGTTTTAATCATAGGTACTGCAACTGTTGCTGCACTGATCGGTGCTGGCGGTCTAGGGAGTCTTATACTTCTAGGAATTGACCGTGGAAATAACTATTTAATTATTTTAGGTGCCGTACCAGCCGCTTTATTGGCTATCCTTTTTGACAGACTGCTCAGCTACTTACAGCATACGTCGTTCAAAAGAACAGCCATTATCCTTGGTTCAGCAATTGTTATTATCGGAGGCTTTCTTGTCGTTCCCCTATTCAACTCCGACGAAGATGACTTAGTTATCGCTGGAAAAATAGGTGCTGAGCCTGAAATTTTAATGAATGCTTATAAGCTTCTTATCGAACAAGGTACAGAACTCTCAGCTGAGGTGGAACCAAACTTTGGTAAAACCACGTTCGTTTTCAACGCCTTGCGCTCAGGTGAAATTGATATCTACACAGAATTTACCGGTACTGTTTTAGGAAATTTCTTTGATATCGTACCTGAACCTGGTGTATCTAAAGAAGCCGTTTATGAAGAGGCCAGAGATAAATTGCAAGATGAGTATGATATGACCTTGCTTGATCCGATGGCTTTCAATAATACCTATGCATTAGCCGTAACATCAGATTTTGCAGAAAAGTATGATTTAAAAACTATTTCCGACTTGAAGCCTGTACAAAATGAAGTCAATGCCGGTTTCACTCTTGAATTTAATGACCGTGAAGATGGTTATCCTGGTATTCAAAAGATGTACGATTTAAGCTTTGGCGAAGTCATTACCATGGAACCACAGTTACGCTATGAAGCAACTGAACAGGGTGACGTTAATGTCATCGACGCCTACAGTACGGATAGCCAGATTGAAGTGTATGATTTAGTTGTCCTAGAAGACGACATGGGCCTCTTCCCTCCTTATCAAGGTGCTCCTTTGATGCTAACAGAGCTCATTGAAGAACACCCTGAAGTCGAGGACGTCCTATCTGTCTTAGATGGCGCAATCACAAGCGCTCAAATGAGAGAGATGAATTACCAAGTAGATGTTGAAGATCGTTCAGCAGAAGAAGTCGCCCGAGAATTCTTAACTGAAGAAGGATTTCTTGAAGAGTAGGTAGTACCTTAGGCTTATATAGTCAATACGAAAAAGGAGCGGTTCAGCCTGTGAAATCAGGATCTGAACCGCTCCTTTTTTATAGTTATTATCACTAGTGTTGCATTAAAATTTTAAGCATTTTAAAGCATAAAAAAATCCTTTATAATGGGAGTGGATGACTTATCCAAGACCATTACAAAGGACCAACAACATGGATAAGTATAAAACAAAAATGACCATAAGCAAATGGTTTTCGTTTATAAATTTAGAAAAATTAAGTGGTAAATCTCAAAAAGCTATTCAAAGCTTTGATGCTTACGTCAAAAAATTAACATTTGACCGTGCTTTGAAACTCTTTTTATTCGCAATTAATGATGAAACAAACAGTTTACGCCATCTAGATAATCAGTTGGTAAATCCAAAACTTAGAAAAGCAATTGGAGTTGATG
>NZ_FNYW01000082.1 GCF_900109085.1 Alkalibacterium gilvum | reverse complement strand
TTATAATACCGATAATCAACTCGATTAATGTGCTAAAAGGAGGGGTTATCACCCAAGCATTTTGATTGTTAGAGAAAAATTGTAAAAATGCTGCAAGTAAAATTCTAATAAAGAAACCAAAGCCAATACCATAATTGAACTATTTTCTTTTGTTTCTATCTTTCTCTCTCTTGATATACTATATTAGCTTCCTTTTTATAATCACAATTTAATAAGGAAAAAACACTGATTATAACTTATTTTGAATCCTTTAAACCAAATTTTTCAGGATTTTTCAAGTAATAGACAGCATACCAGAGATAGAAAGGGAAGGCATATTTTCCCAATACAAACCATCTTCTAACCGAAAAATCTTTTTTCTCATAGCCAACTATTTCCCATGCTGATCCAGTAAATAAAATGTTTAGCACCAAATATGCTATTAGAAGAACTCTAATTACCACGTTTATCTCTAATCCATAAATAAATACTGAACACATAGAAATCAAAAAGATAGTAAACAACCAGAAAATACCTGTAAGTATTTTACTAAAAGTATTCTTTGGAGGCTCAATACTTTGCCAAATTATAAATTTAGTAAGCTTTTTTTGCAATCTTAAAACTTCCCTCTACATTTATAAGCTGATACAGACCACGAAACTGCCGCAAAAGCAAGATTAACAGACTTAGACACTTTGGGTCCTATCTCTAAGGCAGCTCGTGCAAGTATTTTCCCTGCAGTTGTCCACGCTCCAGAAGCGAGAGCTTCAGTTAGTGCTCTTACTGTTTGTCCACTAAGTAATGTTCCTATCCAAGCATACTCTTCTCCTACCGTGCAGTAGATAAAATCCATAGTGCTTAGAGTTGATATCATACCGTCATTTCTAGGTCCTTGTGTTATTGAATTAGCCTGATAAAGTTCAATAGCAATTGGATTACCTTTGTTTACTTCTTGTCTAAGTAGTTCCGGATTAGTAACCGTGTATTTACCATGTTTATCGATTTCACCTATTTCACTAAAATAAAATTCTAACTCTTCTGCTATTTCATTTGTTAATTCTTCTAGTTCTTTTTCAGTATATTCTCCTTGAGAACTAGGTTGAGCGAGATCATCATTAATAGATTCTGCATGGACAGAAATCCCAGCATAACCGACAACTGTGAACAAAGTAACGAAAGAGGATAATGCTATCACTAATTTTTTCACGAACATAAAACCATCTCCTAATGATTATTTAACTATATTTATGCAAGACTAGTATAGCGTAAATGTAATTATTGCCAGTATTACACATTGTTTATTTAATCACAAGATGTTTTGTTGAATTTAAGAAAGTCTATTGATGCTCAAGAAATGAATTTTCCCAGAAAATTTTTACTGCTATTTATTTTTGTTACCAGGAATTGCGACGTTTTTCACTTATATAGGACCAAATAATTGTCTAATATTCTCATACGTTTCAATTTAAACCAATTTAAAACAGCTCAAAATACGGAAAATTCTCTATTTCAAATTAAGGTCAAGCTTGATAAGTACGGTAAGTAAAAAAACAATCATGGCCAAACATATAGGTTAAAAAATTAATGCAACATTAGTGAAATGTATTATTAAGAAGTATAAGCTAATTAAATAAATTATTTAATTTGTCACAATTCTTATT
>NZ_FNYW01000036.1 GCF_900109085.1 Alkalibacterium gilvum | reverse complement strand
ATACCTGGGTTCCATAGAGAATTCTTGTAAGTACACCTTGTCCAATGGACACCTTGAAGGCATTAACAATAAAATTAAAACAATCAAACGAAGTGGTTATGGTTATCGTAATTTTAGTCATTTGAGGGCACGCATTCTAATTAGTTTTAAATTGAAAGAAAAGACCGAGAAAGAAATCAGACCCTTAACTTTTGAAGAAGAAAAAGTGATCAACAAACAATTAAATACTAAAGTCGCATAAAAAAAGGTAGAAAGCATTTAAGCTTTCTACCTCGGAAATCTCTGACCAACACGATTTGACAAAGAACCGTTTTTCATTACATAATTTTTTAAATAATAAAATCATCCATATCCTCATTATCCCCATCAGCGTCACTATCATCATCAATATTTTCTAAATCTTGATAATAGTTAATGAAGTATATCAAGGTTTGAAGCTCATTCGTCAAATCAACATTATGAACTCTTATATGCTCTGGTACGGTAACACGTATAGGCGTAAAGTTCATTATACCTTTAATACCACCTTTAACCAATTTATTGGCCATATCTTGGGCGATATCTGAAGGTACTGTTAAAATAGCTACATCGATTTGCTGTAAATCAAGTTGATCAACCATTTCATCTATCGAATATATCGGAACACCTTGTTGAATGGTTCCTATCAATTCTTCTTTTACATCAAAACCAGCACTGATTCTAATATTATTATTACGGCGGAAGTTATAATTTAATAGTGCTTGACCAAGATTTCCTACCCCAATAAGAGCAACATTTGTAAGTCTATCCTGATTCAACGTTTTACTGAAAAAGTTCATTAACGCTTCAACATCATATCCATAACCT
Source organism: Alkalibacterium gilvum (assembly GCF_900109085.1). Taxonomy (GTDB): domain Bacteria; phylum Bacillota; class Bacilli; order Lactobacillales; family Carnobacteriaceae_A; genus Alkalibacterium; species Alkalibacterium gilvum. Next base: position 20,269 of record NZ_FNYW01000036.1, on the reverse strand, counting down.
CTTTTACCAAGCGCACCGAAATAAGAAAAATCGCGTCTTATTGTAGCACTATCTACTTTCACTGCTTCACTTAATTTAGCAGAAGAAATACGCTCTTTACCTGCTTCGTGTAAAAATCTTAAATAACGATAATAAAGTGGCAATCTTCTAGCTGTAGCTTTAGGTATTTTTTTTTCGACCATTCTCATTCTCCTCATCTCATTCAAAACAAAACCTAGTGTAAATATTATTAAATACTTTTTATTTATTCTTATATATTCACAAACTTCAAGTTTGATGTTCTTCACTATTATAGCATTAATTTCGTTAAAACAAAGTTAAATGCCCTTAATTTCAAGTTTTTTCTATAAAATAACATATGTTCTTAATTTAAGCTATTTATTATTGTCTGTCTTTGTGAAAAACCCCTCCTAATATTTATTGATTTAATTGTTTCTTTATACATGGAAACGAAAAAAACATATGCTAAGATTGTTATCTTTTATATGTGTGATAAACTATTAGATAATAACTATAAGAGGATTCTACGAAAATGAGGATATTAAAATGATATTATTACAAACTGAAAAGATCGCACGCTATTTTGGCGCCGAAAAACTATTCGATGATGTTTCTATAGAAATAAAAGATAATGCCCGAATTGGATTAGTTGGCAGAAACGGTGCTGGTAAAACGACTATATTAGAAATTTTATCCGGCCAAGAGGAAGCTGACGCTGGAAACATATACAAGAAAAAAGAATTGACCATTGGTTACCTTGATCAACATACTGGTTTAGATTCTTCTTTAACTATCTGGAATGAAATGATGAAAATTGCGGAACCACTCTTAAACATGGAAAAAGAAATGCGCCAGATTGAAAATCAACTAAGCGATTCTACTTTAAAAAAATCTGGACCCGAATATGAAGAACTTCTTAAACGTTACGATAGCCTTCAAGTTACTTTCCATGAAAAAAATGGATACGGTATTGAAAGTGAAATTCGCTCTGTGCTGTATGGCTTTAGATTTTATGAAGAAGATTATGATACACCTATTAAAAATCTTTCTGGAGGACAAAAAACACGACTTGCCCTCGCCCAACTTCTTTTAGAAAAAAGAGATTTACTCATACTAGATGAGCCTACAAACCATCTTGATATTGACACACTATTTTGGTTGGAAACTTACCTACAAAACTATCCAAAAGCATTGTTAATTGTGTCGCATGACCGCTATTTTTTAGATAAAGTAGTCAATGAAATTTATGAAGTGAATAGAGGTTCTGTCGACTATTTCCCTGGTAACTATACAAATTACCTCCAGTTAAAATCTGAAAAGATAAAGCGCGAATGGAAAGTTTTTGAGAAACAGCAAAAAAAGATAGCGAAACTCGAAGACTTTGTAGATAAAAATATTGTTCGGGCCTCTACTACTAAACGTGCCCAAGCAAGACGCAAGCAATTAGAGAAAATGGATACTGTTTCCAAACCTCAAAATGATGAAAAAAGCGCTCACTTTCAATTTCAGGTAGAGAGGTCTTCTGGACAAGTTGTTTTGCAATCTGAAGACTTGACAATCGGTTATGATCATGATGCTCTTTCTAGTGATATTGACTTGGATATACGAAAAGAAGAGGCGATTGCTGTTGTTGGTCCAAATGGTATTGGGAAAACGACCTTATTGAAAACAATTAATCAATTAATTCCTGCTCTTAATGGCGCAATTCACTATGGTGCCAAAGTCGATTTAGGATACTATGATCAGGAACAGAACTTATTGAATAAGAATAAAACGGTTTTAGACGAAGTTTGGGATGATCACCCTAGTCTACCAGAACAAACAATACGTACTTTGTTAGGTTCCTTCTTATTCAGTGGTGATAGTGTTGAAAAAACAGTTGCTTCTTTAAGTGGTGGTGAAAAAGCGCGGGTTGCTTTGGCCAAATTATCTTTGGAAAAAAATAATTTTCTTTTGCTAGATGAGCCTACAAACCATTTAGATATTGATTCAAAAGAAGTATTAGAAAATGCACTTATCGATTATGAAGGAACACTATTATTCGTTTCCCATGACCGGTACTTTATCAACAGGATTGCAACGAAAGTTATCGAGTTAAATGAAAATGGTGCGGATGTTTACCTTGGAGATTATGATTATTACCTTCAGAAAAAAGAAGAGTTAGAAGCCTTGAAGCAATTAAAAGAGACTCAAACAGATAATGATGATACTGACCGTTCATCTTCTTCATCAACGACTAAACAATCGTATGAAAAGCAAAAAGAAGATCAGAAAGTACAAAGAAAATTGGAACGTGTCATACAAACAATTGAGAATGAGCTTGAAGAAGTGGAATTAAAGATTGAAATGACACAAAAAGAATTAAGCGCTCCTGATATCGCTAACGATTTTGAAAAGTTGGATCAGTTGGCTAAAGAAAACGAAGCGCTGCTTCACAAACAGGAACTGCTACTGGAAAAATGGGAAGAAAAGCAAATCGCGCTCGATGATTTGTCTGACGACTAAGTTAAAATTTCGGTCACGTTACCTTCAGCTCAGCTTTGTCAGCACGAAGGGCACGCATTCTTGCTTTCCGTTACCTTCAGCTCAGCTTTGTCAGCACGAAGGGCACACATTCTTGCTTTCCGTTACCTTCAGCTCAGCTTTGTGAGTTCGAAGGGCACGCATTCTTACTTTCCGTTACCTTCAGCTCAGCTTTGTCAGCACGAAGGGCACGCATTCTTGCTTTCCGTTACCTTCAGCTCAGCTTTGTGAGTGCGAAGGGCACGCATTCTTGCTTTCCGTTACCTTCAGCACAGCTTTGTGAGTGCGAAGGGCACGCATTCTTGTTTTCCGTTACCTTCAGCTCAGCTTTGCTAGTGTGAAGGGCACGCACCACTTACTTATTTTCTAAAAAACCATAATCAACTAAAAAAAGGTTGCAGCGCATAAATCTTATGCGTTACAACCTTTTATATTTAGTCATATGACTTCTATTAAACTGTTAATCCAGGTCTACCATTCAAGGTATAATCGGCATAGTCCTTGTTTTTCAAGTTGATGTATGCTGCTGCTCCAATCATCGCTGCATTATCGCCACACAATTCAAGCGGCGGTATGAGAAGTTCTACATCATTTAATTCTTCTGCTACAGCTTTTTTAAGGGCTGTACGTAACCCTTTATTTGCAGCCACTCCACCAGATAATACAAGCTGATTTACGCTCTTTAATTTGGCTGCGCGTATTGTTTTACTGACAAGCACATCAATAACAGCTGCTTGAAAACTAGCTGCTAGATCGTTATGATCTAATTTCTCATTTTTCTGCTTGGCATTATGAACAGTATTTATAAATGAACTTTTTAATCCACTAAAACTAAAATCAAAGTTATCATCTCGTATCATTGCGCGAGGAAAATCATACGTATCCTTTCCTTCATGAGCCATCTGGTCAATATGTCTCCCCCCAGGATACGGCACCCCAAGTACGCGTCCAATTTTATCAAACGCTTCTCCGACAGCATCATCTCTAGTTTCACCTATAATTTCGTAAGAATCCTCCGATTCCATATAAATAAGTTCAGTATGCCCCCCACTAACAACCAGTGACATGATGGGAAAGTTCAAAGGCTTCACCAATTGATTTGCGAAAATATGACCTTTAATGTGATTAACCGCAATAAGTGGTAAATCATGTGCAAAGGCAATAGCTTTTGCGGCATTAACTCCTACAAGTAATGCTCCAACTAACCCCGGTCCTTCCGTAACTGCAACGGCACTTAGTTCATTATATGTGACATCGGCTTCAAGCAATGCTTCTTCGATAATAAGTGTAATTTGTTCTACATGATGTCGACTAGCAACCTCTGGGACAACCCCCCCAAAACGTTGATGACTTTTAATCTGCGATGCAACAATATTCGAAAGGATTATTTTCCCCTCTTCTATTATTGCCGCACTCGTTTCATCACAACTTGTCTCAATTGCTAATATAAGTTTTTTCTTCATTCTCTTCCTTCTTTCTTTCTCATGATGTATCTCATAATCAAAGCATCTTCAACAGGTTTATTATAATAATTCTTTCTGACAGAAATTTCTTTAAAAAGATTTTTTTCGTAAAACCTTTGTGCCACTTGATTAGATTTTCTAACTTCCAAAAAAATCGTACGTATTCCTTGTTCTTCACACTCTTCTTTGAATCGTTCAAGTAAGTGATAAGCAACACGCTGTTTCTGAAAGTCTTCGGACACTGCTAATATATAAATTTCACCTTCACTAAATAAAAGCTGCCCGCCAATGTATCCAATTAAGCGATTATCTATCTCCGCAACGAAGAAAACAAGCATATCTCTCGCTAACGTCTCTTCATATTGATCCTCTGTCCAAGGAGAGCCATAATTAAACACTTGCTCAGCAATGCTATAAAATTGATGACTTTTTTCTTCGTGGAAGTTGTATCGCCTGATACTTAATCTTTGCTTTGGCATGGTTCATTCAACCTTCTTTTTTATCGTCTAATTTTTTTAAAGTATGTAGATCATTTCCAATGCATCTTCATGGTCTTTAGCATAATATTCCTTTTTTAAACGACCTTTTTGGAAGCCTAAAGTCGTATATAAACTTTGAGCTACATGATTAGATACTCTTACCTCCAAAGTCACCTTTGACATATTTTCTTCAAGCGCACTGTGGATTATTTCTTTCAGCAAGTAAGTTCCTAGCCCTTTTCTTTCATAATTTGGAATAGTAGCAATGTTAGTGATATGTGCTTCACTGGCAACAAACCATGCACCAACGAAAGCAATAGGTTGATTATCTTCATGCAAAATAATATAAAAAGCATTTTTGTTGTAGCGTATTTCATGTAATACGGCTATACGATCCCAAGGTGTATGACCATTATAGCAAAGTCTTTGAATTTCAAGAATACTGTCGACATCATGCTCGTCAGCTATTTTAACGTTTAAAAAACGTTCGTCAGAAAGACTATAAAAGGTTTTCTCTAATTTTATTCGGTTGGCTATAGGCAAAAACGTTCTTGTTTTTGAGTATTCTAGCTTCTTAGAAAGCCAAGACTTAAAGTTTTTCAACCCACCCGCCTCCTTTTATAAAATCAGGATGCTCCTCTATCCAATTTTGTTCAGCTTCAGTTAATTTTAAATATTCCGGTTCAAATAAATGTTTATTTACAGGCGCCATAGCTTTACCAAGCTCTGCCAAAACACTTGCACGAACGTATTGTTGGCTAGCTGGCAAGTCACTATCATTTTTCATCATATCTTTAAAGACTTCCATGTGTTTAAGTCGGTCTGGACCTAAAAGCTGGATAGGGCCTTCTAAATTTTCCAAGTAAGCTGCCCATTTCAAGGAAGCAATATGTGTGTCTTTTTCGACTTGCATGAGTTCCCCATTCTGATACTGGTAAAGGCCAGTATAGATGTTACCACGACGCGCATCAAATATCGGAACACAATATGAACCGTCTATCTGACTCCCATTGGCAGCAAGAACCTTAAGGCTAGAAACGCCAACAAGTTCAATATCCAAGCTAAAAGCCAAGGTTTTGGCAACAGTTACCCCAATACGGACTCCAGTATATGAACCCGGCCCTTTAGCGACAACAATGCGTGTGAGATCCTTTGGTGACCATTGTGCTTCCTTCATGATTCCCTCAATTGCCGGCATCAATTGGATACTATGATTCCGCTTGATATTAACTGTGTGCTCAACAACGACCCCCTCATCATCTGTCAAAGCAACAGTCATTATTTGATTAGATGTATCTATCGCCAATATTTTCATTCTAATACTCCTCTTAATCATCGATATATTTAGCTTAAGTTTAGCACAACTTGAGGTCTATGAGAAACGATTCCAATAGTATTTAAACGTATCTTTTGCAATAATCTAAGATACATCATACAATAAACATGTACAAAACATCATCAAAAAGGAGCATGTTCATATGGATGAAAACAAGGAAAGCTTAAAGCAAAAAGCTGAAGGTGCCAAGGACAAAGCTGTGGGTGAAGCTAAGGATGCTTATGGCGATGCAACAGATGATTTAGAAAAACAGGCTGAAGGTAAAGCTCAAAAAGCTGAAGGCAAGGTACACGAATCTATCGGTAGAGCCAAAGAGGACGATAATAATACTAAATAAGTTAAACAAACGCTCCCTCCCCAATCAATTTTTAATCGATTGGAGAGGGAACGTTCGTTTTATCTATTATATGAGGAAAATTCATTTGATGAATAAAACTTTCATTACCAGAGCATCTGGACTATTTGCCCTCAGCTTACTAATTATCTACAGACTCAAGATAATTTAGTGCGCGTTGATATTGCTTCTTTTTTTGCATCTACCCTATAAAAATAGTAGTGAAAAGCCAACTACTTTGGACTCCTCACTACTAATCTTAGAGTGTTTTGTTTCTCATTTTTTTAAAAATTAAATCCTTCTTTTTTTTGATGTACTTTCTCGTTCAATGTGCTTGGTTGACATGATAACCGTTTTTTGAACATCACGATTCTCTTCAATTCGCTCTTGAAGTAAACCTATACCACTGCTCCCCATTTCTTCGGTGTATACTTTAACCGTCGTCAATGAGGGGGATATATATTTAGCCGGTGAAATATCATTGAATCCAATAATGCTGATTTCTTCAGGTACTTTAATATCCTTTTCGTACAAGGCTTTGAGACATCCAATTGCAATAGCATCATTGGCTGCAATGAAAGCTGTGGGACGCTGATTCCCGTTGAGTGTTTCTAAAGCACTTAACATATTCTTCTTGCCGTCTTCGACTGTGAAATCACCTATGAAAAAGGATGCATCATGATAGAGTTTTTTACTTTCAAGATATTCTCTCACAATTTTCTCTCGTGGATCTTCCCATCGGCCAGTTCCATCACTAAAGGATTCCTTTCCTCCAATAAATCCGATTTTTGTATGACCCTGCTCAAGAAGATAATCGATATTTTGTCGCATCGCTTTTTTCAAATTCACAACAACACTATCTATTTCTTCATCAGGTAAATAATCTACGAAACACAATGGTACATTGTGACTTTGTAATTCCTTGACCTGATTCGGACTGAATTTTCCTATTGCTAAGATTCCCCTAATATCTGCTTCTTCTATAAAATCACTTTGCTTATAGACGCGATAATAAGTATACCCTAAGGCTTTAGCACGTTTTTCCGCCCCTAGACGAATTGACATATAGTAGATATCTTGAAGTTCTTCAGCTTCTGAATACCAATTAACAATAGCCAATGTCCCTTTCGTTTTATTAGCCGGTTGTTTTTTTGATTTATATTCCAGCTCTTCAGCAACTTCAAATATTTTTCTCTTCGTCTCTTCTCCGACAGAAAGTGTTGTATCATAATTCAGCACCCGAGAAACGGTTGATGTCGACACCCCTGCTTTATTTGCTATATCTTTTAAAGTTGCCATCATTGCTCTCCTTATTGTCGGCTGCTGATAAATCATCGATAAAGCGTTTAAAAGCTGCTTGTCCTTCCTTATTTCGTTTAAAGACACCAGCATCTTTCAACACCTGTAAGAAAATATCACCGACCGCACCGTCCACGATGTCCCCAACATTCTCTTCAGTTATATTATAATTTCTTTTCAAATTATCAGCCCAGTCCTGATGAATCGCAGCCGTGGAGTCTTCTTTACCAACAAGATAGTTTCTCACGGTCTGAAGTTCATTTTTTAGACGCGGAGGAAGTATGGCTAATCCCATAACTTCGATCAGGCCGATATTTTCTTTTTTAATATGCTGTACTGGAGGATGCGGATGGAAAATACCATCTGGATAATCCGGTGATGTACGATTATTTCGTAAAACGAGGTCTAATTCATATTCTTCTCCCTTACGACGAGCAATAGGTGTGACTGCGTTATGCAGCTCTCCTTCTGTTTCAGAAAGAATCCCTACCCTTTCATCTGAATAATTTTCCCAGTGTTTCATAATAAAGTCTGCGGTTTCAATCATTGCTTCTTTATCTGTTCCGGACAACCGAATCACTGACATCGGCCACTTTATAACAGACGTTTTTACATTTGAAGTTCCATTTATTTTAAATGAATATTCTTCTTCAGCCTTCTCTAACGGAAAGGTATGTCTACCACCTTGATAATGATCATGAGATAAAATCGATCCCCCAACGATTGGTAAGCCCGCATTAGAACCAACAAAATAGTGAGGTAGCGTTGTTAAGATATCCAATAAGTTTTGAAGTGCTTGTATACCTACATCCATCTTTCTATGAATTGAAGATAAAAAAATGCAGTGTTCGTTATAATAGGCGTATGGAGAGTATTGAAAGCCCCATTCTTCTTCGTTCAGTTTCATCCTAATTATACGGTGGTTAGCTCTTCCTGGATGCGTTAGGTGACCTTCGTATCCTTCATTTTCCATACATAACTTACATTCTGGATAATCGACTTGATTGTTTACAGCTAAAGCAATTTCTTTCGGATCCTTTTCTGGTTTTGATAAATTTATAGTGATTTCAAGTTCGCCATATTCGGTCGGATGTGTGTATTCTATATTTTTTTTAATTTCTCGTGTTTTAATATAGTTGTTCTCTTTGCTTAATTCAAAGAAATAATCTGTTGCGGCTTCCGGTCTTTTGCTATATTCTTCCCAAAACAACTGATTCACCTGTGAAGGCAGAGGAGTGGTAAGATTCATAATTTTCGCTTCAAGGACATCTCGACTTGATGGTAAATCTTTTATAACTCCAGTTTTCACTGCAAAATCTACTAATTTATCAAGCAGAGCTAACGGTTCTTCAACATTTTTAGAAGGTGAAAGTGGTTTAATTTCTTTCTTTTCAAGTAGATCCATTAGTCTATTCATTAGATAAATACGGTCCAACTCATTAATTTTTCCACTTTTTATATAATAATCTAAAAAATTTGTCATGATTTGATCGATGGATTCTTTTGATTTCATTTTATTCATACGTCTCCCATTCTCCGGCTCCCTTTGCCGTTTCTGCAATGTAAAATTCAGCATCGTGTCCTATTTCGTCTTTATATTTACCTTTCATCTTATCAATGAACTTATCAACTTCTTCATTTAAAACAATTGCGATACAACAGCCGCCAAACCCCCCGCCGGTCATTCGGGCTCCTACCACACCTGCTTGTTCCCAAGCGGTTCGAGCAAGAAAATCTGTCCCTTTTATTGTTACTTCATAATCTTCATCTAATGAAATATGTGAGGCATTCATATATTTTCCGAATTGATCCAAGTCACCTGCTTTCAAAACTTCTGCAGCACGCTCTGTGCGCTCATTTTCGTAAACAGCATGACGCGCACGTCGCATTAGAACGTCATCTTCAATGATATGTTTGTATTTTTCAAATGTTTCTATTGATAGCTCTCCAAGTGATTTTACATCAGTGACTTTCTGTAACTGCTTTAATGCAAGATCACACTGTTGTCGGCGTATATTATATTCTGAATCAACCAGTTCACGTCGCGTCATTGAATTCATGATAATTATTTTATGATTAGGTAAATCAACAGGTACTTGTTCGTAGACCAATGTATTAGTATCCAGGAGCATCGCATGCCCTTTTTTAGCCATACCTACAGCAAACTGGTCTAATATGCCTGAGTTAAGTCCTAAAAACTCATTTTCAGTACGCATACCAAGCTTTACTAGCTCTAATTGAGATATATTCAGATCATATATTTCTTTTACAATAATCCCTGTCAAAAGTTCTAGCGAAGCGGATGAAGAGAGTGACGCACCATTCGGGATAGTCCCGTAGATATATACGTCAAAACCATGAGGTAATGCTCCTACTTTTTCTTGAATATATTTTATCATCCCCTTGAGATAATTAGTCCAATTATCTTCTTTTTTAAAAGATAGATCTGCCATATTAAATGTTATTTTTCCGATATTCAAAAAATTCCCCGAGACAGCATGAATCTCATTATCTTTACGCTTTTTTACAACCCCATATGTCCCCATTGTAATTGCGCATGGAAAGACTTTACCGCCATTGTAATCAGTATGTTCACCTATTAAATTAATTCTCCCAGGGGAAAAGAAAACCCGTTCTGCTTCATAATTAAATTGTTCTTTGAATTCTTGCATTAACTGTGTACGTTTCATTCTAATCACTCTCCTTCGTTTATTTCTCTTTCATTGTATCCGTTTTAGTAAACGTTATCAAGTGAATTTACTAAATTAAATAAGTATCTTTTTCCCTTTAAATTTCTTTCTGTTTTGTATTGATATTTAAACGTGTAATTTATGACTATCACTGAATCTATACACAATATTCACAAATAATTAGATTCTTAAATCACCTAACCCTTTGAAATATATGTTATAATTAACAAGAAACAATGAGTCTATGAACTTTATTACTATGTAAAATAATGGAGGTTATACTATGTATTTTCCGTTTTTCTGGGATCCTACAATGATATTGATAATTATTGGCTTGATTATTTCAGGCTTAGCCAGCACCTACGTACAGTCAACCTATTCCAAATACAGTGAGGTTAAAAGTAAACATGGGTACACTGCTTCAAATGTTTGTCGACAAATTCTAGATAAATCTCATCTAGAAAACGTTCGTTTAGAAGGGATTAGAGGTAAACTTACGGATCACTATAATGCCAAGGATAACGTCCTTCGCTTGTCTGATTCAACACGTACCTCAACGTCTGTTGCAGCAATAGGTGTTGCTGCTCATGAAGCTGGCCATGCTTTACAGGACCGTGATAATTATGGACCACTTCGCTTGCGTGCCGCTTTAGTACCTGTCACAAACTTTGGACAAACTGCTGCCTTCCCTATTCTTATACTAGGTATGTTTCTTGGTGAAGGTGGTAATATGATGATCAATATTGGTATTATGCTCTTTTCTCTAACATTACTTTTTCAACTTGTCACTCTGCCCGTTGAATTCGATGCATCCAAGAGAGCAATTCGTATTCTTGAAGAACAAAGTTTATTGACAAGAGAAGAACTTCCTCAAGCAAAAAAAGTATTGAATGCCGCTGCCTTGACATACATTGCTGCAGCCATTGCTTCTTTCTTGAGTGTCATGCGTCTCTTCCTTATTTTTGGAGGACGCAGCAACGATTAACATGTCACTAACAACTAAAAGGATGAAACGAGAGTTTTTCTCGTTTCATCCTTTTTTTAATGTATTCAATAGATTTGGAGAGTCGAGTAATCTCGACTCTTTCATTATGATTCCGCTTATTTCATTGGCTTTTGGATCCAGGTTTGAGATGAAGCGATTCGAAATAATGACATTCGAATCGTTTTGTATTTTCATGATCGAACATGTCAAAGTTAGGCGACTTTTTTATTCGAATTTATTTAGTTCTACATCTTCGACGGTTTCAAACCTGATAGGAGTGAGGAAAGTGTCGAATTTTCCCATCTTCGACACTTTCAAACCTATTAGAAATACTATAAGTGTCGAACTTCTCCATCTTTGACACTTTCCCATCCTTACAACTATTTTTCTGCCCGAACATTAAAGAGTTGTAAGTTTTTAATTCGTTTAAAATTGATAGCAGTTCAATTTTATTCTTGAGGTGCCTTTTTACTTTACAGCACTATTAATATTCCTTCTGGTAATATATTTTTTCCAAAAGTTATCATATCTAGTATACTAGGAATACTTAATCAACAACGAAAGGAGTACACTTATTTTGGATATTTTATTATGGTTTTTAGTCGTTTCATTTTTTATAGTTAGCTTTATCGGCCTTGTTTTTCCTATCTTACCATCTGTATTTGCTGTTTGGGGAGGCTTTTTGATCTATCATTTCTTTATAAATTCTTCGACACTTACTGTTCTTTTTTGGGTTTCTATGGTTGCCCTAACTCTTATCCTTTTAGTAGCAGATATATTCACTAACTCAATGGCAGTAAAACGCTTTGGTGGAAGTAAATTGAGTGAACGCGTTGCGGCTATTTCAGTTATCCTGGGTGTGTTTATTTATCCTCCCTTTGGTATAGTGATAGTGCCCTTTACTGCAGTTATTATTGTTGAGTATTGGAAAAAGAAGAACTTTTCACTAGCACTGAATGCCGCTATCGGGACCCTTATCGGTTTTCTAAGCGGTAAAATAGCTGAAGGCATGATTCAACTAATTATGATTAGTTGGTTCTTTATACTTGTTTGGTTTTAATATATTATTAGATACAAAAAAAGGATGTTAGCGGGATTTCTACTATCCCACTAACATCCTTTTTTTAATTACGCGTTATTTAGAACCAATTTCTTCTCTTACTACAGCTGCAATACGCTCAACGTATTGATCAACGCCTTCTTGTGTCGGAGCTTCAGCCATAACTCTTAGTAATGATTCTGTTCCACTTGGACGAACAAGCACGCGTCCGTTACCAGCCATTTCTTTCTCTACTTCTTCAATAACACTGCTGATGGCAGGGTTTGACATAACATTATGCTTATCAGTTACTGGTATGTTGACTAACTTTTGCGGGTAAGAAGTTACTTCTTCTGCCAATTCTGATAATTTTTTACCTGTTTCCTTCATAACGTTCAACAGTTGCACGCCAGTAAGGAGTCCATCTCCAGTTGTATGATAGTCAAGGAAAATCACATGGCCTGATTGTTCTCCACCAAAGTTATATCCGTTCTTAACCATTTCTTCAACTACAAATCTATCACCAACTTTAGTCTTAACTGATTTTAGATCATGAGTTTCCAAAGCTTTATAAAAACCAATATTACTCATTACCGTTGAAACAATCGTATTCTTTTTCAAACGTCCTTCTTCATGCATAAATTTACCACATATATACATTATTTTATCGCCATCAACGATATTTCCTAATTCATCTACTGCTATAAGTCGGTCGCCATCACCATCAAAAGCTAAGCCAACATCTGATCCTTTTTCCTTTACAAATTCAGATAAGTATTCAGGATGTGTGCTGCCAACGCCTTCGTTAATATTTAAGCCATTTGGTGTGTTCCCCGTCACTTCAAAATCAGCATCCAAATCAGCGAATAGACGATTCAATAAGGGGCTTGATGCGCCATTTGCTCCATCAAGAGAAACATTAATACCTGACAAGTCTCCGGAAATGGTTTGTGTTAAGAATTGAATATATTTTTGAAGTCCTTCTTTATATTCTTCTGAAGTACCTAAGTCATCTGAACTTGGACGTGGCAAATCATCTGTATCGCCATCGATTAAGCTTTCAATCTCAGCTTCTTGTTCGTCAGAAAGTTTGAAGCCATTTGATCCAAAGAATTTGATCCCATTATCTTGTACAGGATTATGTGAGGCAGAAATCATAATCCCAGCAGTAGCATCTTGCTGTCGGGTCAAGAATGAAACACCAGGTGTTGTAATGACACCTAAGCGCAATACCTCAACACCTACAGATAAAAGACCGGATATTAACGCGTATTCCAACATTCTGCCAGAAATACGTGTGTCCTTACCCACTAGCACTCGAGGTCTGTCGGTTTCAGTGTGTTGCGATAGAACATAACCACCATAACGTCCTAGTTTGAATGCTAATTCTGGTGTTAATTCTTTATTTGCTACACCCCGTACACCATCAGTTCCAAAATATTTTCCCATTGTAAAAATCTCCTCACATTATTGTTAGTCGTTTGTTTGCTATCATTTATTTTTATTAGTTCTTTATTCAGACTCAACTTCATTGGCTTGAATTAAGACGTCTAATTTTTCCGGATCAATTTTTTTAATGCCTTCTGAAATATCTAAAGGTATAGATCGGATTGTTGTTTCTGTCACTCCAGAGACATCTACATTCACTACGAAGTTATTTAACTCTTCTATAATATCAGATTCTCCAGTAATCGTCACGCTCTCTGGTTCTCCCTGAGCAATTTCTAATGTATACTCATAATTTTCGTTTGGCGTACCTGCTTCTTCCAACACAATCGGTACTGCTTTTTCTATGCCTTTGACAGGGATGGTGACATCAATTTTTTGAGGAGAAATATTTACATTTAATGGGTCCCCCATTTTATCAAGGACGAGCACGTTTAAGCTCATTTCGATATCCTCAGTAATATTTTCCCCTTCTGGCATGACAACAACCATCACATCGCTAATTTCTTCCATTGTAGATAAGGCACCTGATACCGTTACCCTCTCACTAGAGAGGATAGGCGCTTCAGATTTATAACCTTCTTCTAAATACGCATATTTGTTGAATTCAACTGCTACCTCATAATCTTTTACTCGTTTTTCTTCAATTTCCAACATAATTTCTGAAGGCATGACACTATAACTAAGCTGATTACTTAATCCTTCAACTTCAAGCTGGATTGTGTGACTACCCGGACCCAACTCATCTAAATCCGGTGTTTTAATAGTGAAATTTTGAGTAGCTAGCGTTTGAGTTAAAATAGCTTGAGGACCTTCTAAACGTATCGTTGCTGTTTCTGGTATCCCAGAAACAAAGTAAGTATCACGATTGACGGTAATATCAATTGGAAGATTAGTAATCACTTCTGAACTAGTAATACTTGCTCCGTCAGTCGGACTGGTTGATAAATTTCGGGACTCATTTTCGTACGCAACAAAAGAGAATAAGACAACTGCGAAAAACAGGGCAATGAGTTTAGAAATCCATGGATTCTCAACGTTCATTTTCATTTGCCCCCCACTCCTTTTCTTATGGCCTCTATAAATTGTTGCAAAGGGCTCTGTGTTTCTTTTTCTTTTTCACTCTCTACAATTTCTTTATTCAAGTAATCAGTGACTTCTTCTTGAGTCATGTCATTGATAAGATTGCCTCTACGAGAAATACTAATATCACCGGTCTCTTCTGATACGATTAATGTTATTGCATCAGACACCTCAGATAAGCCAATTGCTGCACGATGACGCGTTCCCAGCTTTTTGGGTATAGCTGGACTTTCTGATAGTGGAAGATAACTAGCTGCTGTTGTCACTTTGAAATCTTTTATAATAACAGCACCATCATGTAGTGGTGTATTCGGTATAAATATATTGATCAATAGTTCAGATGATAAGTCTGCATTGATTGGAATGCCGGTTTCGATATACTCATCAAGGCCTGTTTCCATCTCTATTGATATCAAGGCACCAATTCGTCTTTTCCCCATATATTGAAGTGCATGAGATAGATGGTCGACAACTTGCTCACTCGGATTGGATTTTCTTTTTCTACCAAAAACCGAACCTCTACCTAGGTGCTCTAACCCACGTCTTAACTCTGGCTGGAAAATAATGATAAGGGCTAATGCAGACCACTGAATCACAAAGTCCACAACAAATTCTGTAGTATTTAATTGGAACAACACACTTACTAGCTTTAATAGTAAGATTACCCCAATTCCCTTCAATAATTCTACAGCACGTGTCCCTTTGACTATTTTCATAAGTTGATACATAAAAAAAGCAACAATTAAAATATCAATGACATTGATCCCTGTTCGCCAAGATAACAAACGAGACCAGTCAAATGTTCGTAAAAATTCTATCGGCATCATGCCACCTCCAAAATGTAAACACATACGTTGTCAGTATACCATATAAATAGTCTCTATAAACGTGTGAATTCTATAGATTTAAATAAATCCTAAACACCATTCGTTTACTCAAGCCTATAACACTATACAAAAAAACTGTGCAGCATATGCCGCACAGTTTTTTTAATACTGGGCTACTAGGATTCGAACCTAGGAATGACGGGATCAAAACCCGCTGCCTTACCGCTTGGCTATAGCCCAATAAATGGAGGGAGTAGGATTTGAACCTACGAACCCGAAGGAACGGATTTACAGTCCGCTGCGTTTGGCCACTTCGCTATCCCTCCGTATTAAGTAGACAATGCCGGCTAAAGGAATTGAACCCTCGACCCACTGATTACGATTCAGTTGCTCTACCAACTGAGCTAAACCGGCATTCTTACGCTTTTGTAAAGCGCGATGACCCCTACGGGATTCGAACCCGTGTTACCGCCGTGAAAGGGCGGTGTCTTAACCGCTTGACCAAGGGGCCAGTATAACCTGTGCTCTTTAAGCACAAGTTATATTCTATAATGAAAAGAGTAAATTGTCAACAATATTTCCTATTTTTCTTAATATATCTTATAATTAACTATTTTGCTTGGATATGACCATACTTTTCAGGCTTACGTTCAAATAAAGCTTTGACGTATGGACAAGAAGGTACAATTTTCTTTCCCTTCTTTTCCATTTCCGCAACAACACGATCAACAAGCTGTTCTGCTACACCTTGCCCTCTTAATGACTGATCTACAAAGGTATGGTTAACATCTACTGTTTCATCTTTTGGTAGATAGGTAATTTCTGCTACTAACTTGTCATTTTCTTCTTTGTAAAAACGATTATCTCCTTTAGTAAAGTCCATTAAAATCACTCCTTATATCTTTATATTCAAGTGTACCATGAGGTATAGAAAAAAACATTCAATTTATTTATAAATTCACGCTATCATTTATTTAGCCAATCATATTCACTTTTTAATAGCTTAAATATATGCTTGCACCATTTCCTGAAGCGCCGGAACGACTTCCTCGGCAAACCATGGATTTTTATTCAACCAGCCATGATTAAGCGGTGAAGGATGAACAAGTGGGAGATATTCAGGGAGATATTCTTTGAAATTTTTAACCGTTTCAGTTAAATTTTTCTCTCTTTTTTTTCCTAAATAATATTTTTGAGCATAACTACCTACAAGAATAATTGTCTCAAGCTGGGGCATCTCCTCAAGTAACATCGGATGCCATTTTTCAGCAAATCCTTTTCGAGGAGGAACATCTCCTGTCTTTGCCTTTCCTGGATAATAAAAATCCATAGGTAGATGAGCAATCTTTGACGTATTATAGAATTCATCTCTTGAAATCCCCATCCACTTCCGCAAACGATCACCACTCGGATCATTCCAAAACATCTCTGACTCTTCAGCTTTTCGCCCAGGGGCTTGTCCTATAATAATTATCCTTGCTTCTTTAGAGGCCTTAAACAAAGGTTCAACCCCTCGATCTGTATAAGGCGCATTCATTGGGTCTTCCATTATTTCTTTTTTTACCTCATCAAATTTTGACATGTATAAAACACCTCTTATTTTTTGATTTAAAAGCACATACAAACGATGGTCATCAATCATCAGTATAATCTATAATTATCAAAATAACTTCTTCTATTCATCAAGGGGTTTAAATAAATTACCCTTATGCATCAATTCTCTACTTTTAGGCATTCTCGCTATGGCCTCTGCGCTACAGCTGGCATCTAAAAATACAAAGCTTGCTTCTTTTCCAACATTAGGCCATTGCTGCTCACCATTTTCACTTAAAGGTGTAACGCCTCCAGTGATCAAGCCCAAACTTTCACGTAACGAGCGTTCACTCGTTTTACTTGTATAATCACAAAAATTGTATACTTTTTCCATAACATCTCCAGGTACGAAGGGGCTCCAGGAATCGTAGAAGCCATCGCATCCCAGAGAAACATCCACGCCTGTCTTTCTCATTACATCTATAGGAATAAGACTAGAATGGATGGAGATAGGTATAGTTGACATAATTTCTACATTACATTTATTTAATCTTTCAGCAAATTGTTGTTGCTTAGCTGTTGGAAGTTCACTTAATCCAAATGCATGACTGAAGGCGGTTCTTCCTTTAAATTCCTACTCCTCAACCATGTCCAGCCATTTATCCATCGTATAAAAGCCTACTTGCCCTCTGTCGTGAAGATGCAAGTCAACATCGACACCGTATTCTTTAGCAATATTCATAGTGACTTGTAAAGAATTCTCGATATTTTTGTCTATTCCGGCTGGATCAAGTCCACCTAATTTCGTCGCTCCTGATTCTAATGCTTCCCTTAACAAAGAAGGCATATCCTCATGTGCAAGCAAACCATGTTGTGGAAAAGCAACAATCTCATAAGTGATTTGATCCTGAAAACTTTTCAAAACACGCTCAGCTATTTCCAAATGCTTTGTCTTAATAACGGGGTCTACGTTCACATGCGTTCTTATATGAGTATGGCCATTATTGATATAATGCTGAACCATTTTTCATGCTTTATCTTCCGCCTGATCAAGTTGCTTAGGAAGCAGGGTTTCCTCTTCTTTTATACGAGTAAAGATGCCTTCCGTTGCTCTAATAGGTGTTTTCCATTCTCCACCAAAATAGGTCTTATCTATGTGTATATGCATCTCTCTAAGTGAAGGAACAAGCAGCTGTTTATTTGCATTAATTGTTTCTACATTATCTACACTAATCTGAGGCGCTATTTCTTTGAACTCTCCATCTTTGATTAAAACATCAACGATCTCAGTTTCTGTAGCTGCTACAAAATCTCTTTCATACACGTAGCCTGTTTCCAGACGCACATTTTTTAATAATAATGTCATTATACTTTCTCCTTTAACTACTTATTTCCATCAAATACAAGTATTTAATCATTGTGAATTAACACTTCATAATTCTGTCTTTCATTTCAATTTTAACATAAATAAATAAACTCACAGAATATCTAAGTTAGATGTTCTGTGAGTAATATGATTAAAATAATATTTTTTGAACAGTTTCTTTTAATGAATAGATGTATTTTGAGTCATTTTACCTTTAAAAATCGTAGCAACTCTCTCAGCTCTTCTTGCTACAGCGTCTGCGGAACAAGAAGCATTAACTAGAACAATATTTGCTTCATCACCAGCTTTCGGCCAAAGCTTCTCTCCCTCATAACTGAGTGGCGTTTTACCACCAGTAATATAGCTTAGAGTCTGTGCGAGTGCACGTTCGTCTACCCATCCAGAGGCCTCAGCTAAACGTCCAGCACGTTCTAAAATATCTCCATTACCAAAAGGCGACCACACATCAAAAATATTGTCGCAACCAATCGCAGTAGAAACGCCTTTTTCTTTCAGTAACCCCATTGGTGGGAATTGCCGGTTGATTGGAACGCTGGAAATGATTGCAACCCCAGCCTTTTCAAGTAAATCAGCTATCTCTTCAGCTTCGTTCACAGATATATCTCCAAGGCCGTAAGCATGACTTATGGTAACCTTGCCTTGCAGTCCAGCCTTTATAGTTAATTCTGCTAGTCTTTTAATTGTAAATATGCCTAAATGACTAGGATCATGTAAGTGTAGATCGATTCCTGCATCTTCTTCTACAGCTAAAGTCACCATCGCGTTTAACGATGCTTCCAAGTCGCCATCCACAGTAGCTGGATCAACGCCACCTATTAAACTTGCGCCGTTCCTTAACGCTTGTCTGACCAGTTCTTTTGAATCAGAACGCAGCAATCCATGCTGAGGGAAGGCAACAATTTCAGAGGTTAATTTATCATCGTAACGTTCTAAAACCTCTTTGACATCTTCTAAATTTTTTAAACCTACTTCAGGATATATATCTACATGTGTGCGCACGTGCGTAATACCGAAATCAACGTATCTATCAAGTAAAGACTTCGCACGCTCCTGTGTCGAAGTGTCCAGAGAACTTAGGACCTCTTTTTCCATTTCAAAACGTTCAAAAATAGTATTCACAGGTGTGCCAGCACGCCACTCATCTTCAAGTAATGTTTTATCTAAATGACAATGTTTCTCAATAAAAGAAGGGAGTGCAAGAGTTCCTTTAGCATCTATTCTTGGAAGATCGTCTGTTATTTCATCGCTTGAGGTTATGATTTTTTTAATTTTTCCGTTATCGATCAATAGATTGGAAGTTTTTGTATTTGTTGCAGTCACTATATCCTTATTGACTTGAAAGCCTGTTTCTAATCGTGTATTCATTAACCAATAGTTTGCGTTCACCTTATTCAATCCTTTCAATATACATTAAACGTTTCTCAGGTGTTACTTCATTAATCTTAACCTTTTAGTAGCTTACCACATATTTTTTTCAACCAACGTTAGTTGACATATAATGGTTCTTTGTCAAATCGTGTTGGTCAGAGATTTCCGAGGTAGAAAGTCGACATGCTTTCTACCTTTATTTATGCGACTTTAGTATTTAATTGTTTGACGATTTCTTTTTCTTCTTCAAAAGTTAAGGGTCTGATTTCTTTGTTGGTCTTTTCTTTCAACTTAAAGCTAATTAGAATACGTGCTCTCAAATGTTTAAAATTACGATAACCATAGCCACTTCGCTTTATTGTTTTAATCTTATTGTTAATGCCCTCAAGGTGTCCATTGGACAAGGTATACTTACAGGAATTTTCTATGGAATCTAGGTATTTATTTAAAGTCTGGAATGTTGTTCTAATATATCTC
>NZ_FNYW01000004.1:23078-97481 GCF_900109085.1 Alkalibacterium gilvum | reverse complement strand
CCTGATGATCAAGTTGAATACATTAAAGAGAAAGTAGCTGATCATTGGACGCCGGACGTCATTATCGGCAGAGCAGAAAAGAACATCAGCTGCTCTATGCGAACCCTTTATCGTCGATTTCAAGACAGCGAGACGTTCAATGTGGCCACCCTACCAATGAAAGGTAAACGAAAACCTAACGGTCATAAAGAAAAACGAGGTAAACAAGCATTCAGACGGCAACTAAAAGACCGTCAGAGAGACTACCCTGATTTTGCCAATGAGTTTGGACATTTAGAAGGCGATACGATCGTTGGCCTTAATCACAAAAGTGCAGTGATCACGCTAGTCGAGCGGCTTTCTAAGGTGATCATTACTTTGAAGCCTGATGGCCGGAAGGCCAAAGATATTGAAAACAGTCTTCACTCTTGGTTCAGTCACCTCCCATCACATCTCTTTAAGTCAATTACCTTTGACTGTGGCAAAGAGTTTTCGAATTGGAAAAGTATTAGTAACCAGCATGATGTGTCTATTTTCTTTGCAGACCCAGGGTGTCCGTCTCAACGTGGTTTAAATGAACAGTCCAATGGCTTACTCCGTCGCGACGGTTTATTGAAACAGATGGATTTCAACACGATTAACCAAGCCTTTGCCTCGTCAGTAGCTAACAAGAGAAACAAGATTCCTAGAAAATCGTTAGACTATAAAACACCCGTTGAAGTATTTTTGGAACATGTACCAGATTGGAAGTTGTCTAGCTTAAGTTGACAAACTAAAATTATTAAAAAGCAACGATATATTTTTATTCAACCTACAAATATCGTTGCTTTTTAAGTGTTTTTAGAATTTAGATAAAACCTTTCATTCGTGTTGTTATAATTTTTCTCAGGATGGTAAGCTATAAAGACCATCAATAATAATAACTAGGACTTACTCTTATTATATTTATTATTGAAATAAATATTCTCCGTTTGAATCAATTACTTTACGATACCAATCAAAACTTTTTTTCTTATATCGCTCCATCGTTCCTGTCCAGTCATCATAGTAATCAACAAAAATAAAGCCCCAACGTTTTTTCATAGTTCCAGTAGAGCCACTAACAAAGTCCATCACAGCCCAATTCGTGTAACCGATTACTTCAACTCCGTCTGCAATTGCTTCATTTACTTGTAATAAATAATCACGTAAACCTTCAATTCTGTAATTGTCATTTACTGTTAGATTGCCATTTTCATTTTCTTCAAGTTCTTCCAACTTTGAAACACCATTTTCAACAATGAATTGAGGTAGTTGGTATCTATCCCAGATTATATTTAAAATAATTCTTAAACCAACTGGATCAATTACCCAATTCCATTCGTTAACTTTTAGCTCAGGATTTAGTTTTTTGCTAATAATATTAACATCTCCGTCGCTTTTTTCCGCGCCATACTCAGCTACCCCACTTTGATAATAACTATAAGCTATTATATCAACAGTATTTTCTTTTAATATTTTTAATTCTTCGTCCGTTACATTTAATTCAATACCCTTATCTTTAAATTCTTTTATCTTCCATTTGGGATATTCACCAAAAGTATGAACATCAGTATGGAATAACATTTCACGAATATCAAAATATTGTTGTAAGCCATCTTCAGGTTTTGAGCTCATAGCATATACTGGTCCAATTGTAGTTGTACAACCTACTTGTAAATTTGTATTGATATTTTTAATACATTTAATCGCTTTAGCATTTGCTACAAACATATTGTGATGGATTTGTGCGATAACAGTATCATTAATAGTGTTTGGATCTTGAGACACGCCCGCTTGAAAAAATGGTTGCATACCTGAAATATTAACTTCATTGAATGTAAACCAGTATCTAACTTTGTGTTGATAACGCTCTACAATCGTTTTAACATACTTTAAATAATATTTAATCGTCTCTTTATTAGCAAAACCATTATAATTATCAGCTAAATATAGTGGCATTTCACCTGTATGAGTTATTGTAATAACTGGTTCTATACCTTGTGATAACAATTCATCGAATAAATCATCATAGAACTGTAATCCTGCCTCGTTAGGCTCTTCTTCAATACCATTTGGATAAATTCTTGTCCAAGCTATAGAGGTGCGTAAAGCTCGTAATCCTAATTCTCCAAATAATTTAACATCTTCTTTGTAGCGATTGTAAAACTCAACTGCTCTATGTTTCAAATTTCCTGGTCCAGGTTTCTTCGTACGCCCATCTTCAGGTGAGTGAGGTATGACATCTGCTACAGCAATACCTTTTCCGTCTTTATCATAAGCACCTTCAAAATGATAAGCGGCAGATGCACTGCCGAATAAAAATTTCTCATTAAATACGCTTTTGTGTATCATTAAATAAACTCTCTCCTTTAATAGTCAGGGATAGTACTTTCACAATAAAGTACTATCCCATTTAGTTGCTATTTAATTTCTTTAGATTCTGCTAATTCTTTATACCAATATGCACTCTTTTTAGGGGTTCTTTCTTGAGTGTCAAAGTCGACATAGAATAAACCATAACGCTTATTATAACCATTCGACCATGAAAAGACGTCCATTAATGACCAAACAAAGTAACCTTGTACATTGACTCCATCCTGAATTGCTTTATGGACAGCTGTTAGATAGTCCTTAATATAATCAATTCTAGGTTGATCATCAACTTTACCATCTTTAATTTCATCTTTATACCCTAGACCGTTTTCAGTTATATAAATCTTCTTGTAATTAGGGTATTCTTCTTTAACGCGGATAAGTTGATCATATAAACCTTGGGGGTAAATCATCCAATCCCAATCGGTACGAGGAACATCGACATCGAAAACTTTTTCGCCTACTCCTTTAATTCGGTAAGCTGATGTACCTTCGTCTCCTGTACTATTATGGAATATTTCTGTTTCTCCATCATATGCTCGCATCCAGTCACTCATATAATGGTTAATACCCAAGAAATCATTTAAATCTTTTGCTTCGTTGAGGATTTTCATATCTTCATCTCGTAAATCTAATGAACCTCCGTTAGCTTCAAAAATATGATTTACACCATCCATAGTTCTTTGAGAATAAGAACCATTATAGGTAGCGTCTAAAATAAATTTATTTTGAATAATATCCTCAAGTTCTGCGGCGCGTACGTCTGCAGGATTTTCTTTATCATATGGGTATTTTGTTTGCAAAGCATGAACAACACCGATTTCACCTGGATAATTATTTTGTTTAAATAATTTTACAGTTTTAGCATGTGCTAACATCATATTATGGTGAGACTGGAATACTTTACTGAAATCGTATTTGATACCTGGTGGAAATTTACCAGCAAGATATTGTCCATCTCCGATTGGACCAATTTCATTAAATGTAGTCCAGTAATTGACTTTGTCACCATATTCTTCAAAACAAAACTTAGCATATTCGACAAAATATTCAATGTTTTGTCGATTTAAAAAGTCTCCATTTTTATGCAAAGCTTCAGGAGTATCAAAGTGATGTAGTGTTATAAAAGGCTCAACACCCCGCTTATGCGCTTCATCAATAACGTTGTGATAAAATTCTACGCCTTTCTTATTGACTTTACCATGGCCCTTTGGAAAAATACGTGACCAGGCAATTGATATTCTGATTCCGTTGACACCAAATTCTTCTGCCAACTTTAAATCAACTGGGTAACGATTATAAAAGTCACTTGCTGGTTCTGCACTATACCAGTAGTTTTCTTCTAAGAAAGTATCCCATGCTACTCTTCCCTTTCCATCTTTATCAACAGCACCTTCAGCTTGATAAGCAGCGGTTGCTCCTCCAAATATGAAGTTTTCTGGTAGTTTCAACATTAAATTCCCTCCTGAGATAGTGTCGGATCATTACTTACATGATCTTGTTCTTCATTTAATATATCTAAAACAAAGTTTAAAGAACCCTTTGGATCGTTGGTAAGAGATATATACTCTTTTCCTTTAGTTTTGACTAATTTAATTCCTAATCTATCTGCGTCTTTTTTAATATCTGCATAATTAGAAGCAACTTGTGGAGCGAGTATAATTAAATCATAGTCTTTCATGATATCATAGTGAGCCCCGTATGATCCTGCAGCAGAATTGATTGGGACGTTATATTCTTTAGCAGCTTTGGATAGCGCATTTGCTAACAGACCACTTGTCCCGCCACCGGCACACAAAACTAAGACATTTTTTTCGTCATTATCTTCTTTTTCATTCATAGCGTAAACTAAATCATCGACGCTCTTTTTAGGTGTGTTTTCTTTTTGTGCTTCTTCTGCTACAATCTTATTCTCTTTTTCAAACATTTGCTCATCGTAAACCTTAAAGAATGGGTAATAAATTAAAACGTCCATTGCTAAAAGTAAAATAGCTAGCAAAAAGGCTAAAGGAGCAAAACCTGTACCTAGAACCAAGCCAATTGGGCCGGGAGTAGTCCAGGGCAAGAAGTATAAAATACTGTTCATCTTAAGAATATCTACAAAAACTTTAAATAACCAGATGTTCGCAATTGGAGCTATCATGAAGGGAATGAAGAATACCGGATTGAGAACTATAGGCGCTCCAAACAGTATTGGCTCGTTCACTCCAAACGATGTTGGAACAAATGAAGCTTTTCCAATTGCCTTATTTTGTTTAGATTTAGCCATCAACATAAACATAAAAGGAACAACAAATGTTGCACCAGTACCTCCTAAAGTAGCGACAAAGTGCTGAGCGCCAGGCGTTAGAACATGGGAAGCATGTTCGCCAGCTTGAAACAACCTTAAATTGGCATCTAAATTCAGGTAAATAATAGCTGAAATTGCAGGTTCTACAATAGAAGGACCATGAATTCCAATAAACCAGAAAAATGACATAGCTCCATAAATCAGAGCTAATCCCAAATAGCCATCTGCAGCTGTGAATAGTGGCTGAAACATTTGAATAACTGCTTGAGCAAAATTTATTCCGACAATGCTTCTAATAACAATATCTACAATTAACAATAATAAAGACGATGCAGCGAATGGAAGTAAATCTTTAAATGTTTGAGAAATGTTGGGTGGAACTTCTTTAGGCATTTTTATAGTAATATTGTTTTTTATAAAAATATTATAAATATTTACTACAACGAAAGCTGATACAAAAGCTGATAATAGACCAGTACTACCTAAATAACCACTAGCAAACCCACCCACAATTGGATCTGAAGAAAGCAATAAGAATCCAACTATAGCAGCTAACATTGTAGAAATATTATTTATTTGATTATTCTTAGGTAAGTCCCTATTGAAAGAATCAGTTAATGACTTCGCAGTGGTTCCAGCAACTAATAAACCGAGTATTCCCATTGAATAGTTATATGGCTTTATGATAATAGCTTCGATGCTTTCACTCCAATAGAACCCAAAAATATTCGGTACATAAGCTAGTAACATGAAAACACTTGAAAATAAAACTACCGGCATAGCAGCGATAAAACCATCTCTGACGGATCTTAAATACTTGTTTCTGGAAACCTTTTCGAAAAACGGTTTCATTTTCTCAATTTGAGCTATTAAATTATTCATTTATATCATCCTTTCTTATAGAGCTTTATTAGATGTTTTACAATATCACGTAAAAGTAATGTGGTCATTAGATGATCTTGACCGTGTACCATTATAAAGCCAACTTCTATTTCGTCTCCTGCAGCTTCTTGAGATAACATTGAAGTTTGAGTATTATGAGCGTCATTTATACTCTCATCTGCTTCAGCAACTAAAGCTTCAGCTTTTTCAAAGTCCCCTTTCTCGGCAGCCTCAATTGCTTCTAATAAGTTAGAACGTGCATCTCCTGCGTGAGCTACAATCTCAAAACCCATCATATTCGCTTCTTTTCTATCCATGTAGCTTTCCTCCTAATTATTATAAGAAAATGTTTTATTTTTTTCTTATTTGTTTGTTTTTGTTAAGATTAGAATATCACTGGTGAATAGCATTGTCAACTACAAAAATAAAATAAATATATAGTTGACATGTATTATTTATAATGATAAATTTACTAAAGAAACAATTGCAAACAAAAACAAACAATTTGTTAAAGGAGGTTTTTATACTGTTAAAAGATCAAAGGTTAGAAACTATTCAAAAACTAGTTAACACGCATGGAATTATAGGTGTATCAGATTTAACTACTGAACTTGATGTAACAGAAATGACAATTCGTCGCGATCTTAAATCTTTAGAAGAAGAAGGACTTATCCAACGAGTTCATGGAGGCGCTAAACTCCCAGAAAATTTATCAGAGAAAGAACTTTCTCATTCAGAGAAGCAAGAGATAAATATTTCTGAAAAAATGTATATAGCAAAAATTATCGCTTCTTTAATTGAATCTGATGATACGATATTTTTAGGACCAGGTACAACTATAGAATTAGTTTGCGATTATCTCGAAGTGGTTCCTATGCGAATCATAACGAACTCTATCCATGTTTTTAATAAGTTTAAAAAAATAGATATACATGATTTGATACTGATAGGAGGAAGTTATAGAGAACGGACAGGAGCTTTTGTAGGAAGTATAGCCAATCGGGCACTTTCTGATCTACGAGTGAAAAAAGCATTTATAGGAGTAAATGGTATTAATCGAAACATGGCATTTACGTCGAACGAAGAAGAAGGAACCACACAAAGCATAATCTTAGATAACGCTCAAAAAAAGTACTTTGTTGCTGATCATAGTAAAGTTGCTAAAGAAGATTTTTACGGTTTCTATAAATTAAATGAAAAAACAACATTGATAACAGATAATAAATTGTTTTCTACTAAAAAAGAAGAAATTGAAAGATTTACGAAAGTAATTAACTAATTAGAATGGAGCGATATATTGTGAAAGTATTTTTAGGTTCAGATAAAGCGGGTTTAGAATTAAAAAATGTTATTAAAACTTATATTAATAAAGAAATAAATGATTTGGAAGTGATAGATACTACTCCAGAGGGTGCTGAAGATTTTGTTGAATCAAGTTTAGCTGTAACCAAATCCATTAAAGATAATGAAGGATCTACAGGTATTTTGTTCGATGAAACAGGTGCAGGTTCGTTCATGGCAGCGTCTAAAATAAAAGGCATTATAACTGCAGAAATTTCAGATGAACACTCTGCAAAAATGACTAGAGACCATAATAATGCTTCGCTGATAACGCTAGGTTCTGGAATAGTAGGGGATCGTTTGGCTAAAAAAATCACAAAAACTTTTCTTAGTGCTGAATATTCAGGGGGTCGCCATCAAATACGTGTAGATATGCTGGATGCTATGTGCTAATTTTCTTAGCTTTAAAATTATATTAGGTTTAAATAAAATTTGAAACAAATTTTTATATTATAAAGGAGACGAACTAATGATTATTGCACTAGGAAATGACCATATTGTTACTGATACAAAAATTGCAGTTTCTGATTATTTAAAGAAACAAGGACATGAAATTATTGATGTTGGAACACATGATTTCACTCGTACTCATTATCCGATATATGGAAAGAAAGTAGGAGAAGCAGTTGCTTCTGGCAAGGCAGATCTAGGTGTTGTTATTTGTGGAACAGGTGTTGGAATTGCAAATGGTGTAAATAAAGTTAAAGGAGTAAGAGCTGCATTGGTTAGAGATATCACTACAGCTGTTTATGCAAAAGAAAACTTAAATGCTAATGTAATTGGTTTTGGTGGTAAAATTACAGGAGAGCACCTCATTTTCGCTTGCATCGATAATTTTATTGAAGCAGAATATAAAGAAAACAAAAAAAATAATGACATTGTCCAAAAAATAATGTCTTTAGAAAATGAAGAGAATATCGAAAAAACTAATAAAAAATTTGCTGAATTTTTAGGAAAATGGGATAAGGGAGAGTATCAAGACTAAATTGTCACAGTATATTTTGAAGACTTTTTCTTTTAAAAAAATTAAAAACAAAGACGAGGGAAGAATACGATGATATTAACAATAACTATGAATCCTTCTGTTGATATATCTTATTCTCTGAATCCTTTTAAAATAGACGATGTAAATAGAGTTGAGTCTGTTAGCAAAACTGCTGGAGGAAAGGGACTGAATGTAGCTCGAGTAATTTCCCAAATGAATGAAGAAGTTAAAGCCACAGGAATTATGGGAGGAACTGTTGGCAGTTATATTTCAAAAACCTTGAAAGCAGAGAATATCAAACAGGATTTCCTTATGATAAAGAAAGAATCACGTAACTGTATTGCGATATTACATGAAGAAAATCAAACTGAAATATTGGAATCGGGTCCAACTTTGGAAAAGTCAGAAGGAGACTTATTTCTAAAAAAATTATCTGACTTATTAAATCATGTTTCCATAGTAACGATTTCTGGAAGTTTACCAAAAGGTTTATCCCCTAAATATTATCAAAAACTTATTTCATTATGTGAAAAGAAAAAGGTGCCTGTTTTATTGGATACAAGTGGACGAACTTTGAAAGAAACTATAAGTAATAGTTCTAAACCGCTTTTAATCAAGCCTAATGAAACAGAATTAGGCGATTTAATAAATAAAAAGATTTCTAACTCAACAGATGTTTTGAAGAAGGCCTTGAGCCATGAGATTTTTAATGAAATAGAATATGTTATTGTTTCTTTAGGAGCGGATGGAGCTTTCGCTAAATACAAAGAAAGTTTCTATAGGATTACCATTCCAAAAATTAAAGTAATGAATCCAGTCGGGTCTGGCGATGCCACTATGGCGGGACTGGCAATTGGTTTAAAACAGAAAAAATCTATAGAAGAGACGTTAAAATTAGGCATGACAACAGGTATGTTAAATACAATGGAGAAAAAAACTGGGTTTATAGATAAACGTAACTTTGATAATTACTATAGTAAAGTACATGTTGAGAAAGTTAATTAAAATTAATATTAAAAGAGGAGTGAGATCTTGTTAGAAATTAGTGTAGAAAAATATCAAGCATTAGAGAAACTTTCAGACAAAGATGGATTTATTTCAGCTTTAGCAATTGACCAGCGTGGGTCATTAAAAAAAATGATTGCGGAAGCAAGCTCAGAGAAAGTTGGAAATGAAGGTATCATCAACTTTAAAAAGTTGATTTCAAAAGAATTAACACCCTATGCTAGTTCGATTCTTCTTGATCCTGAATACGGTATTCCAGCTTCAAAGTTACGTGAGAGTAATGCAGGCCTATTAATGGCGTATGAAAAAACCGGCTATGATGCAAGTGAGCCGGGTCGTTTACCGGATTTACTAGAAGATTGGTCGGTAAAACGATTGAAAGCTGAAGGTGTTGACGGAGTGAAATTTTTACTCTATTACGACGTGGATGAAGAGCAGAAAATAAATGAATTTAAGCATGTTTACATGGAAAGAATAGGATCAGAATGTATGGCAGAAAATGTTCCTTTCTTTTTAGAAATCGTTACCTATGATTCAAAAATAGAAGATGCTAAAGGTAAAGAATATGCTAAAGTAAAACCACATAAGGTTATCGAAGCAATGAGAGAGTTTTCTAAACCTCAATATAACGTAGATGTTCTAAAAGTTGAAGTACCTGTAAATATGGATTATGTAGAAGGATTCTCTAGTGAGGATTATGTATATACTAAAGAAGAAGCGCAGACATACTTTAAAGAACAAAGCGAAGCTACTGAACTGCCGTTTATTTTTCTTAGTGCAGGGGTAACGGCAAAGTTATTTCAAGAAACTTTAAAATTTGCATATGAAGCTGGTTCTAGTTTTAATGGCGTGCTTTGTGGAAGAGCTACTTGGAAAAATGCAGTAGAACCATATGCGTCTAAGGGCAAAGAAGCTGGACAAAAATGGTTGAGAACAAAAGGGAAAGCTAATATTCAAGATTTAAATGAAGTCGTAAAATCCACTGCTATTCCTTGGCATGATAAAGTAAAAGTACAAAAATGAAATAGAAAATAATCTTTTAAAATAAGTTTCATAGAGCTTAAGATGAAGTGGCTGATAAATTAGTCACTTCTTTTTTTGTGCTAATTATGTGAATCCTTTAAACCAATCATTTGACAAATTTACGGGTAAATGATAAATTGGATATAACGATTACAAATGTAAACGTAAAAAGTTAAGTTAAAATTTAAGGAGATGAGTTTAATGGCTGAAGAAAATCATCAACACGTTGAACAACATCACGACAACGAAAATAAGGATCATGAAGGTCATGAAGGTCATGAAGGTCACGGTGGTCATGAAGGTCATGGAAATCATGGAGGTCATCATGATCATCACGCCCATATGGTTGAAGACTTCAAAAAGCGTTTTTGGGTGTCGATTGTTGCTTCTATTCCTATTGCTATACTGGCGCCGATGCTCCAGAATTTATTCGGTTTTGAGGTGTCTTTCCCCGGATCGGACATTATCCTGTTCGCATTGGCCACGTTTGTTTTCTTCTATGGTGGCAAACCTTTCTTAACCGGTCTTAAATCTGAAGTCGTCGATCAGCACACGCCAGGAATGATGACGCTGATATCACTGGCTATTACAACTTCCTATGTATACAGTAGTTTGACAACATTCTCTATCGAAGGTAGTGACTTTTATTTTGAACTGGCAACATTGATCATAGTCATGCTGCTTGGTCACTGGATCGAAATGCGTTCTCAGATGGGTGCTTCAAAAGCGCTGGAAGAACTTATTAATCTTATGCCTAACGATGCGCATAAACTCGATGAAAATGGTGACACGAAAGAAGTATCAGTCGAAGAATTACAACCAGGAGATAAAATATTAGTGAAGTCTGGAGAAAAAGTACCTCTGGACGGGAAGATTTTAGAAGGAAAGTCAGCCATCGATGAGTCGATGTTGACGGGTGAGTCTGTTCCTGTTGAAAAAAGTGAAAACGAGG
The DNA here is from genome assembly GCF_900109085.1 of Alkalibacterium gilvum. Lineage (GTDB taxonomy): Bacteria > Bacillota > Bacilli > Lactobacillales > Carnobacteriaceae_A > Alkalibacterium > Alkalibacterium gilvum. The sequence continues at coordinate 86,630 of NZ_FNYW01000004.1, read as the reverse complement.
AAGTCATTGGTGGATCTATCAATGGCGAAGGTGTTCTTACGGTAGAAGTCAGTAAAGTCGGTGAAGAGACGTATCTTTCTCAAGTGGTCGATATGGTCCGAAACGCGCAGGCTACAAAATCACGAGCCCAGGGATTTGCGGACAAAGCTGCGAAATGGCTTTTCTATGTTGCTCTAGGTGCAGGAATACTGACCATGATTTATTGGATAAACGTCTCTGATTTTGAGTTTGCGCTGGAGAGAACTGTAACAGTACTGATCATTGCCTGTCCACATGCTTTAGGCTTGGCGATGCCTCTAGTCAGTTCAGTATCGACCTCTATTGCTGCACAAAAAGGACTTCTTATAAGAAACCGTACGCAGTTTGAAACTGTACGTAATATTGATAAAATCGTTTTTGATAAGACGGGAACGTTAACTGAAGGATCGTTCGGTGTAGATAGTATCATTCCAGAAAATGGTACGTCAGAAGAAGATCTGCTTCAATTGGCCTATTCAGTAGAAAGTCAGTCGGATCATCCAATTGCTAAAGGAATCGTAAGTAAAGGCGAAGAAGAAAAAATTCAACGTCTCGGAGTGACTGATTACAAGAATCTAACGGGTAAAGGCCTGACAGCCAAAATCGACTCAGATACAATTTCCATCTTAAGTCCGGGAGCGATGACGGATGAAGGGATTGACTTTGATGAAGACCGATTCAAAGAATTATCAAAACAAGGAAAAACTGTCGTATTCGTACTGAAGAATGAAAAACTTCAGGGAATGATTGCTTTAAGTGATATTATCAGAGAGTCTTCTTACCAAGTGATCAGAGAACTTTCTGAAAAGGGCATAGATACTGTAATGATCACGGGAGATAATCAACGCGTTGCGGATGGTGTTGGTGAAGAGCTTGGATTAACAGAAGTTATAGCTGAAGTGCTGCCTGATCAGAAATCAGAACACATTAAACGATTGCAGGAAGATGGATCACAATACGTTGCGATGGTTGGTGATGGAATCAATGATGCACCGGCACTCGCTGCAGCAGATATTGGTATTGCAATCGGTGCAGGTACAGATGTAGCGATCGAAACAGCGGATGTGATTCTAGTCGATAGTGATCCTAGAGACGTACTGAATGCGTTGAACTTGTCCAAAGCGACACACAAGAAAAACATTCAGAATCTGTGGTGGGCAGCTGGGTATAATATCATTGCCATACCACTTGCGGCCGGCATACTCTATAATCAGGGAATCGTTGTTACACCAGCTATAGGAGCGGCTATTATGTCATTGAGTACAGTAATCGTTGCTGTCAATGCACGCATGCTCAGCATGGATGACGAAACAGAAGATAGCGAAGAAAGACAGCCTGCAACAGAAAGAAAGTAAGAATATAAAAATGTATAAAGAGAAAGCCCCAGTATTTTAATATAAGTGCTGGGGCTTTCTCTTTATTAATGCTGAAAACGTGATTGGTAGGCTTTTTTATTTTTCAAATTCTTCCAGTATATTAAGTAAAATATTCTTAGCACGTTGTAGATTTTTATGTTTTGAGTGCTTGAGGATGTCAGCGACTTGCTGAATGTGATCACCTTTAGCTCCGGCGCTGATGGCCAATGACCTCGCGTGTAGCCCCATGTGGCCTTTTTGAATGCCCTCTGTAACAAGCGCTCTGACTGCTGCAAAGTTCTGAGCGAGACCAACTGAGACAATGATTCGTTCAAGTTTAGGAGCGTTTGGATGCCCCATAATTGAATGAGCTAACTTGGCGCCAGGATGGATTGAAATCGAACCGCCAACAGTCCCTACAGGAAGCGGAAGAGTGAGTTCACCAACTAAGTCACCCGCATCGTTTTTTGTCCAGGACGTTAAGGAACGGTATTGACCAGAACGGCTGGCATAAGCATGCACGCCCGCTTCAATTGCTCGCCAGTCATTACCTGAAGCAAGAACAACAGCGTCTACACCATTCATAATTCCTTTGTTATGGGTCACTGCTCGGTAAGGATCTATTGTAGCAATCTGAGTTGCTTCAATGATACGATCTCTAACTTCTTCACCTGAAAACTCCCCAGTTTTAAGCTTATGAGCAGGGATAACACACGTTGACGTGGCCAGGCACTCCGTTGCATAGTTTGTCAGTATACGAAGCAGAGCTTTTCCTTGAGTTAATTCTTCAAGATAAGGAGCAATACTTTCCATCATTGTATTAACAATATTTGCCCCCATCGCTTCTTGAGTGCTGATGTGAACATGTACAGATAAGTATGTTGGAATATTATTATTTGTATCATCTGTAAGTATACGAACCTCCAGATTTTTTGCTCCCCCACCTCGTTTGACAATAGACGGATGTGCTTCATTTGCGCGACTTAAAATGTCTTTTTTTGCTTCTTTAATTTTCTGTTCAGCAACTTCAAGATTTGGTACAGCTTTTAAGGTCAGTTGACCAATCATCATTCTCCCGGTAACCGTTGTTTTGAAACCGCCAGCTGACCCGATGATTTTTGCAGCGAAACTCGAAGCAGCAATAACAGAAGGTTCTTCTATTGCCATTGGGACAACCAATTCTTCCTGATCAATGATATAATTCATTGCCACACCCAAAGGCATAGAATAATTACCAACATAGTTTTCAATCATATGATTAGCAGTATCCGAATCGAGTTCTAACGTTCGATTTAAAAGGACATCTTTTTCTTGTTTAGAAATAACGTCGGCTAAAAATAGAGCATTTATTTTATCATCATGCTTTTTTTTGTAAAATTTTTTTAAGTATGTCGTATCCATTGTATCGGTCCTTCCTTACTCTGTCTCTTCTATTATGAACGATTCCTTGAGAAAAGAAAAGCAAGAGTGTATAAACTTTAAAAAAGGTTTACATTTGTCATGTCGTCTTGTATAATCAAATAGGAATAACCCAATACGGTTGCTTAGCTCAGTTGGGAGAGCACTACCTCGACAAGGTAGGGGTCACTGGTTCGAGCCCAGTAGCGACCATTCATATTAAAGTAATAAGCCTTACAAACGTTGATTTGACAGCAATCAGTGAACGTTTTGAGGGCTTATTTTTTATTTGTTGCATGGTAGTGTTGCATACGAATAGATGTTCTCGTAAAAATGAGCTGATCCGATACGATATTAAAGCAGAAGAAGAGAGAGTGTCTATACAATTAGATACTCTCTTTTTTTTGTTCTCCTGGAGTTGTGAGGGCGATTCTAAGGCTATTTCAGATTGATTCATCGGTAGTTATACCTAGAAGCCTACGTGTTGAGCGAATATGTTAGCAGTTTCTTCTTTAGATTGTTCAGTTACGTGAGTATAGATATTCATAGTCACGTCAATGGAAGAGTGGCCTAGTCTTTCTTTCACGTCTATTGGTTTAGCTCCAGCTTCAAACAATATAGAACAGTGGGTGTGTCTAAGCTGATGAGGCGTGATCCGTTTCAAGCCATTCTCTTTTATAATCTTATTCATGAACGAGGTGATATTGGAGTGCTGGATGAATTCATTATCGTACGTACTGAATAACAATTGGCCTGGCTTATTCGTGTTGATTCCTAACTTTAAATAGTCCAGACGTTGCTTCTTACGCCATTCTTTCAAGACATTGAGTGTTATATCATCTAATGAGATGGTACGCTCTCCAGCACTAGTTTTGGTGCTTTGAATGATGAGCGAGTTATTCTCTCCACGTGATAAGGTTTTATTGATGGTAACTGTCTTATCTTCGAGGTTAATATCACGCCATTCTAATGCAAGAGCTTCACCTTTTCGCATACCACTAAAGGCCAGCAAGCGAAACAGTGGATACCAGCGAGGGTTGACATCTTCTTTCACGTACTCCAGGAACAGCTTCAATTCTTCTTTGGTGTAGAAGTTAACCTCACGCTTCTTATCTGTTTTCTTTTTTGGCACATGTACACGATCCATAGGGTTATGGCGTATCTTATCTAATGTGATGGCATAGTCGAAGATTCTCTTACAGTAATTCTTCATGGCCTTAGCTTTGGTTATACGCTCCGACCATTTGAATACAGCCTCCTGGCACTGTGCTGGTGTGATGGCCTGAATACGTAGCTGGCCTAAGTCTTTCAATATATGATTATCAAACATTTCACGAGTTTTGACAGCAGTGCTTTCTTTCACATCTTCACGATAAATCACTTTGAACCATAACTCATACATCTCTTCAAATGTATCATAGACAGGCTTCTGATAACCTTGCTCCTGGAACTCTGCCTTTAATCGCATAGCTTCCTTACGTGCTTCTGATTTGCTCGAAAAACCACTTCTGGAGGCTCTGACAGGCTTGCCAGCGTTATCCACTCCCAGATACGTTTGAAACTTGTAATAAGTGTTTCCGTCTTTCTTCTGATAAGTTTTAATTTGTAACATGATTTGTTCTCTCCCTTGATTCACACCGCTGGGCTGGGGTATGTAAAGGGCTAGTCTTTAATAATATCTTTAAGAGCTAAAATCTTCATTCCAGCCTCGTCAATAATTGATTGTGCAGTATCAAAGGCTGATTCGTGAAACCCGTCTTTTATAGACAAGACCTCCTCACCCTTAACATCGACTATTTCATAATATTCTAATCTCAGCTGGTTGGAGATTCCCATTATTTTATAAGCAGTATCATGAAGAACTTGAGCCTCGTCTTTTTTATCGTTCTTTTTGTTTCTTTCAATAACATTGCGAACAATCTCTCGACAAACTTGTCTGACTCTCTCATCGTTATAATCTAATTGTTCGATATTCTCTTCTAACCAATGATCGAACTCATTACCAGCTTCCTTAACGCTGAAGTATTTAACAATATATTGTGAGTTATCTTTATTTCTTAATTTATCCAAGAATGATTCCATCTCTTCTATAAATACAGATCGAGCAAAATTTTCAATATCTCCATATAAAAGATAGTCAACAGAAGTTCCACCTAAATCAGCTATTTGCTTCAACCGTTTTTTATTTGGTAGATTTCGAGCATTCTCCCAGTTGTGAACACTAACTTTACTAGCATTAAGCCTTTCTCCTAGTTGCTCCAGAGTCCAACCGTTATTATTCCTGATTTGTTTTATTCTAGAAGCTACTGCATTGTTATTTATCAATAATCACACCTCCATAATCATAGTATAAACAAAAAGTTAAGAAAAGTAAACAAAAAGTGTTGCTTTAATCTAAGTATTGTGAGATAATGCGTGTAGGTTAACAAAAGTTAATAAATCAATTGGAGAGGATGTGATCATATGAAGAACAAGGTGCGAGGGTATAGAACTATGGGAGGATACAATCAGAAGCAGTTAGCTGATATTCTTGAAATAACGCCTCAATCGTTATCTGCAAAAGAAAATGGGCGAAGAAGTTTCAACGATTTTGAAAAAGTATTATTGTTGGATCTATTTAAAGAAATAGAACCAGAATTGACAATAGACAAACTTTTTTTTGATCAAGAAGTTAGCAAAAGTTAATAAAAGGAGGTGAATGCAATGGCAAAACTTCATTTAGATATAACAAGTGAGCTGGAAGAAGAACTCCAGGAGCTTTTTATCAAATCGGCTAAGCACGTGCTGGCTGAACTATCGAAGCAAGAACTTCACTCTAAAGAATTTATGAATCTCCAGGAGAGTGCTGAATTTGTTGGGGTGAGTCATAACACACTGATGAGCTGGATAAGAGATTATGATCTTTCTTACATCCATATCGGTGGGAAAAAGATGATTGAGAAAAAGGAATTAATCGAATTTTTAAGAAGTTTCAAAAAATAAATACACCGCTGGGCGAGCGGAAATATTGGGTATTAGTGCAACAGAATATGCAGAAATGGCGAGGAAAACCATGAAAGGTGTTGATGTGATAGGAAGAAAAGCAGATTAGTTGGAGCTAGGGAAGAACGGACTATGACTTTTTGGCTGGTACAGGTGCTATGGAAAGGCGGAAAAATAATGAAGAATGATGAAAAGGCCATGATTATATTGGAGCATATGGAAAAGTATCTCCAGATAGATTGGGCATTCGAAGAATTCTATATCAAAGGTATTATGAATGGCTTGAGAAAAATTGACGAAAAGGAGAAAGGAGAATTACATGGCGATAAAGACACAAGAAGAAATTGAAGTCATTGAAGAAACATTACAGAAGTTAATGGTATCAGTATCATTTTTGAAAGCGACAGGGAAAAGCTTCACTTCAGACTGGACTGCATTCCCAGCAGATGAAACAGAACTCCAGTTAGATTACATGATTCAACTTATTCAGAATCTCAATCGAGAATTAAAGGAGGTGCAATAGATATGATCGTTTTTGTATTCGTGGCAGTTGTATTTTTTATCAGTGGCATTTTTGCTAGAGAGATGATGAATGTAGCTATAAAAGAATGGAAATTGGAAACTGAATGCATAAAAAAAGCCAATGACATGGCAGTGTCAAAGGCGGAAAGATAGGTCTGCGATAACCTAAGGTGTAATTACATCTCTTTATAAATTATACCGAAAATATCGCTCAAAATCAACTAAAGGAGCGAATTTTAAAATGAATAAAAAGTCAATAATCAACGAATTAGAAATGGATCAGGTGGAATATTTAGACAGTCTTTTAAGCCAGCTACAAGATAACATAGATGAGCTGGACGATTTATTCATGCAATACGAAAAAACTAAGAACGAGAATGATTTGATGTTCTTCCTTTATGAATTCCAGCGGTTACGTAATCGACAAGAAACGATGTTCAATCTCTCTAAAAGAATGCTTTCAGAAATTAGAGGTAGTGTCGAAAATGCAAAGCGTGACCTCTTCAAACTGAAAGAAGTGAGCGATGATTGATTTATATATCAAAGGGCTATGAAACAAAGAACTTAACGCCAGTAAAATCGGAGTTAGATGACTTCGAAACGATAGTGAACAGCAAAATAACAACGTTTGAAGATGTTTCATCGGTGGACGTTATCAAGCGTCTGAGAGCTTATTATTTCATCTCTGGAGAGCTATCTGAACCGATAAGGAGTAATAAAACACTGTTAAGGAAAACACTCCTGGCCATTGATTATGATGGCCTGGATCTTACAGCAGAAGAGTTTGAATCTCATTTACTAAATAAAATAAACGCTCTGACTTTCTATGCTTATCCATCCATAAGGCATGGCATGGCTGGAACACGTTATCGCTTAATCATTAAGACAGATAGACCATTCACTAAGGAAGAGAACACTCCTCTAATAAAATTCGTTACCGATCATATCGGACTCCCATATGACCAGGCCAGCGAAACATGGAGTCAAGCAATGGGGCTAAAAGTCACGTTTGAAGATGAAGAATCATATCTTGATAAATGTATCTACAACGAGGGTAAAGGTGTTCTGAAAATCGACAACGCCATCGAGAAGATGGCAGAACGGACTGCAAAGAAGAAAGACAGAAGCAAGCCAGCTTTTACGGTGCAATACTCCAGGAAGCGAACCTTTACAGCTGAATTCTTAGAAAGCTTGATTGATCCAGTTGAGAAAGGCTCGAGAAATGTTCATCTTACTAAATTGATCGGCAAGATGTTTTCATTAGGCATGACAGCCGAAGCGGTTTATTCATACGCTTATATCATTAACGAATATAGCTTTGAAGAACCGCTCGATGATGAAGAGGTGAATAAGACTTTTCGAAGCATATTGAAAAAAGACGTTGAGAAAATGGAAAAGGAGGGAGCTGATTAAGTGCAGAAGAAAAAGAAACTTCCGAATGATTTAGCTAAAGAGGCGGAAAAACACAACGAAAAACTGAAAAATGCAAACAAAGTCCATTCTTTATTCAGGCTTAATCAGTATGGCGGAGTGAAGAAGTCCTTTGCTAATTTACAAATAGCCATCGAGAACACGCCTGGCATAGATGTGATTGGCTATGATGAGTTTAGACACCTTATAACATTTGGCGAAGAGAAAGAGCCGATTGATGATTCATTTATCCATTCAGTGAGGCTGAATATAGATAAACAACATGATGTGACTTTCTCAAAAGATGATGTACTGGCCATGCTGGAGTTAGTAAGCCGAAATAAAAAGGCCTACCATCCTGTCAAAGAAAAGATTGAAGCAGAAAAGTGGGATGGCGTGAAGCGAGCCTCTCGTATCTTCATTGATTATTTAGGTGCTGAAAATAATGAATACGTTAAGGAAGTAACTAAAAAATGGCTGGTGGGTGCGATCGCTCGTATTTATGAGCCAGGTGTGAAGTTTGAGATCGTACCAGTGTTAAATGGTAAGCAAGGGCGTGGTAAGTCAACGCTGGCCAGTAAGTTAGGCGGAGAATTCTTCACTGACAGCTTGAACGCTCTAGGTGATTCCAAAGATGATTACCAACAGTTAATTGGTAAATGGATCATTGAGCTGGGCGAACTCTCCAGCATGAAGAAAACAGATAACGACAAAATAAAGAACTTTTTGAGTGCGACAAGCGATGACATCCGACTTCCTTATGATCGTATAACAAAGAAATTCAAGCGTACGAGCGTTTTTATCGGCACAACGAATAACAATGAATATCTTTCCGATCTGACAGGGAGCAGACGCTTTTATCCGATCCCACTTGATAACGAACCAGTAAAAAGTGTGTTTGATATAACTGAATCGGACGTACAGCAGATTTGGGCTGAAGCCAAAACCTATTATGAATTAGGCGAGGAAATATTCATGAGTGGCGATTTTGAAACAATGGCAGAAGATTATAGACGTAATGCCAGCAAACAGGAGCTGTTTTATCAAGACATCGAGGACTATTTAGAAATGTTAGTACCGTTCGACTGGGAGCAAAAAACACTCTACCAGAAGCGAAGTTATTACAACAGGTATGTGAATGACAATGACACTGACAAAGGCACTGATGGCCTGGATAGAACAACAGCCAAAGAGATTGCTCGAGTTGTGTTTGATTTGGATGGTGGCGGTAGAGGAAGTAATGGTGTATTGAGCAAGATTAATCTTTATATGAGTAACTTGCCAGATTGGAAAAAACAATCAGTGAGAATTAACGGAAGAGTCATGAAAGGTTTTAAACGTGTAACCTAGCAGTTACGCAAAAGTTACACCGTTTAGCGTTGGTATGACGGCGTTTGTTGGGGTTTTGTAACTTGTAACCGTAAAATCAAAAGAAAAATAATAGACTGCATACACTGGGGCTGTTTGAAAAGTTTGAGAATATCGGTTACAAATTACAAACCTCTCTTAGCGTTGATATGAAAGCATTTAGGCTGGTTACAAAAGTGTAACTTGTAACCGCTGGAGGAGGAAAAATGGAATATATTCAGTGGCTAGAGAAACAGGAGTATGAATCATCATTAAAAAACATGGCTAAAGATATACAGATGGACTATTCATTCCCTCATGGTAAAGGGTTTGATGAAATGCTGGAATACTTCAAACAGTCGGACGTTGATCCTCGTATCATCTATTTGTTCACATGGTCGTATAGTGTGTATTTGGTGGAATTAAGAAAGAGGGTGGAACAGCTTGAAGAAGAATTTATCAGAGAGATTGAAGAAAATTGAGAAGCACACAATTAAAGCGAATACGCTATGGCTGGTAGACATAAAGAACGATGGCCGATTCATTCCTTATCAAGTTATTTCAGAAACAGGCAAAGAGATTAAACGACTTGAAGCCATGACAGGTGAAGAGTTTCTCCAGTGGCAGATAGATATTGGGAGAAGAGCATTGCCGATATTAGAAGCGGAGGTACTAGATGAGAATCAATCGTAGAATCAAGCGACTTGAGAAAGTGAAAGGCTCGAACGAAGTCAATGTGTACGTTGCATGGCCTGAAGAGGATGGTTACATCGTCAAGCGTAATGGCGAGCCAGACAAAGCGTTCACGTTCAAAGAGTGGGAAGCTTTCAAAGAAGAGAACCCAGAGGCGTACTGCTTAGAAGTTGATTGGACATAATTATTAAAATTTGTGCAGTTTTTAGAAATGGAGGTGAGATTCATAGGCGACTTAACACCGAAACAGGAAAAGTTTTTAATTGCATTGGCGACATCTGATTCCATTGAAGAAGCCAGCAGTGAGGTCGGAATTCATCGAAACACAGCTTACAACTATCTCAAGGATAAAACCTTTGCTGAAGCGAAGAAACGCCTTAGACGGAACACAATGGACGTTGTGAGCGGACGACTGCAACACGAAGCGATGGAGTCGATAAATGTACTTAAAGAGATTCGAGATGATCCAGACGTTTCTCCTCATACACGTTTACAGGCTTCAAAAGAACTGTTAGATAAGGCCTATAAATCATATGAGATTGATGACATCCTCGAACGTGTCGAAATATTGGAGGAGGCACTTGATGAATAGATTTAAAGCACGATTGAAGAAGCTGGAGGCAATCAGACAGCCGAACAATGATATTGCTGAACGAGCTGAAGCCATTGAACGTTATTTGAAAGATGGCACACCGATTCCAGAGTGTTTATTGGAAGATAAACAGCCGATGGGTGAACGCTGGAAGCAGATGATTAAGAAATATTTAGGTTGAGTTGTGTTAACTAAGTACGAACTATTCAGAATGCAAACGTTGTAGGTATAGCATCTATTAAAGGTTTTGAGTGTTCGAATATGGAACTTATGCATGGTTTGTTGATTTTTGACTTGAAAAAGGCGGTGTTTTTTCATAGAAGAGCATGAAGTCATTAAAAAATATTTTAGGTTATCAGATAGAATTCAGCAATTGGAAGAAGAGTTACTTGAATATGAGCGAGGCTTTTATGATCAGACATTCTCCACTCAAGTGCAATATACGTCTTTAGGAATTAATGTTGTAGCTTTCAAGGTGGAGCATGGTGTCTGTGATCATGTAATGGCTGGAGAGGCGAAACAGGAACGACTGAACGCTTTGAAATTCAAGCAGAAACACTTCAAGGAATATCTGAACTCCCTTTCCAGCAAGGAGCTTGAATATCTCGTACAGTATCATCTTGAAGAGTCAACAGCCAGCGAGCAACAAGCCATTGATGTAGCTATACTGGACGAAATAAGCGAGATAGAGGAGGCTTCAAGCTATCGGTACAAAACCACTAGAGCATACATGAAACCTCCTCCAGTCGCTTCAGAATTGACTGATGAGCATATGCTCGAACTATTGGAGGCGTGAAGATGGTGTATGTAGACCTGGATGAACTACCGATTCGGCCGATTTATTACTTGAATCAATGGTACAGGTACAAAGAGAACGTGCAGTATTTGACAGATAATTCAAAGCGTAATGCGATCCGCTTATTAAAAGCCTTGAACGAGCTGGACGAAAAAGAAAAGGAATTCCTTTCCATGAAGTTTGATCGAGAGAAGAGATTGACCGATGTAGAGGCTTCGGAACAATTAGGGCTGGAGCTGAAAGAATACAAGAAATACAAGCAGTATCTTATTAAAAAAGTTGGTAAAAAAATTCAAACATATATAAAGGAGAATGAGAATGGTAGATAAATATGAGATGTTAAAAGAGTATGTAAATGGTGTGGTTAATTATAAGAAAGACGATGGTACATTAAAAGAAATTAAAGATTTGATAGGTAAGTTGGATCAGACAGAAGAGGCGGAGAAAAAGAAAAAGGAGAATCTTATTTCCAAAACAGATTGGCATTCATTAGGATATAGCGAAAAAATCAAGATGAAAGAATCAAACCCAGAACGTTTTAATAATGCTATGGCTGGTAACTTCAAGGAGGAGAAATAATGATAAAAGGTGCAGATAAATTAATTCAGAAAGCAAGCAAACCAATTGCAGACATCTCAAAGAACATTGCTGATTTAGAAGCCGAAAAACAGCGTCTGATGGACTCTTTAGATACATCTGATAATCAGTTTAGCATGGACGTAGTAAAGAAGAATAAGGCAATTGAGGCTGATTTACACTTGATTAATAACACACTGAACAAAGCAAAAAAACGCAAAGAAGAATTACTCCTGGATAACGCTGGGGATGTATATGAAGAATCAAGGCGGTTACTGAATGAGTATAAGAAAGAAATAAATAATCAGCATAAAGTAGATAATCAGCGTATTGTTGAAGCGATTGATGAAGTGCGAACTATATACAGACAATTCAAAGAAGATGATAAGGAGTACACACAAGAAGTGGCTGAATTTGTCGAAGCAATCAAGCCATACTTAGATCCCCGTAATAAAAAAGAATATGGTGCGGTAGGTACACAGGCCAGACAGTTAGAGATGATGAACGAACGATTCAACAGCTCAACGTATCTGATGTGGCTGGAAATTACTAGAGAGGACTTCTTCGGCATTGATGGTCTTATTAAAGACTTCAAGGAAACGCCTATGAGTCAAAAAGAAAGAGCTAAATATAAAGGCTAAAACATGGAGGGTGGTAGTGGTTGGGTAACTTCGTTCTTTCCCTTGCTGGACGATGTAGTTAGTCCATGTTTGTAGTCATGATGGAGAGCTGATATATTCGGCTCTCCATCTCCTTTTTTTACTAACAGCTATTAGATGATTTAATATAGACATATAAAAAAGACCACTCCAAAGAGTGATCTCCATCCCCAGCCTATTGGTGCAATTAGTGTTGCATAGTATGACAGTATAGGTTATTCATTTTGTTTGATACCGATTAAGTGAAAACCATTGTTAAACCTTGATATTATGCTGTTTTTACCTATGTTTGATAGTTGAAAATGCTGGTAGTTGGTAACCAGTAGCGACCATACTATTTTTTATTATAAGCCTTAAAACGTTGATGCGAAAGTAATCTCACAACGTTTTAAGGCTTTTTTTGTATGCCAGTAACGAATACCTGTATATAAAGGGTCAAAATTAGCAAAGTAATTGGGATAACTGTCCTAATTTATTAGTTTTTTCCCTGTTTTTCTGTAATCAACACAATAATAGGGCCATTTCAAAAAGCGTCATAGAGTCCCTATTACTATGTTATACTAAATTAAAATGATTGAAAAAGGGGTAGCAGAATGAAAGTAGTCATTATTGGCGCATCCTTTGCTGGCGTAGCTGCAGCTTTGGAGACACGCAAACGACATCCCAATGCAAGAATCGTTCTTCTAGAGAAGCAAGCAACACTAGCCTATATTCCTAATGGGCTACATTTGTATTGGAAAAAAGAAATTGAGGATTTGAATAAAGCGCGCTTTATTACAGAAGAACAATTAGTGAAAAATCATATTGATTTTCATCTAGGAGCCAACGTTGAGAAAATTAATACGACTCAAAAAACCGTAAACTATAATTATCAAGAAAAAGAAGAGGTTATTACTTATGATAAGTTAATCATTGCGGCAGGATCAAAACAATTATCTGAAAAGATTAATGGCAGTGCGCAAGAGAGTGTACTTAAGTATAAGCGTTATGATGAAGCACAAGCCGCCTTAGCCAAAGTAAAAGAAAGTAATCATGTGACGATTATTGGTGGTGGACAAGTTGGGGTTGAGGCTGCTGATTTGTTGACTAGGCAACAGAAAAAGGTAACGATAATTGAAAGCATGGACTATGTAATGTTTAAATACCTGGATAAAGATATGATACAACCCATTCAACAGGCGATAAGTGACAGTGGGATTGACTTAAAGTTGGGGGAAACAGTTTCTACTATAGAGTCAAAAACAAATCATAAAGTGACTGTTAATTACGGTGAAGAGTCTGTAACGAGTGATGCCGTTATAATGAGTGTTAATGTAAGACCGCATCTCCCTTTTTTAGATGCACATATAAACTTGCATATTGATCAAACGATTGCTGTTGACCGCTATTTAAGAACTTCGGTAAAAGATGTTTTTGCCGTAGGAGATTGTATTCAACTATCTGGGCCAGACAAAGATAATATCTATATCCCTTTAATCAATAATGCTGTGAGAACGGGGATTGTTGCAGCCACTAATTTAAATAAACCTGAGATTGCATTTAAAGGATCGCTACGCACGATTGGGACGAAGATATTTGGCCACTATATTGCCAGTACTGGAATGACTGAGTCTGACAGTGTATTTTCAAATAAAACAGTAAAAAGTTCTCGGCAAAAAATACGATTAACGAGCCTTCCCAGTACTGAGACAGCCATAGTGAAATGGGTCTATGATGCTAAGACTCACGTGGTATTAGGTGCGCAGTTAATATCAACGGCCAACATTTTAGAAAAAGTGAACACACTGGCTTTAGCGATTCAAACAAAGCAAACGATTGAAGATTTGCAGCAAACGGACTACTTTTTCCATCCTTCTTATACCCAGATGATAGCTACAACTAATCTCGTATCCTGGATGGGTGAGGGGCTTTTCGACGATGAAAATTGAAGACTTTCTTGAGAAAAATGAAGTGAGAGAAATAACTATTTTCAAACAGCTTGTCTTAAATAATGGTAAGCTCACTTATTTTGATATGTTGGACTATCTTTCTGTTTCCAAAGCGTCTCTTGAGACAGATTTAGACTCGATTGCTGTTAAAATAGCTGAATGCGACCTGCAGGTTCATATTCATTATGATGGGCAAATCATCGCATTGGAAATGAGTGATACTGTCTCCTTACAGCATATATACCGTCATTATTTAGATCAATCTATTAAAGTAGAGATTATCAAATTTCTTTTTAAACATCAGAAATTTACAATCACTCAATTATCACAAAAATTAGTCATTAGTGAATCTTCTTTGTATCGTAAAATTAAAGAGCTGAACACACATTTAAAAGAGTTTGATATCAAGATTAGAAATGGTCAGTTGAATGGAGAGGAATTGCAGATACGCTACTTCTATTTTCAGTTCTATTATTATATAGAAGATAAAACATATTTACTCTCAAAGTATGCAGGAAAGCAAATGACTCAAGCAGTACAAACTTTGGAGAAGTTTTTAGATGCAGAGATTTCTCCTGAGAATAGGCAAAAGCTTATCATATGGCTAATTATAAGTAAGACACGAATCACAATTAAAGACCAACAAGTAGATAATTTACGCATGCAAATGAAACCTTACTTGAAAGATCCGCTATATCATAAGATACAAGTTATGGTTTTTCGTTACTTCAGTCGGTATTCAATCGAAGTGGACGAAGGGGAGGCAATGATACATTTCGCTTACCTCCTAGCTTTTTCCATACTGTCGGAAAATGACTTCCATGAGTATAGAATGATACGCGACAGGCATGCCCCAATCGCATCAGTAGACACTCAGGTAGCCGAAACGATTATTATTCATTTTAATTTTCGCAGATTACCTTATATGTTGGAGAGGGATATGTATTACCATTTAACTCATATTCACACGCGTTTGTACTTTTTTCAAGGAGACGTTGAAATTTATGAGTACCAAGAAATTTTATCTAATGAAAAACAGATTGTGGGCAGTCATTTGGTTTTCTTTGCTGATGAGTTATTGAAAGTGAGTACTGAAAAATTCAATCGTGAATCAAGTGAGAGTAATAGTCTGTTTAGAACAGAAGTACCGAAATATATCAGTTTACTTATTCTGATTACCTCTAAAACGGCTAAAGTCTTACAGGTTGGTATTGATTTAAAGATAGATGACTTGTATAAGGAAACATTCAGTCAGTTGTTGATGCGTAAAATGCGTCCGCTTAATGGTATTCAAACGGAAGCCTATGAGCCGAATAAAACGTATGATCTAATACTGACCAACGAAAGTCCTGAAAATCAACGTATTTATAAAGAAGCTAGGGTCTATATCCTAGCTAAAATTTTATCAGATTATGATATGGAAAATATTCAGCAAATTATTCTGGAATTAAATACATGAAAAAGCGCAGCTTAATGCTGCTGCTTTTTTTCATCAAATACCTTAATGCTGAGCTTTTTTATACATTTGAATGTGTAAAAAACAAAAAACTATCAAAAAATTTTAAAAATTAAAAAAAGCTGACATTTTTAATTAGAAAAAAACGGTTACAATAAAAGAGTAAAGAAACCGATTACAGATATCGGTTACAAATTAGGAGGAATATATTATGACAGAGAGTAAATACATTATGTCCATTGACCAAGGAACAACAAGCTCACGAGCGATTATTTATGACAAGCAATTAAATACAATTGGTAGTTCTCAAAAAGAATTTACACAAATTTTCCCACAGAGTGGATGGGTTGAACATAATCCTAATGAAATATGGAATTCAGTTCAGTCTGTTATTGCAGGAGCATTTATTGAATCAGGAGTAAAACCCGCAGAAATCGCAGGTATTGGTATTACAAACCAACGTGAAACAACCATTGTTTGGGATAAAGAAACAGGTGCACCTATCTATAACGCTGTTGTATGGCAATCGCGTCAATCAGCAGATATTGCAACGAAGCTGTATGATGAGGGTTATTCAGAAATGATCCATGAAAAAACAGGCCTCCTTATTGACTCATACTTCTCAGCAACTAAAATTCGTTGGATCCTTGATAATGTTGAAGGAGCACAGGAACGTGCTGAAAACGGCGAATTAATGTTTGGAACAGTTGACACTTGGCTCGTATGGAAGTTAACAGGTGGAGAATCATTTGTTACTGACTATTCAAACGCTAGCCGTACAATGCTATATAATATTCACAAATTAGAGTGGGATCAAGAAATTCTAGATTTATTGAACATTCCGCTTGCTATGATGCCAGAAGTTAAATCAAATTCAGAAGTTTACGGAAATACTGCAAACTACCATTTCTATGGAGCGAACACGCCTATCTCAGGAATGGCAGGAGACCAGCAAGCTGCATTGTTTGGGCAGATGGCATTTGAGCCTGGAATGGTTAAAAACACATACGGTACGGGATCATTTATCGTAATGAATACAGGAGAGACACCTCAATTATCAGAAAATAATTTACTGACAACAATTGGTTACGGTATCAATGGTAAAATTTACTATGCTTTAGAAGGAAGTATATTTGTTGCTGGTTCATCTATTCAATGGTTACGTGATGGCCTGCGATTAATCGAGAACTCTTCTGATTCAGAATGGTTAGCTCAAAAATCTGAAAGTGATAACGAGGTTGTTGTAGTTCCAGCTTTCACCGGACTAGGTGCGCCTTACTGGGATTCAGATGCACGAGGATCTGTGTTTGGCTTAACACGAGGAACAACAAAAGAAGACTTTGTAAAAGCAACATTACAGTCTATTGCCTACCAAGCAAGAGATGTTATTGACACAATGAACAAAGATGCTGGAATCGATATACCACTACTAAAAGTAGATGGTGGAGCGGCGAATAATGACTGGTTACTACAATTCCAAGCAGATATTCTAGGTACGAAGGTTCAACGTGCACATAACTTGGAAACAACTGCTTTAGGTGCAGCTTATCTAGCAGGTTTAGGTGTTGGCTTCTGGGAAAGCATGGATGAAATAAAAGACATGTATGAAGAAGGCGGAACGTTTGAACCACAAATGCCAGAAGAAGAAAGACAAAAACTGTATAAAAACTGGAAATTAGCTGTTAAAGCAACGCAAACATATAAACCTGAAGCTTAGGCAATAAATAAGGAGGATTTCGATATGGCTTTCTCAATAGAAACAAGAAAGAAAGATATAGAAGCACTAAAAAATGAAACAGTGGATGTACTGATCATTGGTGGTGGCATTACTGGTGCGGGGGCCGCGTTACAGGCCAGCGCATCAGGTTTAAAGACATGTCTCGTTGAAATGCAAGACTTTTCAGAAGGGACTTCTTCTCGTTCAACAAAACTTGTACATGGCGGCCTACGTTATTTAAAAAACTTTGACGTTGAAGTCGTTGCAGATACGGTACAAGAGCGTGCCGTTGTTCAAGGTATTGCACCACATATTCCAAAGCCAGATCCGATGATTTTACCAATATATGATGAAGCAAATACAACATTCTCCATGTTTTCTCTTAAAGTAGCAATGGATCTATACGATCGCCTAGCTGATGTAACGGGGACAAAGTATGCGAATTATACGTTAACTAAAGAAGAAGTATTGAAACGTCAACCACAATTGAAAAGTGAAGGCCTGTTAGGGGCTGGGGTCTACTTGGACTACCGAAACAATGATGCGCGCTTAGTGATTGAGAATATTAAACAAGCGGCTGAAGATGGCGGTCGTATGCTTAGCCGTACAAAAGTTGTTGGTATTACTCATGACGAAGAAGGTCGAGTATCTGGAGCAAAAGTTCAAGACTTATTAACTGGCGAAATGTTTACAATTAAAGCGCGTACAGTATTGAATACAACGGGGCCGTGGTCAGATACGATACGTCAAATGGACGATAAAACAGAAACAACACCGCAAATGCGTCCGACAAAAGGGGTTCATTTGGTTGTAGATAAAAAGAGACTATCTGTCGAGCAGCCAACCTATTTTGATACAGGTAAGCAGGACGGCAGAATGGTTTTTGTAATACCAAGAGAAGAAAAAACGTACTTTGGTACAACTGATACAGACTATAAAGGTGACTTGAAAAACCCAAAGGTAGAACAAGAAGATGTTGATTACTTACTTGATATTGTAAATAATCGATACCCATCAGTTAATATTACTATCAATGATATTGAAGCAAGCTGGGCTGGTTTACGTCCTTTGATTGCAACAAACAGTGGTTCTGACTACAACGGTTTAAGTAATCAAACCATTTCGGATGAAAGTATCGATACTGTTCTTTCTACTGTTGAACAGTACCAACAAGGTAAGGTTGAACGTTATGAAGTTGCTGATGTATTAAAAAATATCGAAAAATCAAATTCAGAAACTGGAACGGATCCGTCTAGCTTATCTCGAGGAAGTTCTCTTGAAATTGATAATGACGGGCTGATTACGGTAGCTGGTGGGAAAATTACTGATTATCGTAAAATGGCTCTTGGAGCTATCAAGATGGTTATCAAGATACTGGAAAGAGATTTCAATGCATCCTATAAGTTAATTGATTCAGCATCTTATTCCGTTTCTGGTGGAGATATGGATCCGAAAAAAGTAGATGAAGAAACAGAAAAATTAGCACAAATGGGTGTGGAAAAAGGTTTAAGTCCTTCTGAAGCGACGTACTTAGCTCATTTATATGGTACAAACACGCCTAAAGTTTACGCCTTACTGGATGAAGTCGAAAAGATAGACGGATTAACTCTAGCTGATTCTATCAGTCTCCATTACGCTATGCGAGAAGAAATGACCTTGAGTCCGAGTGACTTTATGGTTCGTCGTACAAACCACATGTTGTTTATGCGTGATACATTGGATGAAATAATTGATCCAGTTATTTCAGAAATGGCTAAATATTATAAGTGGTCAGATAAAGATAAAAATCATTATAGAAGAGAATTGGAAGAAGCCATTGCTGAATCTGATTTGAAAACATTAAAGGGAGATGTGAATTAAATGACAGGATCAACGTTAACGCTTTTCAGTGAGTTCTTAGGTACTATGTTTCTTGTTTTACTCGGTAACGGTGTCGTAGCCGCTGTTAGTTTAAAGAAAAGTAAGGCAGAAGGCGCAGGCTGGGTAGCTATTACAATGGGCTGGGGCGCAGCAGTTGCACTCGCCGTATATGTCTCAGGATTTATGGGCCCTGCTCATTTGAACCCTGCTGTGACACTTGGATTTGCCATTATTGGAGATTTAGAATGGGCAATGGTTATTCCATTTATCTTGGCTCAGGTAGCCGGAGGAATTGTGGGCGCAGTATTAGTGTGGTTAACGTATCTAGCGCATTACAAGGAAACAGATGACAAAGACGCTATTCTCGGAACGTTCGCAACGGGAACAGAAATTAGAGACAATACAGCCAATATTTTATCTGAAGTAATTGGTACATTTGTATTGGTATTCGTTATCATGATGTTTGGACAAAATTCCTTTACAGATGGATTGAATCCACTAGTAGTAGGTCTGCTTGTTCTTTCAATCGGCCTTTCATTAGGTGGATCAACCGGATATGCTATTAATCCTGCCCGTGATTTAGGGCCACGTATTGCCCACCAATTTTTACCTATTAAGCATAAAGGCGATTCTCAATGGAGCTACTCTTGGATTCCTGTTATCGCTCCAATGATTGGTGCATCTATTGCAGCATTATTATATATGGTTATTCTTTAAAGAACTTAAATATTTTAATTTGAAAAGAACAAGAGGCACCTCAAGTCATCTATCGTGATGGCTGAGGTGCTTCTTTTTACATTGTGTAAGTAACGTATTAATTTAAAATAGTTTTTATTACCATGAAAATACTTATTGAAAGTGGATGAAGTTGAAATGCGTGCCCTTCAGGAAAAGAGAAGAGTAGCGAAGGGCACGTAAAGTAGAAATGCGTGCCCTACAGGAAGAGAGAGGTTCGACGAAGGGCACGCAAGGTTGAGATGCGTGCCCTTTAGGAGGGGAGAAGAGTAACGAAGGTAACGCAAGGTTGAAATGCGTGCCCTTCAGTAGGAAAGAGGTGCGACAAAGGGCACACAAAGTAGGAATGCGTGCCCTACAGGAAGAGAGAGGTTCGACGAAGGGCACGCAAGGTTGAAATGCGTGCCCTACAGGAAGAGAGAGATGAGACGAAGGTAACACAAAGTTAAAATGCGTGCCCTACAGGAAGAGAGAGGTTCGACGAAGGGCACGTAAGGTTGAAATGCGTGCCCTTCAGGAGAAGAGAGAAGCGACGAAGGGCACGTAAAGTTGAAATGCATGCCCTTCAGGAGAAAAGAGTCTTACAAAGGGCATAAAAATACATAAAGATCATTATAAAAGGAAAAACCAAGTCCTCAGACTTGGTTTACCTCTTAAGCTTGTATGAGTGAAAGGATAAACGACGGGTACTATTAGTACAGTGGTCTTTTAAAGAGCTGTATATGTGGTTCATTATTTTTCTTGAGTAGCTTATAGAATTCATATCGTACTAATCGGTATCTTCTTTAGAATTTATTAAATATGAAACACACACTATTTCATCCCAATCTCCTTTTTCATAAGCATAAACTTTATTAGAATAGAGCAGAATGCTCCTTTTTAGACAAGAGCAATTTTAGCATATTACTGAATCGGCAAACACTTCACGAATTCCTCTGACGGTTGAATAATAAAAGCATATAAAGGTGAAAATAAAAATATGCCTTAAACCGGATACTATATTCTAAAATTAAAAATAGATGAGAAAATAAATCGATTTTTAATAGTAAACACCAATAAACATTATTATAAAATAGGAATAGAAAGAATTTCAAGTAAAAAATATAGCTTGTAAAGCGATTTAATTTCGTTTTTTATAAAAAACCCTTGCTATATAATGAGAATTAAATTATAATTCTATTACATTAGATTAAAAAATACTAATTTTAATCACGTGAACATATCTAGGGGGAGAAAAAATGAAAAAGCTAAATAAGAAATATCTTTGGCTTAGTGGTTTAGCGTCAGTACTACTATTAGGGGCCTGTAGTTCAGAATCGACCGATGAAGTTGAAGAACCTGTTGAAGCTGAAGGAAGCGAAACAGACGAACAGGTATTGAATGTCCAACTGGATGTGGAAGTAGCTTCAATGGATCCGCAGATTGCAACAGATGGTACGTCGTTTGAGGTTATAGCCAATATTATCGAAGGGTTATATCAAACAGATTCTGATGGGAAAGCTATACCAGCACTCGTTGAATCTGCTGAAAAAGGTGAAGATGGATTAAGTTATACATTTAAATTAAGAGAAGATGCAACGTGGTCAAATGGAGATCCTGTTACAGCTAATGACTTTGTTTATGCTTGGCGTCGACTAGCTGATCCTGATACAGGAAGTGAATATAGCTATATCATGGGGATAGCAGGACTTGTTAATGCGAATGAAGTGCTTGATGGGGAGAAAGCACCGGAAGAGCTCGGCGTACAAGCGACGGATGATTACACATTGGAAGTTCAATTGGCTAATCCGGTTCCTTATTTTGAAAGTCTCATGTCTTTCATTCCGTTTTTCCCAATGAATGAAGATTTCATGGATGAGGTAGGCGATTCATATGGAACATCACCAGACACCTTGCTTTCAAACGGTGCATTTACTGTATCAAGTTATGAGCCGGCAGCGACTTCTATTGAATTGGACAAAAATGAAGACTATTTCGATGCAGATAATGTTGTCTTAGACGGTGTTGATTACCAAGTAATTAAAGACTCGCAACAAGCGATGCTTTCTTATCAAAATGGAGAAGTTGATGTCGTAACGCTTGCAGGGGAGCAAGTGGATCTATTTAAAGATGATCCTGAGTTTGTCAATGTTCAAGCCGGATATCTTTGGTACATTTCACCTAATACCTTGGTTGAAGGACTTGAAAATGAGAACTTAAGAAAAGCGTTGGCAACGTCCTTTGATAAACAACAAATCACTGATACGATTTTGAAAGATGGATCGGTGCCCGCTGACTATATCATACCTGATGGCTTAGCTGTTGGTCCTGATGGCAAGGATTTCCGAGAAACGTCAGACACTTATCTGGAGTTTGACCCAGAAGCTGCTAAGGAATCTTTGGAAGCAGCAAAAGCTGAACTAGGGAAAGATACATTCACATTCGGGCTTGTGGTTGAAGATACTGAGAGTGCAATAAACGTTTCTCAAGTGTTGAAATCTCAAATTGAAAGCAACTTAGATGGTGTGACCATTGAAATAGAACAAATGCCTAAGAAAACAAGACTTGAACTTATGAAGCAAGGGGACTACGATTTAGGGTTAACACGTTGGGGACCAGACTATGCCGATCCGATGACTTATGCGGATCTGTGGGTGACAGATGGTAACAACAACGATGGATCATGGTCAAATGCAGAGTATGACGAACTTATCGCTTCTTCTATCAATGGCGAATTATCACTAGATAATGAGGCGCGTTGGGAAGCTTTGAAAGAAACAGAATCTATTTTAATGAATGAAGCAGGTGTTCTTCCGGTATACCAAAAAGGAAATGCAGTAATGATGCAAGACAATGTATCAGGTTTTGATTTCCATGCAGTGGGATTACCGCGTGTATATAAATTTGCTGTAAAAGAGTAAGCATAGTTTAGGAGAAGGCGTATGTGGAAAAAGTAAAGCTATTGGATTGTTTAGCTTTTACTTCTTGTCAGATACGCCTTTTTACTTTAATAAAATGAATTGAAAGGAACGTCGACATGAAGAAATATATTTTAAAACGTATAGGAATGTCTGTAGCTACGTTGTTAGTTATCGTCCTCGTACTTTTTATTTTGATGCAGTTGCTACCAGGTTCTCCTTTTAATGATGAACGACTGAGCATCGAGCAACAGCAAGTATTAATGAGTAAATATGGACTAGATGATTCAGTCCCTGTTCAGTTTTTTCGATATGTAAAAAATATGCTAACAGGTGATTTTGGAAAGTCTTATACGATTTCTAAGAATACAGATGTCTCCTTGCTCTTACAGAATCGCTTACCGACTTCTTTGCTTTTAGGAGGGCTTTCGATTTTACTAGGCTCTGTAGCCGGACTCTTATTAGGGGTAGCTGCAGCTTTGAAGCATAATAGTCTACTTGATTCCATGGCGACCTTTTTTTCAGTCATTGGTGTGTCTATTCCTTCTTATGTTTTTGCGCTTGGATTATCTTACTTATTTGGATTCCAACTGAGCTGGTTACCCATGCTTTATAATGCTGATGACGGGCTAAGAGCCTTTGCTTTGCCAGCAGTAGCGTTAAGTATGACTGTTATGGCAACGGTCGCGAGGTTTACACGTACAGAAATGATTGAGGTTTTAAATTCTGACTACATGCAATTGGTTGAAAGTAAAGGCGTATCGGGCATACAATTAATTTTTAAACATGCTCTGCGAAATGCTTCAATATCAATCATTACAATATTAGGTCCATTGGTTGTTAGTTTGATGACCGGGAGTTTGGTCGTTGAAAAAATATTTTCTATTCCAGGAATAGGGCAATTAATGGTTCAAGCCATTCAGTCCAATGATTATAATGTTATTTTGGCGCTAGCTTTTGTCTACAGTGCCTTGTACATTTTTGTCATGCTGGCCGTGGATATTTTATACGGTGTATTAGATCCGCGTATTCGTTTAGCAAAGGAGGGGGCAAATGGATAAGCCACTCAACCAAATTATTCAAAATAAAGTAGCTGATTTTACCTTTGTTGGTCAAAAGAATATCAAGGTAGTCGATGAAGTATATGAAGAGGATTCATATTGGAAACAGCTATTTAAACGTATAGCTAAGAATAAAGGCTCGGTATTCGGGTTTATAATGATTACACTGATTGCTTTTATGGCTCTACTTGGCCCAGTGATTTCAGGATATGATTTTGATGAACAAATAGCTGGTCACGAAAGCATGGCACCGCGCATTCCTGTGCTTGAAAATTTAGGAGTGTTTGATGGTTCCGAAACACTTAAGACATCAACAGGAGAATTGGTAGTCAATAAATATGAAACAATTGAAGGTGGGGAAGAGGTTTACCACTGGTTTGGAACAGATGTACTAGGGAGAGACCTCTTTACACGGACATGGATCGGGACACGTATTTCACTTTACATTGCTTTAGTAGCCGTAATCGTGGATGTGTTTATTGGTATGTCATATGGGATGATTTCAGGATATTACGGTGGAAAAGTTGATAACATCATGCAGCGAAGTGTTGAAGTTTTGAATGGCATTCCTAATTTGGTGGTTGTTACCTTACTGATTATTGTTTTGAAACCAGGACTTATGAGTATTACGCTGGCCATTGCCATAACGGGTTGGATTGGTATGAGCCGTGTTTCACGAGCCTCCATGTTGAAGTTGAAGGAAAGTGAATATGTGCTCGCCGCCAGAACCATGGGGGCAAAGGATATAAGCATTATGTACAAAGATATTCTTCCAAATATATTTTCGCAACTGTTAATTATGTCAATGTTCTCTATTCCAAGTGCAATCTTTACAGAGGCCTTTCTAGCTTTTGTTGGTATCGGAATTCCAGTACCAATGGCTTCTTTAGGCTCGCTGATTTCTGAAAACTTTAAGTCCTTGACGACGCATTTTTATATGATTGTTCCACCAGTATTGGTATTAGCTTTGTTAATGTTGAGCTTTAACTTGCTGGCTGATGGGCTTAGAGATGCCCTGGATCCAACAATGAAAGAGGTGTAATGAAAGATGAAAGAAAAAGTACTGGAAGTACGTGATCTAGCGATTACCTTCAACACCTCAGCGGGGAAAGTTAAAGCTGTTCGTGGTGTTGATTTGGATCTATACAAAGGAGAAACGGTTGCTATTGTAGGTGAATCGGGTAGTGGCAAGTCAGTAACGACTAAAGCTATTATGGGAATTCTTAGTAATAATGGGACAATTGATAGCGGTGAGATTCATTATACATTTGAAAAAGAGGGAGAAGAGGTAACAGAAAACCTTCTTAACTTCTCAAAAAAGCAGATGCGAAAAACAATTAATGGTAAGCATATTGCCATGATTTTTCAGGATCCTATGACGTCTTTGGATCCAACGATGAGTATTGGAAATCAGATTATCGAGGGCATGCGAACACACTATAAAACCAAGAAAAAGATTGCACAAGCCAAGGCTATTAAGCTTTTGGAACTTGTTGGTATTACAGATCCAAAAAGCCGAATGAAAAACTATCCGCACCAGTTATCTGGAGGCATGCGTCAAAGAATCGTTATAGCGATTGCCCTTGCATGTGATCCGGATGTCCTGATTTGTGACGAGCCGACAACGGCTTTAGATGTAACTATACAAGCTAAAATACTGGAACTAATTCAAGATATACAGAAGAAAATAGGAATATCTGTTATTTATATTACCCATGATTTGGGGGTAGTAGCTAAAGTGGCTGAGTATGTTAATGTCATGTATGCGGGTAAAATTGTAGAAAAAGGAACCGTGGACGATATTTTTTATGAGCCAAAACACCCCTATACTTGGGGGCTGCTGCTTGCTATGCCTGATTTGGAAACAAATACAGAGAAACTTGTCTCCATTCCTGGGAATCCACCCAATATGAGTCATGATATTGTTGGAGATCCCTTTTATCCAAGAAATAAGTACGCATTGCATATCGATAAAGAAATTGAACCACCGCTTATAGCAGTGTCGGAAACCCACTCAGCCGCTACCTGGCTCTTGAGTGAACATGGACCGGAGTACTCGCTACCTACTGAGTTACAAGCACGTATTACCCGTATGAAAGAGGAGGCGAAACATTATGCAGCAGGCTAATGAACCCCTTTTAGAAGTGAAGGATTTAAAACAGCATTTCAAAGTAAGCCGCAAATTTACAGTAAAAGCTGTAGATGGTGTTTCCTTTAAAATTTACCCAGGAGAGACGTACGGTTTAGTTGGTGAATCGGGCAGTGGGAAATCAACAATTGGACGCTCGGTCATTCGCTTGCACGAGCTTACGGATGGAGAAGTACTATTTAAAGGTAAAGACATATCAAAAAAAATGAATAAGGATACGGAAAGAGTATTGCGAACAAATATGCAAATGATTTTTCAAGATCCAATGGCTAGTTTGAACCCACGTAAAAATGTGCTGGATAGCGTTGCACAAGGACTGGATATTCATGGTCTGTATAAAAATCAGGCTGAAAGAAATGAACGGGTACTGGAAATTTTAGAACGTGTAGGCTTATCAAAAGAATTTGCTGGTCGCTATCCCAGTCAGTTTTCTGGAGGTCAGCGTCAGCGTATTGGTATTGCTCGTGCCTTGATTATGAATCCGGATCTCATTATTGCTGATGAAGCAATTAGTGCGCTAGATGTATCCATTCAAGCGCAAATTGTTAATTTAATGAAAGAAATCCAGGAAGAAACAAATGTTGCCTATCTCTTCATAGCACACGACCTGTCAATGGTACGGTATATATCAGACCGTATTGGCGTTTTACATCTTGGGCATATGATTGAAACAGGAACGACAGAAGAAATCTTCTCGAAGCCTTTACATCCATATACCAAGTCTTTACTCTCGGCTATTCCGCACCCGAATCCAATCATCGAGCAGAAGCGAACAGCTTTGAGCTATGACTATGCAACGAGTGGTTTGGATTATTCAGAAGGGTCCTTACACAATGTTGGAGGGACACATGAAGTTTTGGGTACAGATGAAGAAGTGAACAATTGGTTAAACAAGTATTCAATGAAGGAAGTCATTGGAGTGAGGTAATGAAATAAAAAATTTAGAGCTGTATAAATAGCTGCTGTTTCCTTTGTTAAAGTGAAAAAAGGGGATGGGGATAGGTAAAAGAAGCACCTCAGATCATCTGAATGGATGTCTGAGGTGCTTCTTTTTAACAAGATATTGTCAAAAAATTATTGATTCAACGTAACATCTCTTAACATCAAGATGCCAGTTGGGTGTTGCCATAAACCTTCAACATCTTCGCTTACACCAAGCAGGAACTCAGAGTGGTGAACGTAAGACATTGGCGCTTCGTCAACAAGTATTTCTTGTGCTTGACTATATAATTCTAGACGCTCGTCATCGTCTGAACTACGACGTGCATCTTCTAGTAAACCATCAAGCTCATCCGTTGAGAAGAATGTACGGTTACCAGCTGTACCATAGTTATCAGACAGACTTTGGGAATTGTAGGGGAATCAGGAAGTGGGAAAAGTGTTTCTGCCCGTTCGATTATGCAGCTTTTAGGAAAAAATGCCATTGTAGGTGAAAAGAGTAGCATACGATTTAATGGTGAAGAAATCACAGAAAAAACAGAAAAAGAAATGAGAAAGATTAGAGGAAAAGACATTGGTATGATTTTCCAGGATCCGATGACATCCTTGAATCCGACAATGAAAATCGGTGAACAAATTTCAGAATCGATTCAAATTCATGAAGAAGTATCCAAAAAAGAAGCGGCGAAACGTACAAAAGAAATCATGGATTTAGTTGGGATACCGGATGTTAACGAGCGATTCGCACAATACCCCCATGAGTTGTCAGGTGGAATGCGACAGAGAATCGTTATTGCGATTGCTTTAGCGTGTCATCCTAAACTACTAATTGCGGATGAGCCGACTACAGCATTGGATGTAACGATTCAGGCACAAATTTTAGAGTTACTGAAAGATATTCAGGAAAAAACTGGGACATCTATTTTACTGATTACACATGATTTTGGTGTTGTTGCTAATATGTGTGAAAATATTGTTGTTATGAATCAAGGTAAAGTTGTTGAAACGGGTAGTACGAAAGAAATTTTCACTAATCCTAAAGAAGACTACACTAAAAGGTTGCTTGCTGCTATACCAAATCTTCATGAACAGAAAACACGTGAAGCTAAAGAAAAATTAATAAAAATTTATTCTGGTACGCAAGAAAAAATACTGGAAGTTAATGGATTATCTAAGCATTTTCCATTGGGAAGAAACGCGACACTAAAAGCAGTAGATAATATTTCATTTGAAATTTTCCGTGGAGAAACATTGGGACTTGTTGGTGAATCTGGCTCAGGAAAATCAACAACAGGACGTGCTATATTACGTCTTCATGAACCAACGTATGGTGAAACAATTTTCAATGGACTGGATATCAATCGCTTTAAAAACAGACAGATGAAAAACATGCGTAAAAAGGTCCAGTTTGTATTTCAAGATCCCTATTCATCATTGAATCCGCGTCAGAAAGTGGAAGACATTATTGGAGAAGCATTAGATATTCATAAGCTGGCAAAAAGTAAATTGAAGCGTAAACAGCGTGTGGAGGAATTACTTGATTTAGTAGGGTTGGATCGCTCATTCAGCCAACGCTTTCCACATGAGTTTTCTGGTGGGCAACGACAACGCATTGGTATTGCCAGAGCGCTTGCTGTAGAACCTGATTTTATCGTTCTAGATGAACCATTATCTGCATTAGATGCGTCAGTTCAAGCCCAGATTGTTGACTTACTTGAAGATTTACAGAAAAAACTAAACTTAACTTATTTATTTATTGCGCACGACTTAGCAACGGTTAAGAAAATTTCCGATCGTGTAGCTGTTATGTACAAAGGGAATATAGTAGAGTTAACTGATTCAGAGGAACTATTTGA
This sequence comes from Alkalibacterium gilvum, assembly GCF_900109085.1. Classification (GTDB taxonomy): domain Bacteria; phylum Bacillota; class Bacilli; order Lactobacillales; family Carnobacteriaceae_A; genus Alkalibacterium; species Alkalibacterium gilvum. The sequence goes on along the minus strand of NZ_FNYW01000004.1, from coordinate 57,684 downwards.
AAATCCTATTCATAACTATACCAAAAAGCTTTTATCAGCGATTCCTGTACCTGATCCACATTATGAAGCTACTGGTGGACAGGTCTCACCTGATGAAGAATTAGAAATCACTATCGAAGGACAAGAACTCACAGAAGTGAAACCAAATCACTGGGTCCTTCAATAAATAAACTCATATATGAAGAAAACACAAAGTCTTTTCGTCCATTTTGACGTAAAAGGCTTTGCGTTTTTCGTATAGAAGTTTATTCTTTTATATATTACGGATAAGTATAAAAAGAGTAATACGTGCCCTTCGCGATGAGGAGATTGAGTTGAAGGTCGCGCAAGTAGAGTATTTGTGCCCTTCGCTGTAAGCAGATTGAGGTGAAGGTCACGCAAGTAGAGTATTTGCGCCCTTCGCTGTAAGGAGATTGAGTTGGAGGTCACACAAGTAGAGTATACGTGCCCTTCGCGATGCGGAGATTGAGCCGAAGGTCACGCAAAACTATATAAAAAACAAAAGATTATAAAATGAAAGATGCTGAGACGAAAAAGTCTCAGCATCTTCTTTATGAGAGTAATAATAACTATTCCGACAGATTACTTTCACAGTTTAATTCGAGTAATTCTATTAAAAATGGAATAGAAAGGTTTCTCATTTTTAGATGTATTATGCGGCGTGCATCTAGTATTCAACACAATTTACTATGCCTTTTATGTTATGCAGACTATGAAAGAGAGGGAGAGTAACCCTGTCCAATTCATTCTTAATCTGTTGAAAGTGATATAGACTCTGGATCAATACCTAGGGCTTCAGCCATATCTTCATTAACAAAAAGTTCCAGTTCTTCGGATGTTTCTACAGCTAGTGTTTCAGGAGATGCACCATTTTCTAGAATTTCCAAAGCCATTTTTGCTGTTTGACGACCTAATGATTCGTAGTCGATACCGTAAGTAGCAAGACCTCCTGCTTCAGTGTGCTCGATTGACCCTGCCACAATCGGCACCTGGTATTCAATAGCAATTTCTCCTACAGTATCCGCTGTACTCGAAAGTGTGTTATCTGTTGGAATGTATAAAGCATCGATATCTGAAATCAAACTGGTAGCGACTTGCTGAACGTCATTCGTTGAGGTCACAGTTGCAGTTTTGGCTTCTACACCAGTAGCTTCTAATTCTTCAATGGCTAAATTAGCTTGTATTTCTGAATTAGGCTCACTTGAGTTGTAAATAATTCCGACAGTTCCAGCATCCGGAACAATCGATAAGAGTAATTGAATCTGTTCTTCAATCGGAACCATGTCACTAGTACCAGTTAAATTCGTTCCCGGTGTATCATTGCTTTCAACTAAACCAGCATCAACAGGATCTGTAACGGCCGTAAATAAAATGGGCTTATCTGGTTCTGTTGTAGCTAATGCTTGTGCCGCGGGTGTTGCGATAGAAAGCATGAGATCATTATTTTCTGACAACTGTTCACTCATAGCTTGAAGATTTGATTGATCGCCCTGTGAATTCATAACGTCGAAATTAATTGATGTATCATCTGCGTAATCAGAATTCTCTATTTCAGAGATAAAGCCGTCTTTTGCAGAGTTCAAAGCATTATGTTCTATAAATTGCAAAATACCAATATTTACATCCTCTTGCTCTCCCGCTTCGCTTTCACCACTATTTTCAGAACCACAGGCTGCTAAAGTCAAACCTACTAGTCCAGTTATTGCTATACTCATTGCTTTCTTTGTCATTGATATTGTCATCTTGTTTTCCTCCTATAATTTCCTTGGTTTTATCGTCCAGCTATTTAACCCTAATCATTCATAGAAAAAGTGATTCACTATCAGCTAATACATGTATTTAGCAAAAGAAGGAAACTTGTGCACTAAGCTCCTCGAGTACTATTCAATCACGTATTAAAATTGATCGCTTTAAAATATTTCTAAGTAAAATAGATTAACGAGATCAAATAGCTTTTTTATAAATAAAAACACCCATCTAGATATAGATAATCTAAATGGGTGTACCCAAAGTTCGCACGTATGTTAGCCACTTAGATTATTTCATCTATGGGCTAAATTTGATCAACTCAAAATTCCTTAGCCATCACAGATACAAAGTCAGTTTTTATGCTGAAGTTTGTATCCACGATGTCAATCATGTGTCTACAAACAGTATCGATAATAGCTAAAGTAGAAGCGATTTAATTGTTTAGTATGAATTGTAGTCATTAACATTTTCGTCACTCCTGTAAAAGTTGATACTCCTAGAATACGAGATAAAGGAGAGAGAGTCAAGAGTAAAATTGAAAATATTAAAATTATACATTGATTACTACGTAAAACATCCAAACCACGTGTTCTTAATAAAAAAATACAGAGCACATAAAATTTATGCAAAAGGAAAAGGGACTTACAAAACAAAAAAACCAAGTCATATGACTTGGTTTTCCTTTTAAGAAAGTAAGAGAGCGTCTTCTGACACTTCGCTACCACTATTCTTTTTAAATAATGTAAGTAAATCGGGAACAGTTAGACTTTCTTTTTCTTCTCCGGATACATCAACAACGATACGTCCGTTATTCATCATGATCAAGCGATTTCCATAGTGTATGGCTTGTTCCATATTGTGTGTAATCATTAAAGTCGTAAGGTTCTTCTCATTAATTATTTGAGCAGTCAAGTCTAGCACCATCTGGCTTGTTTTGGGGTCGAGGGCAGCGGTATGCTCATCTAAAAGGAGCAACTTTGGCGTAACCAAAGAAGCCATGAGTAATGTCAACGCTTGGCGCTGTCCACCAGAAAGTAAACCAACATCCATTTTCAAACGATTTTCCAAACCTAGTCCGAGTTTTTTTAATTCTGATTGATACATATCTTTCTGCTGTTTACGAATACCTCGTCCAAGACCACGCTTTTTACCGCGCTTCCAAGCAATCGCTAGATTTTCTTCGATGCTTAATCGAGAGGCTGACCCCATTTTAGAATCTTGAAAGACTCGACTAATATCAGCCGCACGTTTATAGGCAGAATCCTTTGTAATATCCACACCATCAAGTAAAATCTCACCCTTATCAACAGGGAAACTGCCTGCAATACTATTTAAGAAAGTGGACTTTCCGGCACCATTACCTCCGATAACCGTAATAAAATCACCTTTATTTACTTTAAAGTCAATGCCTTTTAGAACGTGATTCTCATTCACTGAGCCAGCTTCAAATGTTTTATGAATATTCTTAAGTTCTAATGTTTTAGCCATTATAAAAGGCCTCCTTTCTTGGATTTCTTCATTTTACCTTTAGTTTTTTTGGGTTTAGATAAACGATCTTGAACAGCAGGTAGACGTAAAGCCAATGCCAGTAGAATCGCAGAAAATAGTTTCAAGTCCTGTGGATTCACATTCATTTCCAAAACGACTAAGATAAGTAATCTATATATAACTGAACCTAAAACAACGGTCAGTAAACGTTTTGCGATTGATAGGTTTCGGAAGAATACTTCACCTATAATAATCGAAGCTAAACCGATAACGATTGTACCAATACCCATACTGATATCTGCATACCCATTGTTTTGGGCCAATAGCGCACCAGATGTAGCAATCAAACCATTACTTAACATATAACCAATGACTTTCATAGCGTTGGTGCGAATACCATTAGCTTCACTCATTTCATTGTTATCACCTGTTGAGCGAATAGCGAGACCTACTTCAGTATGAAAAAACATGTGTAAGAGTAAAATAACTAAACCAACAGCAAGGGAGCCGACAAGCAGAACAGCATTCGTTTTGTTTAAACCAAAACCTTCGACTGTTCGAATGAGGGTGCCTTCGCCAAGAAGTGAAATGTTCGCTTGACCCATAATGCGCAAGTTAATAGAATATAGACCTGTCATTGTAATGATACCTGAGAGTAAAGCAGGGATTTTCCATTTTGTATATAAAAATCCGGAAACAAGTCCTGCAGCCATTCCGCCAGCTAAAGCGATTAGTACGGATAACCAAGGTGCTACGCCGTTGACGATTAAACTCGTACTAATTGCAGCACCGAGCGGGAAACTACCCTCTGCTGTTAAATCAGCGACATTCAAAATTCTAAATGTTAAGTAAACCCCGATTGCCATAATTGCCCAGAGTAAACCTTGTGAAATACTTGATAATAATAAAGCCATGTAAAAATTCCTCCTACTCTTTTGAAAGCGAAATGCTATCTGGATCAATACCCAGAGCATCAGCCATATCTTCATTGATAAATAGTTCTAAATCATTAGATTGTTCAACAGCCAAGTTATCAGGGGAGGCTTCGTTCTCTAATATGTCCAAAGCCATTTGGGCTGTTTGTCGTCCCAAAGCTTCATAATTAATACCGTAAGTGGCTAAACCTCCTGCTTCAACCTGATCAGTTGCACCGGCAACGACTGGTAGTTGATACTCCATTGCGATTTCACCAACGGTATCTGCTGTACTTGCTAGCGTGTTATCTGTTGGAATGTACAAAGCATCAACATCTGATGCGAGGCTTGTCAAAACTTGCTGGACATCATTGGTCGTTGTCACAGTGGACACCTGGGCAGTGACATCAAGAGCTTTCAGTTCCTCGATTGCCATATCTGCCTGGATTTCTGAATTAGGTTCACTTGAATTGTAAATAATGCCCACTGTTTCAGCATCCGGTACGATGGACAAAAGTAACTGTATTTGTTCTTCAATAGGAACCATATCGCTTGTTCCAGTCAAATTAGCACCTGGTGACTCGTTACTTTCGACTAGACCAGCGTCAACAGCATCAGTGACAGCTGTAAAAAGAATGGGTTTTTCCTGTTCCACTGTAGCCAATGATTGGGCAGCGGGTGTTGCGATAGAAAGCATCAAGTCATTGTTTTCAGATAGTTGCTCACTCATACTTTGAAGATTAGACTGGTCACCTTGGGCGTTCATGACGTCAAAATTGACTGAATCCCCCTCTACATATCCGGCATCTTCTAATTCGGCAATGAACCCGTCCTTGGCAGCGTTTAAAGAGTTATGTTCCATGAATTGTAGAATGCCAATATTAACGACTTCCTCACCATCAGCTGCATTATCTGCAGAATCATCAGAGCCACAGGCAGCTAAAGTTAATCCTAACAGCCCCGTTGCTGCCATACCTATTACTCTCTTTGTTATTGATTTTGTCATCCTTTTCTCCTCCTATGATCTATCTTCTTTTTCTTGTCTAGCTATTTAATCCCGACCGCTCGTGAGAAAAATGAATGAACCCTATGCACAGTAGACAAACTGACGCATGCACTCAACTAGATTGCTAAAGCAATCAGTTTCGGTGTACTTCCTTATTTTTAAAGGAGATCATTCGGGCTTAAACAGTCTTTATCAAAATAAAAACACCCACTTAGATATAAATAATCTAAATGGGTGCACCAAAAGTTCACGCGTATGTTAACCACTTAGATAATTTCATCTATGTGGCTAAATTTGATTAACTCAAATTCTTTTAGCCATCATAGATACAAAACCAGTTTTTATGCTGATGTTTGCATCCACGATGTCAATCATGTCTACAAACAGTATCTAAAGTAGCTAAAATAGAAGTGATTCAATTGTTTATTCTGAAGCTTTGTCATTAACATAATAGTCACTCCTGTAAAAGTTGATAGTCTTACATTACGAGATTGTAAAGAGTAAGTCAAGAGAAATATAAAAAAAATCGTTTTATACGTATGAAAATTATCGAACGAATTGAATTAAATCTAAATAACAAGTAAACTATAGAAAACTAGAGGGGGAATGACTATGTGGCTGTTATTTGGTGGTATCGCTATCATAGCAACGATCACTAATTCATATCTCTACAAGACAGGAAAAGATTACACGTGGGCCATGGATTTAGGGTTATCATTCACTGCACTGACACTGGTGGCGGAGTATAGCATGGTGTCTGATTGGGTCAAAGGAGAAGATTGGGCGGCCCTGCTTGATGTCGTCCCTACAATGACGATGACACTGTGGATTTTAGTTATGGGATCGATCATATTAAACATAGCGCCAGTCTTTTTAGAACGACGAGTCAAAAGTTAAGTCAAAAAATAAAATTAAAAAAAGTCAGCTAACGTATGGTTCATATGGCGTTAGCTGACTTTACTTATAACTGGAAGGCAAAGTTATATAGAAATTTTTGTGCGATACGATAAAATTGTTCTTCTTCTAATGTTTCAACAAACTGAACATTTCTATTCGCACGTTCAGAATAGTCCAAAGAATAAACTTGATTCGTATTTACTTTGCTCTCGTATTTAGCAGATAAACTTTCTACAGTGATTGGGACCAAAAAAGGTTTTTTCTTGTTCGTTGAAGTAATCGGACAGACAATAATCATGTTTGTGGATACATTATATTCATCTCGGCTCAATATAAGTGCTGGTCGCCGTTTTTTTATCTCGTATCCTTTAGATGGTTCAAAGTCGATTATGACAATGTCACGTTGTTTTGGCTCATATTTCATCTAGTTCTTCTCCGCTGGGGACATAACCGGCATCTAATTCAGGTAAATAGTACTCACCTGGTGTAGTATTTTTAAAATGATCATTTTCTTTTGGGATAAGTGTGATTGCACCATTTTCTTTTCTTATAAAGAAAAATTCTGTGCCTGCTTCGACTTCTAAAGAACTAGGGATAGTAATCATAATTGAATTACCTTGTTTTCTTGCCTTAACTGTTGCCATAGTTTAGCCTCCTTTTCTTAATTTATTATATCAGTAATTACTACCCTTTACAAATTGATTGTAGAAAAATAAACCGAACTGAGAGAATAATCAAAGATATAAGACTAATAGATTATGATGATATGCATTAAAAAGTCAGCATAATATATTTAAGTCTAATAAAATGACTGAAAAAGGGCGCTTAGAATATTGGCACTCTTATTTAGTGATGCGTTTTATAGTGTAAACCAATTGAGCAAAACGGTGAAAACAATTCACTATATATTTATCTATTCAGCATTCCAATTTTCAAAATTGGTAGAAGAGTTGATCATGCCACTGATACTCCATTTCCAATTATGTTTATTTTTAAAGAAACGTTGTTGAATTTTTAATACCAGATACCAAAAGATGTATATCACTGCAATAGACAGAAGTATGCTGTAAATATTGGCATAGTAACTGTTCTCAAATGATATACCAATAAAATCCTTCAGTACAGGAGTAATAGCTAGCACTTGTAGACTCGTCAAGGAATATAATATAAGTGAATCCGCTAGCCAGTCAGTGAATGAGTAGTTCTTTTTTTCATTCAATAAACCGTAAAAAAATAAGCTGATAACCGTTGAACTTGCAAAAACAATACAAATGAAAAGATAGTTTACTTCTAGAAGGGTTAATAAAAAAAGCAATACAGAAGAAGGGAAATCCATTGTCCAACGATATCTTCTTCTTTTGTCTTTTGGCAATAATTCATTAAAATTCAACAAATAAAACACCTCTTTTCTTAATTCTATTTTAATAAAAAGGGAATGTAAAGAAGAGAGTATAGTTTTAAAAAATAAAGCTAAATTGGTTCGTAAGGAGAGTAAATACTTTAATGCTAATTTCAATATAAAGATCATGATCAACAAAAAGTATATAACACTGAGGCACAATCTTCCTTTTTGAAAGTTGGTTTTGTAAGCGTTAAAATAATTAGTGAAGATACAAATATCTAAGTGTAGAAAGTGAGTGGTAAGCATGTATAAAATAAAATTGCGCAGAGCCTATGATGAAAAAGGAACGGATGATGGCTATCGCGTATTAGTAGACCGGATGTGGCCACGAGGAATAAAAAAAGAGGATTTAAGCTATAGCTGGTGGCCGAAAGAAATTGCCCCATCCAAAGAATTAATAGAATGGTTTGGTCATGATCCAGATAAGTTTGATTCTTTCAAAAAGGATTACAAAAAAGAGCTGGAAAAGAACGAATTAAAAGACGAATTTATTGATAAAGTTGAAAAGCAATTACAAAAGCACAATGTGACCTTTGTTTTTGGAGCTAAAGATACTGAGCACAATCAGGCAGTCGTTTTAAAAGAGTGGATGAAAGAAAAACTGGGATAGTCGCAACACTATTTTTTTTATTACACTATTTAATTCTTTTAAGATAAATAAAGACACGTGAATATTTCTTTGCTTATTGAAATCTAAATACAGAGAGAACACCATTCTTTTGGCTAAGTTAACCGGTCTAAAATGAAAAGAGAAGGGTGTTCTCTTTTGGTGTTTAAATGATTATAAAAGTAAAAAAAGAGATATAGTGTATACGGATTATGAAAAATAGCTTACAAAAGTAAAGTAACATTTGTTATACTTTACTTATTGGCTGTACTAAAGTAAAATCGGTATGGTTTTTTGAGTTGAATATAGCTCTTAGCTCCAATAAAAAAGAGTAATTATAATTAAAGAGACTTTGAAAGTTATTTTGATGCTGGATTTTATAATGAAAAGACTCAAAAGTTATATGAAACTCAAATTTGCGTAGCCAAGTTGAAAAGAGGAGATAAAGTCATAGATAACGGTTCAGGTATAAGATACGTGCTTTCATAATAAAAAAATATAAGATTTTAGAACAACCTAATTAATTGCACACAGGAAGGGAAATTAAAAATGAAAAAAATACTTTTATTTGTAATAATGCTTTCAGCTTCGCTAGGACTTATTGCGTGCGCGCAAGATGGAGAAGATGGGGCTACAGAAGAGAAAAATGAAAACATTAGAGTGGGATATATCACAATGGATTTAGGGAATCCCTATTTTGTGAAATTAATAGATGGAATGGAAGAAAAAGCTGAAGAGTTAAATATAGATCTCAGCATTCATGACGGAGAAAATGAAGTAGAGCCACAAATCCGAGCGATGGAAGATCTAATAACCCAACAAGTGGATGCTATTGTGCTTAGTACTAATGATTCGGAAGCATTAAACCCTATGGTCAAAAAGGCCAAAGATGCAGGGATAAAAGTTATCGCAGCTAATGCTCCTGTAGAAGAGCCAGATGCATTTATTGGATCTATAGAATATGACAATGGCTTTCAAGCGGGTGAAATAGCCGGTAATTATATAGCCGAACAGCTAAATGGAGAAGCTAAAGTAGCGATCCTCCAACTGTCAACCATACCAGCCGCCCTTGAGCGAACAGAGGGGCAAAAAGAAGGTTTACTATCACTGGCTCCCAATGCGGAAATTATTGCAGAGACCGATGCCAGTACAAGAGAAGGTGGCTTAACTGCTATAGAAACACTCTTGCAGTCTCATCCAGATTTGAATGTCGTACTTGGGATAAACGATGATGCCGTTCTTGGTGCTTATCAAGCAATGAAAGCTGCAGGAAAAGAAGGAGAAGATGTCGCGTTAGTCGGTTTTGATGCGATAGAAGAAGCTTTGTTGAAGGTGAAAGAGGGCGGAATATATAGAGGGACAATTGATATAGCGCCTTTTGAAAGTGGGAAGGTTATTATAGAAACAGCTCAACGAGTATTAGAAGAAGGACCCATTGAAGAACTGATTGAATTCCCGGTTACAAAAGTAACAGAGGAAAATGTAAATGACTTTTTAGAAGAATAACAACAAATTAACCTCCAGTTTAAATGGAGGTTAATTTATAGCTTGGAGGATTAAATGAACGAGTATATTTTGACACTAGAAAATATTACAAAGGAATATCCCGGCGTAACTGCTCTAAACAATATAAATATCTCATTTGAAAAAGGAAAAACACATGGCCTAGTAGGAGAAAACGGAGCGGGAAAGTCAACACTCATCAAATTACTCACGGGGGCTATAGATAATACTACTGGAACTATTTTCTATAAAGGAGAAGAGCTTAAACAAAACAGCCCTATAAAAAGTTTAGATAGGAAAATCATCCCGGTATATCAGGAATTAAACATGATCCCTACACTTTCAATATGCGATAATATCTTTTACGGTCACGAGATGACTAAAGGAGTTGCTTTAGATAAGAAACATATGAGAGAAAAAACCTCCGAATTACTTAAACAAGTCGGCCTAAAAATAACACCTGAAACGAAAGTGAAAGAACTGGGTATCGGCAATCAACAACTGATAGAAATAGCAAAAGCGCTCATAAAAGACGTTGAAGTGTTGATATTGGATGAACCCACAACCTCTCTTACTGATGTAGAAAAAGAGAACCTCTTTAGTATTATAAAGGATTTTAAAAAAAGAGGGATTAGCATTATCTATATTTCACATAGACTGGATGAGGTTCTCCAACTTTCAGACACCATCACAGTTTTAAGAAATGGTGAAGTTATCGATACCAAACCAGCCTATGAACGTAACGAGGAAGAATTAATCAAGAGTATGGTTGGAAGAAATCTATCAAGAAGTGCACGAAGTGAAGAAAATATAATAAAAAAAGAAAAAGTACTTGAATTAAAGAATGTCAGTACGCATAAGATAAAAGAGGTGTCTTTTCACTTATTAGAGGGTGAAATACTTGGTGTTGCAGGTCTCATGGGCTCTGGAAGGACAGAACTTGCCGAAGCAATATTTGGAATAGATCAGAAGATATCTGGGGAAGTTTTTATCAACCAGGCATTAAAGAACATTCATAGCCCTAAAGATGCTGTAGATGAAAACATAGCCTTTATAACAGAAGATAGAAAAAGTCTAGGCCTCATGCTTGATTTATCAGTGCTTGAAAATGTCACGTACGCTTCTTTAGAAGGTGTGACTAAAAAAGGTATTATAAATAAAGATGAAGAAAGACAAGTAGTAAAAGAGATATTGGAAAAATTAAATGTTAAATATGCGTCATTAGATGAAAAAGTTGTAAACTTAAGCGGAGGTAATCAGCAAAAAATTGTTATAGCGAAGTGGTTGCTTACAAATGCATCCATACTTATATTTGACGAACCTACTCGTGGGATAGATATCGGTTCTAAGGAAGAAATATATGGCATATTAAGAGATTTAGCTAAAGAAGGCAAAGCAATTATCTTAATATCTTCAGAAAATGAAGAAATAATGAATATAACAGACAGAGTCTTGATAATGAGTAACGGTAGAATAGCCTCAGAATATAAGTCTGAAGAACTTACCGCAGATACACTTTTTAAAGATTCAGCACGCTTATTATAGGAGAATAAAAATGAATAAAATTAAAAGAACTGGAATTTTCACATATGGCATATTGATATTTTTGATTGGTTTATTTATTATTTTGTCATTTAGTAGTCCCTACTTTTTTACACTAGCTAATTTGACAACCGTCTTACGTCAAGTAGCGGTAGTAGGTATAATTACTGTGAGTATGACAATGATCATATTAACAGGGGGAATTGACCTCTCTGTCGGGTCAATGTTAGGACTTTGTGCCGTTGTGTTAGCTAAACTTATGGTTTCAGGAGTCAACATGGTTCTGGCTATTATTATAACGCTCCTTGTAGGAATGATGCTTGGCATTTTTAATGGTTTCTTGGTGAATGAAATAAAGATATCCCCCCTTATATCTACTCTTGGAACAATGACTATATTCAGTGGTCTTACCTATATGATAACAGAAGGGAAAGGGATTTTTGGATTTCCTGATAATTTTTCTTTTATAGGTCAAGGTTACCTACTAGGAATCCCTGTTCCGATACTTATTCTTGTGGCTGTCTATGCCTTTGGATTCTTTATATTAACTAATACAAGATATGGGAGGTATCTTTACGGCATAGGCGCTAACGAAAAAGCTTCAGTTTTATCTGGTGTAGATGTTAAAAAGGTAAAATACATTGCGTATATGACTTCCGGTCTATTGTCGGCGTTGGCAGCAGTCGTTATGCTCTCAAGGGTGAATAGTGCTCTTCCAAATCTTGGAGAAGGCTTAGAATTTGACGTTGTTACAGCTGTTGTTTTAGGTGGTATCAGTGTAAACGGAGGAGAAGGCAGACTCCAGGGGGTTGTTATCGGTTTACTCATAATCGCTGTATTATCAAATGGAATGGTTTTGTAAGGTGTAGGAAATTACTTCCAGGCTGTAGTAAAAGGACTCGTCCTTCTCATAGCCGTTGGAATAGATAACATATCAAAAAGATAATAAAACAAAAAAAGAAACAACTGGAGAGAACTTATTAAAAAGCAAGACACTCCCACTTTTTGGACGTATAGTCTAATGGTGGGGGGGTCTTGCTTTTTATCATAAGTTTTACATTTTCAAGGTGAGACTACTATTTACTCAACCAAATTGGTTTAATGTAAAAGATACAGCTTTGGGTGTCACGTCAAAAGGACTATTAGCTGCGAAGCGTTCATTCAGAACATTCTCTTTCAGAGCCAGCAGCTGTTCACGTGTAATCTCTTGTTGTTCGAAAGCAGGCAGACCCAGTATCTCATCTCGAAAGTTTTTATATCCTTCAGCCGTGAGGTCGCCAATGTCAGTACGTGTTGCATTTTTTGGAAAAGTGACATTCAAGATATTTCCAATTTCTCTTATCTTTTTGGGATCTACTTCAGCAGTCAATGAAAGCGTAGCGGGTAAAGCATAAGCAGCTGCCATGCCATGGGGAATCCCCATCTTAGCTCCCACTACGTGTGCCAGTGAATGCCCCAGATGTGTCCCGCCATTGTTAAGGACCCAGCCACCTAAGGCAGCAGCGACCATCATACGTTCTCTTGCTTCCAGATTTTCTGGATGATTAACAGCAGCTGGTAAATATTTAACAACAAGGAACATAATTTTCTCACAAATAGCATCGACAACAGGGCTGGAGAGCTTGGATGTATAAGCTTCTGCTGCGTGAGAGAAGACATCCAGTCCGGTTATAATCGTCATGTTCTTAGGAACCGTCGTCACCAAACGAGGATCCAGTACAGCATATTCACTGACAGCATTATCTGCTAATATAGCTAGTTTTTCTTGTGATTTTGTATCGGTCACAACTAAAGCATTAGATAATTCACTACCTGTTCCTGAAGTCGTTGGGACTGAAATCAGGCCTGGGCAAAGCGAAGGGACGTCCTTGTCGTATACATAATCTTTGATGTTTCCGCCAAATAAACGAACGATATTAATTCCTCTTGCCGCATCAATGACACTGCCTCCGCCAATAGCGATGATGGCGTCACAGTTGTTTTGTGCAAACAATTCTGCTCCTTCATCAATTAATTCGATGGGAGGATCAGGCACAATTTTATCGTAAATGTAATAAGAGAAGCCTTTCTCATTCATATTCTTTAAAAAGTTTTGGATAATAGATGAACCCAGCAAGAAGCTATCGACAACGATCATAGGCTTTTTGTAGTTCGTAAGCTGTAATAGATCGACTAAGTGGTTACTGATATCGTGAGTAACGGTTACTTTAACATTCTGTTCTAGTTTAAAATCCACAGTTTTCGCTCCTTTAACTTAAATTCAATTTTTCAGACATCGCATGAGCTTTTTCACAAAACTCTTTTACTTTCGGGATATCTTTCTCGATAACGCCGTCCCTAAATTTCGTAGATGTTTTTGAAAGAGAATCAACACCATACGGTCTGATTTTTTCAATACATTCTTCGACGTTATCCGGGCCAAGACCTCCAGCTATAATGACGGGTATGCTGACTGTTTCTACAATTTCACGGTCAATATTCCAATCATGCGTTTTACCGCTGGCGCCAATCCCTGTGTCCACTGCTAGTCCCGTATCAGTTAAAAGATAATCACAATATTTTGCATATTCTTTGGCTCTTTCTAAAGCACCAGGACCATCGACGAGGACAGCCTGCATAAGTTCAGTACCTGGGCACTCTTTGTGCAAACGGTCTGCAAAAGCTTGATCTGCCGTATAATCCATGCCGGCAATATGAACGATATCAGGGTTCAATCGTTTAATAATAAAGAACATTTCTTCAACATCTTTGTTCAGCATGATGGAAATGGTTTTGACGCCGCGACGCTTTGCTTCTGCGTAGATTTTATCGATAACGTCATAAGGAACACGGTGAGCTGGAATGCCCCCTGTTTGCATAGGTACAAGGCCGATGTGATCTGCGCCTGCATCCATGACCTGCACTGCTTCGTTATAATTTACAATAGAATAAATCTGTGTTTTCACCATTTGTATGTCTCCTCAATATTAGTTTTTGTTTATAGTTTAATACTTTTTTAACTTAGATATTTTCCTGGGCTCTATGCACAACGTTTCTAATACTTAAATCAGGGGATACTGCCGATCGTGATTCGAGAGTGATACTTGCAGCCGCCTGGGTGAGCGCGCCAATTTCTTCTAGAGGCAAGGCATCGCCGTAACTAAATCGTGCCCATACGATCGTTGCCATCGTACAGTCACCTGTACCATTGGTGCTGATAATGGTTTTCGCATAAGGACGAACGATGTGAACTTCCTGGTTTCTGGAACACAAAATACCTTTAGAGCCTAATGATATAAAAACATTTTTAACACCCATCTTATTAAGGGCTTTAGCCGCATCACGCGCGGAATCTTCATTGAACACTTTGATTCCAGTCAGCAGTTCTGTTTCATGCTCATTAGGCTTTAACGTGTCGATTTTATCTAAAATATTTTCTATCCGAGAAACCTTTGCGACGGAAACAGGGTCAATAAAAATAGGAACTGTCAGATGATCAGCGAGCCATTCAATCGATGTCTGTGGAATATTGCAGTCGATCACAACTATTTTAGCTTTATTCATGAAGTCTAATCGTTTTTCAAGAAATTTGGGTGTGATGTTCTCGATAATTTCCATGTCGTTTATAGCTGTAACGAGATCACCTTCGTTATCGTTGACATAAAGGTAAATAGAATGATGTGAATCTTTGATCTGCTTTGAATAGTTGAGTTTTATGCCGTTTTGTTTACATTTATCTTTTGCGATTTCTCCAAAATGATCGTCACCGTAAACACTTATCAAATGTGTCGGCACTTCTAATTTAGTCAAATTATGAGAAATATTCTGTCCCACTCCGCCAACATCAAGTGAAACCTCTCCGATATTCGAATCTTTTTCTCTATATAGAGGTCCAGATAAACCTGCGATGTCTATGTTTAACCCACCCACGACAACCACGTAATCCTCTGACAATTAAACCAGCCCCTTAGGTTTGATACATCTATTATATCGATTGATAATGGTTTAATCAACTATAATCTGTAAACTAAACATATGTTTATATAGATTGATTATCCAAACATAAACCAGCTCGTAAAAAGTATTTTTTAAACAAGTGATTACTTACTGGTACAGTTTGGACTTAAACACGTATGATCAGAATGAAATGAGTCACTGAAAGGAAAAAAACTAGAAATCAGGATATGTCCTAATTTCTAGTGACTGATACTGCCTTATAAAAATAATCGATAAAGCGATAAAAAGATAGCCTAAGCATTAATGTTTTTGTGACTATTTATAAAGAATACGTTTTGTTGCTCATTACTTGATTGGTCGTACAAAGAAAGGAGGGTGTACATTTACTTCTTGAAAAGCCTCTTTTCCTCTGCCATTAATTCTGTAGCCGACAATAACGGACTGACTGGTTCTCTACTCTTAACCGAAAGGATAGCGGCACTATAAGAAAACTTGAGGATCTGATCCCAATCCAAATTATTATGGAGTCCCCACACGACCGTACTTAAAAATACAGCACTCGTTCCGCTAGTATTAATAACCGTGCATGGAATCGTATTTAAACGAATTTTGCCAGACGTATTCATAAAGAAGAGGCCTTCTTTTATGGAAAAAACTATAAGATTAGTGACATTTTTACTTAATATAAATCGGGCGGCTTGCTCTAAATCCGTATAAGGCTCACCGTAAGACGCTAACAATTCTTTTAACTCTACGGATGTGGTGATCAACGTGTGTATGTTTTGATATGGACTTATTAATCGAGCATTTTTATTAATGGATGTCGTTTTAATTAGTATAGGGGCTGTGACATTTTTATAGAGGTACTCAAGACTTTCAGCAGGCAAATTAGTATCAGCTATACAATACTCCGACTGGTTGATTAATTTTAAATAGTTAGCCATAAAATCAGGAGTCATGTTATCAAAGATACCCATATCGTCAATGCCCATTGTTTTAGTTCTACTGATATCATCGATATAAAGGAAAGAGGACGTCCGTTGACCATTAATTCTCTCACAATACTGAATGTCTAACTCTTTTTTATTGCTGTCATTTACAAACTTTTCCCCATTCATGTCATCGCCATACACAGAAATCAAGTAACTGGGAATATTTAATTGTTTCAAAGACAAAGCAATGTTTCTTGCAGCACCACCAATAGTGAAATGGATTTTACCTGGATTTGAGTTGTTGTCGATCAATTCACCATCAGGAATACCTATAATGTCTATGTTGATTCCTCCAACGACAGTGACAAAATTTCTTTCACTCAAAACATAGCCTTTGCCTTTAATGTACCCCTTTTTCATTAAATTATGAATATGTGTCGCTACCCCAGAACGAGATATGCCTAGCATAGCCGCCAGTTCGTCCTGTGAGATCATTGGATCTTCTTTTAAAATATTTAAAATTTCTAATTCCCGATTTGTCATAGTGTCTACCTCGTTTTCTAGAGTTCAGTTTACAAAGTTTAAGTTGTTTACTCTTTTCTAACATCCTCTTCATAGTCATTCTACAAGATATAAAATGTTAAAGATCAATTATATATATAATGAGCATTACTCAGTGAATAAAAGTGGGGGCAAGCAACTTTTATCTATCATAACACGTTTAAGATACCTCTGATAGAATGTAAATAAACTGAATGGTATTACGTCAATATCTTGGACACGATTTAAGAGAATTTCTTAATGAAATATGGACCCGTTTTGAGGCCTCAAGGTTTCGGTAAACGTTCTAACCGCTGACGCTTTTTAGAACATTTACCGAAACCATGAGGAAAGCTAAAGTTTTTCTATTTAACCGTCCTATGATTCCGTCTAACTTAAATGACTGCTTGATCTAAGTATGCTTGCTCAATGGCTAGGGGCGTTCGGTTCCCAAGTGCCGAGTGGATTCTCTTCCGATTGTAGAAGGCTTCAATGTATTGAAATAATTCTCTATAAGACGTATCGAAATCAGGATAATTCTTTTGGTAAACTTCTTCCTTTTTTACGATAGAATGAAAGGGTTCGATTACGGCATTATCGTGAGGACTCCCTTTCCGACTGAAACTATGACGAATCCCTTGTTTTTCCAGCGCAGATTCATACGCTTCACTTGTGTACTGCGAACCAAGATCAGAATGGAGAATGAGGCCTTCGGCCGCACCGTATCGTTGGGTTGCCTTTGTTAAAGTATCTAAGACCAGATCCACAGTCATCTGTCGGCTAAATGACCAAATGGCTTTCCGTGAATATAAATCAATAATCGTAGATAGATAACTCCATTCATCTTTGCCTGTCCAGATATAGGTGATATCCGTTACCCATACTTGGTTCAATCCGGTGGTAGAAAAATCTTGATTTAACAAGTTTACTCGATCGTCTGGCACAGGATCAGCGGACCTGTGTGGCCGCCATTTCTTTTGTGTAATGGAACGAATACCTTGTTTATGCATCAGTTTTTGGACACGTTTGAGACTGCAGTCTTCGTTTTCGTGAGTAACCAAAAGTGCGTGAATTTTCGGGGCACCATACACACGCCCACTTGATTCCCATATGCGTTCAATTTTTTCAAGGATACGCCGATTTTCACGCTCTCTATGCGATTCCTCGCGATTAATACGTTCATAAAAACTTGATCGTGGGATCTCAAACAATTCCAGTGTTCGCTTTAAATTGATGTCGTCTTTGATTGCGTCGAGTTCGAAAATAAAGTCATCGCGGTCTATTTTTGAGTGAACATGGCTAAGACCTTTTTTAGGATATCATTGTCTGTCTTAAGACGGGCATTCTCTGCTTTGATTTTTTCGATATCTGCTTCAGAATACCCGGTTTTTTCATCCGTGGAATATTTTTTGATCCACCGATAAATGGTTTGTTCTGCTATGCCATGTTCCTCACTTAAATTCTTTACTGAATGACCATTTTCGTACAAACTGACTAGCGTTTTCTTATAGTCGACATCATAGGTTCTTCGGTTTGACATCGATAGACACTCCTTTTCGATAGTTTATATTCTATCAAAACGTGTCCAGGATTTTATACTAACATCAGAAGTAGAGTATTAATAAACGATAAATTCTTATGAAAGGCAGTTCGTGTAAAAGTAACGGTGAATATGTGGTATTTCACTCTATTAATTATAGTGAATTGATGCGTATGTAATGTTAATAAGTGAGCAATGAGCTCGAAATTAATGTATACTAAAAATAAAAGGAGTGATTATTTGACATTTTTAGAGCGGTCACTTGAATTAAATTGGCCTTATCTTTTATTCGAATCCATTTTTCTAATTGGGGGGATAGCACTTATTATAGCAGGACATAAAATCAGAATAAAAAGTAAAACGACTAGTGTGGTAAGTATAATTGCGGGAATAATGATCGTTTTGATAGTACTATACGTCATGTATTCAACCTTGGTATTTCGATTGAACTCGTAACGAATGGTGGGAATAGTAAACGGATATTTTCTGGTTTTAGATATACATTGGAAATTTTTAAAAAAATTTCAATGACTCTATATGAGGGGGATGAACGTGTTTGAATCATCAAAAATTATTAGTTCGCTAGTTGTTGCTATACTTTATATTTTGATTGCTTTCAGTCTCAGATTACCTGTCAAATATAAGAAGAAAGTTCGGATATACTCCGTAGCAGTCAGCCTTCTATTCGTGGCACTTGTTGTAGGCTTTTCTCTATACTCGGACTATTCTATAGCCAATCAAGGAATAGCGTTCTACTACGATGGGCTAGCGGCATCATATTTTTCAATGTTTGTGCCTCTCGGTGCGTTAATGATACTAATGTTTAGTAAAGTCGTCATGAATGCAGATATTTATTTGAATAGTTTAAAGTATTCAATTACATTTGGAACTGCTGTTGTAATGTTAGGAGCAATTGTTCTGGGGTATTCCTTATTCATGCTGACTTTCTATGGTTTTGCACCTTAGAATGTGAATAATAAAATGGTCTAAGCAGAAGTGAGAGATAAAGTTTTCCGTCATTTGAATTTCAAGAGATAAAGAAATATTAGATAGTGATACAAAAAACTACTACTAGTCATTATAGAGAGAACAATAGATAAATGGGAGAAGCCACTGATATTATAGTTAATCAGTGGCCTTTTTTCATAATTAAATTATGTTGGATCGATGTATAATTTCATAACGATAACTCTTTAGTGTTTTAATTTATAGCTTTGTCGTTAGCTAAGTTCTATCCTAAAATTGACACATATTTCAATATCAGTGTAATACCAGATATAACTATTATAGAACATATAAGGAAATATTTGGTACAATAACTTCAAAAGGAGGAAAATAAAATGAAAATACTGTTATCATATTTCATCATACTAATTCTTTTCGGTACACTTTTGATCTTTCTAACAAAGAGAATAAAATATTTATCACTTATAAAGAAAAAAGGTGTCCTACACTCTAAAAAATTTGTGTTTAATTTATATTTATCGATAATTGCGCTCATAGTTTTTGTAACGTCATTTATTGTCAATATATTGTTCTACACGAGAATCCTCCAAACTGAAATTGTTACAGGTAATACTGCTTCTATATCGTGTTTCGTATTCCTACTTATTTTCTTAATTTCTAATCGTCAGGTCACAAAAAATAATCACATTTTATTTGAATTGTAACTCCTTAATGGAATCATATAAGTAAAGAATCCTTACAAAATAATTTGTTTTAAACTAAACTCACTCTGATAAGAAGCTGGAGTAAGTTTTACACTAACGTAAAATAGAATGCTAATAATATAATTTTCAAATATGACAATTATCTTAATATAGTTCTATAGTATGCTAACCTAAATGTAGTAGAGTTATTGAAACCAATAGATGACGAAAAAAAGAGTAAGGGTGATCAGTGTTGCTTTATGCTACGAAAATAAAAATGTGTTCAGGATGCGCATACTCTTTGTGCTGCCAAGATATCGAGTCGATTTGTCTCGAAGGAACCGATGGTAAAACTCTTCATTTAAAAGAAACTGTGCATGCTTTACTTAAATATAACCCCAAAACTGTGATAGTGGAGTATGAAGAAATGTTTATACTTGAAGGGGCCACAAGTCCTTCAGGAGAACAATATGTTCGAACAGCAAATTGTCCAAAGAAAACCGATCCCCTTTTGTCTTTACCTCGACTATGAAGTTTAAAATCACAGTGATAACCATGCTCTCTTAATATCAATCAAACTAAAAATAAAGTAAAGGGAACCTCGAATGTGATAAAATCCCTAATGAAAACTCCCTTTTAAAAGGGAGTTTTTATGTATAATAATTGCTAATAAACAAATGACTAAAAAAATTGTATTGGAATTTAGTATGTCAATCTTATAGTATTGAATTAGATAGAATATTTTTTTACAAAAGTATAGGAAACGTTAGCATGAAAAAATGATAGGATGAAATTACGTTAAAATGAGAGGTGAAAACTATGTTGAATCTAAATTCCTCAGAAATGTCAAAAAAAAGAATTTTACTGGTCGACGATGAGGAAGACATCCTTATCTTATTAGAGACAGTTTTAATTAAAGAAGGATTTAAAAATATACATAAAGCCACTAATGGAGTTACAGCTATTAAAGTAGGGAAATCAATTGAGCCAGATATTATTGTACTTGATATTATGTTGCCAGATATGGATGGGTATGAAGTTTGTAAGCAATTGAGAGAATTTACTTATTCTCCAATTATATTTCTTTCAGCAAAATCTGATGATATCGATAAATTATTAGGCTTGAGTGTGGGAGGCGACGACTACGTTACAAAGCCATTCAGTCCCAAAGAAGTTGCTTATCGAATAAAAGCACAGTTTCGAAGAGTTGACCAGATTAAGCAAAATAAAACCAGTGAGGTAAAATTAATCAAATTTGGAGATATAGAAATTGATGAAATTAAAGCGGAAGTCACAAAGAACAATCAATTAATTAATTTGACTGCAAAAGAATATCAACTACTTTTATTTTTAGTTAAGCATCCTAAACAGATTCTGAGTAAAGAGCTTATCTTGGATAGGGTATGGGGCAAAGGCTACGAAGGACATTTGAATGCGCTTATGGTTCATATACACCATTTAAGACAAAAAATTGAGAACGAACCGTCAATGCCAGAATACCTTTTGACTCAAAGAGGATTGGGCTACAAATTTGTTCCCGGTGGAAAATCATGAGAACAAAATTGACTTTTAGATATATTTTAATGATTGCTGTATCTGTTATTATTTTACTGGGTTCTGCGTTTATGATTCTAACTTATGTAGAAAATGAAGTCGATAATAACGATACAGCAATACCAGCTGTTTTTACTTATAATTTTGTGGACGAGATCGAATCGACAGATAACGGAGAAGTCATCATTTCAGAAGACGGGAAAGCAGCTTTACTAGAAGAGAATGGCTGGATACAAATTCTAAATACAGAGGGGTATGTTACTCAAGGATTTAATGAACCAGACAATGCTGCGAAACATTATGCACCCACTGAGCTTATACTTAATTACTTGTTTTCTGGTTATGAAGAGAATTATTTTTTTGATGTTGGAAAAACAGTGGATAACATCGAGTATGTAGTAGCAATGCCAAAAGGAAATTGGAATCGCTATATATTTGAAATGGATCAAGAAATGATTCAAAAGTTTTTATTTATTATGTTTATTCTTGCAGTAATAGTATTTTCTCTCATGGGCTTTATCTTTTCACAAAGAATAGCAAGTCCGGTTGCGGAAGTTATCGGTGGGGTAGAAAGGTTGTCTGCTGGAGATTATAAAATAAATTATAAAGAAAACGGATTATATAAAAAGGTCTTTGCGAGTTTGAATCATTTAGCTGCACGATTAAAAACTAGTGAAACAGAGCGGGAAAAGACGAAAAAACAAAGAGAAAAATGGATTTCAAATATTTCCCATGATTTAAAAACGCCTTTATCAACAATTAAAGGTTATTCAGAGATTTTATCCGACACAGAATATGACCTTTCGCCAGAGGAGATAAAAAAATATTCAGAAATAATCCTGACGAAATCAGTATATATGGAAGATATGATTGAAGAGTTACGTTTAAATGAGAAGCTTATGCATAATGGTATTCATTTGGATAAAGAAGCAGTAAATCTTACAGTTTTTATAAAAGAAATGATTATCGATATATTAAACCATCCAAGTTATTCAGATAGAAACGTTGACTTCCATTCAGACGATAAAAATTTAACCTTTAATTGCGAAAAAGACTTGATGAGACGTGCTATTGAAAATTTAATTTATAATGCTTTAATTCATAACGATAGTGATACAAAATTAGAAATTAGCATATCAGAAGCAAACAGAGATATCTTGATTGACATTAAAGATGACGGTCGAGGTATGTCAGACGAAGAACTAGACAATCTCTTTAATCGTTTTTACAGGGGAACGAATACAAAAGATTACAAAGGTTCTGGTTTAGGTATGTCGATTGCAAAAGAAGTAATTGAAGCTCATTGTGGCGAAATAGAGGTTATAAGTAAATTAGGTAAAGGAACACAAATCAAAATAAAATTATAAATATTTGGAGATAGTATTTTCAGTACTATCTCTTTTTGTATGCAAAACTTAAGGAGAACTTAAGATAGAGAAAAGAAGAGATTAAATGTTGTCTGATAAGCTTTACGAAAGAGAGGAATAGAGATCTTGAAAAAGAGAATCACACTTTCATTACTTGTTACTTTAGGCATATTTTTAATTTTCAAATATGACAATTATCATAGTATGTTCTAATAGTATGCTAAGTTTTATATAGTAGAGTTTTTGAAACCGATAGATGAAGAAAAAAAGAATAGGGGTGATCAGTGTTGCTTTACGCTACAAAAATAAAAATGTGTTCAGGATGCGAAGATTCTTTGTGTTGTCAAGATATCGAGTCGATTTGTCTTGAAGGAAATAATGTTAAGACGCTTCACCTAAAAGAAACCGTGCATGCCCTGCTTAAATATAATCCAAAAACCGTGATGGTACAGGATGACGAAACGTTTATGCTTGAAGCAGCAACAAGTTCTACAGGAGAAACATATGTACGAACAGCAAATTGTCCAAAGAAGACAGATCCCCTTTTATCATTACCTCGACTAAGATAATTAAAATGAAAGTCAAGTTAAAAAAGCTGTCTATAATTTTATGACACTTTATCACATAATATGGTAACCTTTACATAACAAAATCGATAGTATAAAGAATAGCAATTAATATTATAAATATAAATAATGGAGGATGAGATAGATGATTTTAAAAACACTTTTGTGTGTTGCTGTACTTTCATTAACAGCATGCAGTAGTTCAGAACAATCGAGTGAAGGAGAAGAGACTAGTCAAACTGAGGATACAGTTATTGAGTTAGATAGTAATGAAGAAGGAAATGAAAGCGTTAATTTTAATAAGAACAGTAATATCGAATCAAACATATATAGAGACTTCTTTTTTTCGAAAAAGCTCCTGGAAAAAGGTCGAATGGAATCAGATGAAATAGGCAATACAAAAGTGGCTGAAGGAAATCAATTACCTGTTAGTACGGAGAATTTCCCTGAACCTTACTATATGAATTATATGTTCAATACAGTCGAAGAAAAACTGGAACTTGCTCTGATATTGACTGAAGGTTCCGTTGTTAAGGAAGAAGAGTTAACCGAAGATGTTTTTGTTCATTTAGAATACAACATTAAAAATGATTCACTTGTTAATGTTACTAAGGAAAACACGAACGGCAACAATGTAGATCAGTTTGATTTAACAGAGGAAGAATGGGGAGAAGTCGCTAATAGATATATAAGATTTGTAGACTCGATAAATTAGGAGGAAATTTTATGAAAAAAGTTTTTGGAATAATACTCCTTGCAATATTTAGCCTCCTGTTTTTTGTTGTATTAAATATATTCTCAGAAAATGATCACTATAATGTTTATAATGGATTTGGTTTTAATGACCAATATAAAAATCTATCAATTAGCTTTTTAGATCCTCTGCAAGAGGATGAAAAGCTGAAAGTGATTGAACGTGTCGATGAAATGGTCAACGAGAATGAACTAGCTGTAACAGTTACTAACTATATTGAAGAAGATGGACAGATAAAAGGGATGAAAAACTATGTGGCAGGTAAGAATCCTTTCATTTTAGACATGTTACCAAACACTATTAAATTGGAAAAAGATTTTTATAATGGGGAACAATATATCAGTAATGATTCTGAAAAAGATAAAAATAAAATCGATTTGTTCACTTTTTATAAGGGATTAACTTATGAAGTGATTCCTTTTCACTATTTAGAAGATAATTTAGATACACTCAAATATGATTTGAACGTTTATTTCAGTGCAAAAGACCGAGTCCTAGCAGAAAGTGTTATTCGAGATAAGTTTTCAGATGTGAATATAAACGTAAACACTCTATCTCATACTTTTTATGATAGGGATGAAGAGCTAGAAAAGAGTATTATATTTATCTCTGTCATTGCGTTTATTCTTTTTGTTTTGTTCATTCTTTTTACCATATCTTATAGGATAAAGGACATTGCGGTATTAAAACTAAATGGATTTAAAATGACAAATATTCTGTCGTACATATTCAAGGCTGATTTAGTGTATAGCGCACTCGCAGCATTACTCATTCCAATAGTTTTAAGTGCGCTTATATTTAGAACACTTAACTTAAGAATTGTTGCGTTTAATTTTGTTAATATCGTTGTCGGATTTATATTGGTTCTAATTTTTATTGGTCTAATCATCTTGTCAACTCTCGTGATAAGTAGATATCGACTGAGTGATTTCATAAAAAATAAAAACATTAATGCCTCTCTTACAACGATCACTTATGGATTGATAATTCTATCAACACTTGTAATTCTACCAATGATACAAAAGCCTATGAACGAATTAATTGAAACTGTGAGAGTCTATACTCAAATAAAAATAAATGCTAAAAATATAGAACATGTTCAAGAAATTAGATTCAATGATGATTCTAGGCGATGGGAATTTGATCAGTTCGCTCAATTAAATAATGAACAAAATAAAAATAATCAAAAACAAATGGATTTATATGATGATTTAGATCAAATGGATGCAATTTATTATTTTGATCCAACCGTAATCACTCCGCAGAGTATAGATTTTGAAGAATATGAAGATAATCTTTATTCAGCATATAGAATTAATGAAAAGTATTTTGAAGAGTCGAATTTCTTGATCAATAGTGAAAGAATAGAGATAGAGGATAGCAGTCATCTCAATGTTCTGATGGATGTACAAACTTTCGAAAGTTATGACTGGAAAAAAGAAGATTTTTTAAACAATACAGAAGATGCGGTTATTTATCTTTTTGATAGTAGTGATTATTTAAATATTGAAAATGACACAATAGAAGACTATAAAAACAAAAAAGCACCTATCTTCTTATACACTAAAAATGAAAGTCTGTTTATGAAAAATCTCTCTGACGGCGGGTTCTATATTGATGATAGGAATATGGAAGAAGTAAATCAGTACCTTGCTACTGAAAATCTAGAAGATGAGGTTGAATTTAATAAAGTAAATGCTAGAGAGGACCTCTATACAGAAGGATTAATTCTTTCTTTAAGGGATGCTGGAATCCAAGTGTTGCCTCGCTTAATCAGTTTGTTGGCGGTTTTCGTATCATTCACAAATTTTCACAGCTTAGAGAAAAATAGAGAAATGAAAATCCTCAAAAGTATGGGATATAAGACTCTAGCAATTTCCAAAGACTATATTGGAAAAGTTTTTATAGTGAATATTATCTTTATACTGTACTCATTATTGACAAAAAATAACACAAACTTAAGTTTACTACCCTATTTATTTGTCTTGTCGGTTATAATGATAATCGTATATATCCGTAAAATAAAAAGAGCCAGAATCAACAAAATATGAGGAGGTTTAGAATGAAAGTAGAAGCGAGGAATATAATGAAAAAATTTGGGGATAAGACTCTATTTCAAGATTTAAATATTGAAATCAATGGAAAAGACAGCATTGTCATTACAGGAGATTCGGGTTCAGGTAAATCTACACTCTTAAACATTTTAAGTCTAATTGAAGAAACAGATAAAGGGACGATCACTTGGAATGACAACCAAATAGAGAAGATCAATAGCAAAAAAGTAAACAAAATAATTAGAGAAGAGATTGGCTATATTTTCCAAAATTACGCACTAATTGAGAACAAAACAGTCTATGAAAATGTTCTGATTGGTGCAAAATATAATGATTCAATAACTACTAGAAATAAAAAAGAGTATATCTACGATGCAATCAAACGAGTTGGACTCACTGGACTTGAGAACAGAAAAGTATACTCATTGTCTGGAGGAGAACAACAAAGAGTTGCTTTAGCGAGAATAATCGTAAAACCCTGCAGCATCATATTTGCTGATGAACCCACAGGAAATCTGGATGACGAAAACGCGAATAAAATTATTGAAATACTTTTCGATTTAAATAAAGAAGGAAAAACGATTGTCGTAGTCACACACGATCGATCGATTATTTCCAAGTTCGACAAACATGTACACTTAACTGTCAAAGAGAAGTAACGTATAGTTTCCCCCAAATAATAGAGAAGAAAAGCTTGTACCTTATCGTCATCGTTCTTCTAATTTACGTTTATTTAATTCATGGAGATAAAATATCATAATACGAGGGAGGGAAAGTTGTGGTTCAAGATTCAATGAGTTTATACTTTTTATTTAATGTGTTACATAGTATTATTTCTGTATTCTTTAAAGAAACTATTTTGGTTGTTGCGTTCTTTTTCTTGTTGAACAAAACATTCGAGAATGAACATTTGAAAAAAGTATCTGCATGGATGATTGGAATTATTACTTTAATAATACTTGTTTTTGCGGTGATGATTTCTTATTAACTCATATACTAAAAACGTTCTGGTCACTTTTGATCAGAGCGTTTTTACAATATTGGGATCTATTCGAGTCTGATATCAAAACTATCCACTGATAAATTTCAACGATAGCTATTTGTGGAGACAGCCACCTGCTTATGCTAAAGTTTAGTTGTGAAGGAAATTAAAACATAACACGAGAAATAGGAAAGGAATGACGGATATGACGAAGGAAAAAGAGTATTCATCAGCTGATTATTTACAAAAAGTGGATGCCTGGTGGCGCGCGGCCAATTACTTGTCTGTTGGACAGATTTATTTGAAAGACAACCCCTTGCTCAAACGTCCACTTAAAGAGGAAGACGTCAAAGTAAATCCGATCGGACACTGGGGGACGGTTCCTGGACAAAACTTTATTTATGCGCATTTAAACCGTGTGATAAATAAATATGATTTAGATATGTTCTATATTGAAGGGCCGGGCCATGGCGGGCAGGTTATGGTTTCCAATGCTTATTTAGACGGCAGTTATACTGAAATTTATCCGGATATTACAGAAGATGAAGAAGGAATGCAAAAGCTCTTCAAGCAGTTTTCTTTCCCTGGAGGCATTGGTTCGCACGCAGAGCCTTCAGTTCCGGGATCGATTCATGAAGGGGGCGAATTAGGTTACTCTTTGTCTCATGCGACAGGCGCAGTGCTTGATACGCCCGACACGATTGCGGCCGTCGTGGTCGGTGACGGCGAAGCAGAAACAGGTCCTTTAGCAGCATCCTGGTTCTCAAATGTTTTCATTAATCCTTACACAGATGGGGCGGTTTTACCTATCCTGCATTTAAATGATTACAAAATTGCCAACCCAACGATTTTAGCTCGAAAATCAAATGAAGAGCTGCGTCATTACTTTGACGGTATGGGATGGGATCCATTATTTATTGAAGGAGAAAATCCCAATAACATGCATCCTGAGATGGCGGAAGTGATGGATGAAGCCATCGAAACGATCCAGAATATCCAAAAACATGCACGCAAAAAATCTGCACAGACTTTAGGAATGCCTAAGTGGCCTGTAGTAATTTTAAGAAGTCCTAAAGGCTGGACGGGGCCTGAGGTGTGGGATGATGAACCAGTCGAAGGCACATTCCGTTCGCACCAGGTGCCGATTCCGGTTGAGCAGGAGAAAATGACACACAGTCAAGCACTGGTAAAGTGGATGAAGTCATACCGGCCCGATGAGTTATTTGATGATCAGGGTCGGCTGAAAGAAGACATCAGAGGTATTGCCCCTAAAGGCATGAAACGGATGGCATTAAACCCGATCAC
The DNA here is from genome assembly GCF_900109085.1 of Alkalibacterium gilvum. Lineage (GTDB taxonomy): Bacteria > Bacillota > Bacilli > Lactobacillales > Carnobacteriaceae_A > Alkalibacterium > Alkalibacterium gilvum. The sequence goes on along the minus strand of NZ_FNYW01000004.1, from coordinate 29,397 downwards.
AAATGGCGGTAAAGACAGAAAAGAACTGAAACTGCCGGACTGGCGCCAGTATACATTGGATATCGAAACGCCTGGAGCAAAAAAAGGAAAAGATATGTTCGAGTTTGGAAAGTTTGCTCGAGATATCGTTGAAACAAATCCTGACAACTTTCGTATCATTAGTACGGATGAACTGAAGTCGAATCGCTTGAATGCGGTGCTGGAAACGACGAACCGTCAGTGGATGGAAGATATTGAGGAGCCCGAAGATGAAGCACAGTCTAGAAGCGGACGAGTCATTGACTCCCAGCTTTCTGAACATCAGGCAGAAGGGTGGATGGAAGGATATACGTTAACTGGACGGCATGGCTTCTTTGTGAGTTATGAAGGGTTTCTTCGAATCGCCGACTCCATGCTCACTCAACATTTCAAGTGGTTGCGTAAGGCAGATGAACTGGACTGGCGCAGCAAATATCCATCGCTCAATGTGATTGCTTCGTCAACGGTTTTCCAGCAGGACCACAATGGCTATACGCACCAGGATCCGGGTATCAGTACGCATCTGGCAGACAAAAAACTTGATTATATCAGAGAATACTTCCCGGCTGATGCCAATACATTAATGGCGGTGATGAACAAAGTATTGAAGTCTAAGCAAAAAATCAATTTGATCGTGTCCAGTAAGCATCCGCGTCCACAGTTTTATACAGCTTTGGAAGCTGAGACTTTAGTAGAAGAAGGCTTAATGGTCATTGATTGGTCGAGTACTGATCAGAACCTTGATCCGGACATTGTGATCGCTGCCGCTGGAACAGAACCGAATCTTGAGTCACTGGCAGCGATATCGATCCTGAATCAGGAATATCCTGACTTGAAGATACGCTTTATCAATGTAGTGGACCTGCTCAAATTGAACAGTCCTGAAAATGACAAGCGCGGACTAAGTGACGAGGCCTTCAATGAATTGTTTACAACAGACAAGCCAGTTCTCTTTGCCTTTCATGGTTATGAAGGACTGCTGAAGAATTTGTTCTTTGACCGAGAAAACCGGAACTTGATTCCACATGGCTACAAAGAAAATGGTACGGTGACTACACCTTTTGATATGCGAGTGGTGAATGAAATCGACCGTTTCCATCTAGTCAAAGAGGCGGCAGGTGCTGTATACGGTGACGAGGCAAGGGATGTAAAAGAGAAAATGGATAGACTGCTTGAGAAACATCGTCAATATATTAGAGAGTACGGCGACGACATACCAGAGGTCAAAAACTGGAAATGGCAGCCTTTAAAACAGATAAAATAGCGCTTGCATTTTTTCTGTATTGTGTATACGATTAAAATAATAATAGAAGTACAGGTCACCAATTGGAGGCAGCTATGGCTAAGCACATAAACAAAACAGGTGTTAAAATTTTTGCAATGAATTCCAACCCCAAGCTGGCGGCAGAAATTGCCCAAGAGGTAGGGGTCGAATTAAGTAAGGCTAACATTGATAAATTTTCTGATGGAGAAATATCCGTAAATATCGAAGAAAGTATCAGAGGAGACGATGTTTACTTAATTCAGTCAACTAATGATCCGAGTAATGACCACTTGATGGAGTTGCTTATTATGATCGATGCGCTGATACGAGCAAGTGCCGGCTCGATAAATGTTGTCATGCCTTATTACGGCTACGCACGCCAGGACCGTAAGCCAAGACCGCGTGAAGCGATAACAGCAAAAGTTGTAGCGAATATGCTGGAACATGCAGGAATCGATCGCTTGATAACCGTTGATCTGCACGCCCCTCAAATTCAAGGCTTTTTTGATATTCCTGTGGACCATTTATCTGCAACAGCACTCTTAGCAAATCACTTTGCACAAAAAGGCTTGGATGGAGAAAATATAGTCGTTGTTTCACCAGATCATGATGGAGTGAAGCGCGCACGTGAAATAGCTGAACAACTAGATTCACCCTTAGCAATTATTGACAAACGCTTATACGAAACAACGAAACCCAATACTTACGACCTTGTTGGAGAAGTTGAAGGGAAAGATTGTGTGCTTTTTGATGACATCATGGATACTGCCAGAACGGTAACAAAAGCAACTCAATCACTAAAAAAAGCAGGAGCCAAGGATGTATACGTCTGTATCACACACGCGGTTCTTTCGGATAATGCGATGGAACGCCTGATGAAGTCTGACGTGAAAGAAGTTATTGTTACCAATACAATTAATTTGTCTGAAGAAAACAATACAGAATTAATTAAATTATTGAGTGTAGCACCTATTCTAGGTGATGCAATCAATCGTATCTCAAGTTACCAATCTATAAAACCATTGTTTGAAAAAAGTTATGTAAAAAAATTGATGAGATAAATCAATGTAGCCTTTAATTAAGTAAAAATTTTTATAAAATGATTCCTTAGTCTGCAGAAGATTTAGAACCTATATATGTCTATAAACGATTCTATATTTATCATACTCATCAAGTTGAAACTTAATTTGAAACAGATAAATTTCTGTATATTAAGTTTTTTGATCAGTTCAATTTGAATCGATTGGGTATATTAAACAATGATGTTCCTAATATAAGTAAAAAATGATGCAAAAACTCGTGGGTGCAGTGAATAATAGTAAGAGTATTCTACAAGCAGATGAGTTTAAATTGTATTTTAATGAAATGAGTAAAATTGACGAATCTGGAGAGTATGCGTTAATGGATCCGGAACAATTCAGAAAAGAAGTAAACTCTAGGGAGAAGGTTTAACATTGCAAAAAAAGCTTACTAAATTTATAATTTGGCAAAGTATTGAACCTCCAGAGAATACTTTTAGTAAAATACTTACAGGTGTTTTCTGGTTGTTTACTGTCTTTTTGATTTCTATGTTTTCAGTATTTGTTTATGGATTAGAGATAAATATGGTAATTAGAGTTCTTCTAATAGCATATTTGGTGCTAAATATTTTATTTACTGGATCAGCATGGGAAATAGCTGGCTATGAGAATAAAGATTTTTCGGCTAGAAGATGGTTTGTATTCGGAAAATATGCCTTCCCTTTCTATCTCTGGTATGCTGTCTATTATTTAAAAAATCCCGAAAAATTTAGTTTAAATAATTCAAAATAATCAAAGTGAAATGTAATCAATGTTCCTTTTTAATACCTTATTGAAGGTAAATATATAAATAAGCACCGTAGGCTAAGTGTATGACTTAGTCTACGGTGCTTTAAGTTTGAGTGAAGGTTATTAATTATTCTGTTTCGGTCGTTTTCTTAGATGAGGAAAGCCCCATTTGCTGTTTCATACGCTCTAGTTCCTCTTCAACTGCTGCAGATCCAGTTTCTTCAGCATATTTTTCTTCAAGTTTTTGAGCTGAATCCTTTGGTTGTTCATTAAGTTCTGCCATCGCATCTGCTTCATCCAAACGACGAGACGCCTTTTCTTCCATACGTTCAAAGTTGCTCATGGCTCCTTTAGATTTACCTAGAGAGGAATCCACTTTATTCAATTTTTCTTGTGTATCAGCAACTGACATCTGCGTTTTAATCATTGAACGACGATTTTTCAATTTGTTTATATCTGAAGCTAGTTTATCATGCATTTTGCGCATTTTAGATGCATTTTCGTGTGCTTTGGCATAAGCATTTGCAAGGCCAGTACCAGTATCTTCGAGCTCTTGTTTTTTTGAAAGGAAAACGCGTGCGTCCGCATCATTTCCAGCTTGTAAAGCTTTCTGTGCATAGCGCTCATATTTTTTAGATTCTGCTTCGTTCTCATCGACTAAACGTTTTGCACGTGTTTCTTCCGCCATGACGCTTGCCGTATTTTTCTTCACTTCTGCCAAGTCTTCTATCATATCTCTTAAGTATTGATCAATCATCTTTTCTGGATTTTCCATGCGATCAATGATTGCATTAACATTTGCACTGATAATATCTGTAAAGCGGTCTAAAATTGCCATATTGTTTCCTCCTAAAAATTTTGTTTTTAATTTCAATTAATTAGTATGATCATCATCATATTTCTTGGCCAGTTCATCGGCTTCACTTGTTCCAAATGTTTCAATAGGACGGTTGAGCATTTCTTCTGTTCGTTCAGCTTCTCGTTTTTTACTTAATTGTCGCGACTTCCACCATTTATAAACAAGGAAGAGTATAGCTAAGCTTCCCAAAATTATAAATACCGGAATCCACGGTGATGTCGTTACTTCCATGATTCGGTCAGCTGCATCTTTAAATGATTGGCTGAAATATTCCTCATCACTAAAACTTGTATTCGAATAGTTTCTATCAAGATAATCGAGTAGGATGTCGCCAGCTTCTGTATCGATAACTGAACGTGCTTGTGAACCTGTGACATAATGCATTGCATAACTGTCAGGTATGGGTTCATAAAAAACGAGTAGAAGATGCGCTTCATCTGTAAAGCGTTCGTCGTATTTATTTTTGGCGAAGGCTTCCATTTCTTCGGAAGTCGGTTTTCCTTCTACAGTCGGTTCACCTTCGATGCTGATATCATCAGTTATATAGACATGTGGTTGAACGCCTGTCTCATTATAAAAGTACTGCAAACCATCGACCATTTGCGTGTGATTACCTATCCAATTTAGTTCATCAGTATAGTAGTCCGATTCATCCACTGAACCAGCTGGCAAAGGTTCACGTTCCACTGTTGAAGATGTGACGTTAGATGATTTGTCATTACCTAAAAAATTATCGAAGTTTGTGAAGAGACTGAAAATGATGAACATAAAGATGACAGCTGTGAAAATACCGCCACATCCGCCTCTGCCCCCGCCGCCAGGAGAGTAGCGTCTTCGACCAAAACTGCCGCCGAAGAATACTGGACCCATTCGCGGCCGTCTGTTATTACCAGAGCGATGATTACTACCACCGCCGAATAAGCCACCGCTGTTGTTTCCGCCTCCACGACCAGAGTTAAAGCCGCCGCCCATACGACCACCACCGCCTCGTTGACCACCGAAACCGCCGCCACGGGAACCACCGCCGCCAAAACCGCCACCACGGCCGCCTCCTCTACCCATATGTATCATCTCCTTAAAAATCTAGTGATTAGGTTAATCTAGTTATTTTGTCAAAATATTGTACTTAATAATATTATAGCTTACATATAATTAAAAACATAGAATATCGCTTTTCACCGATTTTTTTAAAGAAATAAATGTTTTTGAAGCAAAAAAGTCAATTTTTAAAGGAATAGACAATATAGTAATTAGAATATAAAAATAGTGGAGGGTGTTCAAATGATTATTAAAGAGCGAGAATTATCGACACAACTGAAAAAACTATTTGCACTAGATAAACGTAGCAAATTATTAAATCCTCAGACGAACAGTATTGAGTACCGAATGAAAGGTTACAAAGGAGAATGTCAGTTTGATGCGTTAATTAGAACGTTAAAATGTGACTGTCTTGTTTTAAATGATTTAATGTTGAGAGTGAACGGACAAACGTGTCAAATTGATACGTTAGTCATAACCAGTAAGGGCGTCACGATATACGAAGTGAAAAATTACGAGGGACAGTTTGTTTATACTGAGGAGAAACTTAAAATACTTACGACAAATAAGGAGATTTCTAATCCAGTACATCAATTGAATCGAACGACGAATCTTTTCCGACAATTAATGCAAGAACAGAAGGTTAGTTTTCCTTTGAGCGCTCATATTGTATTTATAAATAATCGCTTCACACTTTTTCAGGCACCAATTGCTGAATATTTTATATTTCCGACAATGTTATCGCATCATTTAATGAAGCTAAATAATATTCAGAAAAGCTTAAACCAAAGTCATCATAGATTTGCTGATATGTTGAAACACCTTCATATTGCTGATGTTAATTATACGAGTCTACCTGATTATAACTTAGAGGATTTGAAAAAAAGAAATTTTTGTAAGGTGTGTATGTCAGAGTTAGAGCATAGTCACGGAAGAATTTGGAAATGTAGAGACTGCAATACTGACATCGTATCGCATAAAGTTATTCTTGATCAGATTGAAGACTTTCGCTTACTTTTCTCAGATAAAAAGTTAAAAACAGGAACTATTTATGACTGGTGCGGAAAAGCCTTTTCTAAAAAGAGCATACGAATCGTTTTATCAAAAAATTATGAGTTAAAAGGGCAGAGTAAAGCTAGTTATTATGAATGAAAAAAATATTTAAGGTATTGCGTGCCCTCCAGGAGAAGAAAAGAGTCGCGAAGGGCACACAACGTGTGAATGCGTGCCCTCCAGAAGAAGAGCGACGTCGCGAAGGTCACGCAATGTGTGAATGCGTGCCCTCCAGGAGAAGAAAGGTGTTGCGAAGGTCACGCAATGTGTGGATGCGTG
>NZ_FNYW01000004.1:0-22763 GCF_900109085.1 Alkalibacterium gilvum | reverse complement strand
GAAGGTCACGCAATGTGTGGATGCGTGCCCTCCAGGAGAAGAGCGACATCACGAAGGTCACGCAAACACGAAATAAGTGCCCTCCAGCACAAGAAAACAACAACGAAGGGCACAAACCCAACCAAAGTCAATGCAGTAGAAAGATGTGCTACGCTTCTTTCTTCATTCATAAAACATAAAAACAAAAAAGAACACGCGCGACAGCTGTCGCGCGTGCTCATCATTTAAGGGCTTAGCTTTGGTATAAAGCCGTAATTTGTTCTTGTGCCGATTTGTTTTCTAGGAATTCATCATAAGTGATTTCAGAACGATCGACCACGCCGTTAGGTGAAATCTCGATAATACGGTTAGCTAGCGTTTGAATAAACTGGTGGTCATGTGAACCGAAAAGAATAGCGCCTTTGAAGTCGATAAGTCCATTATTCAAAGCAGTAATCGATTCAAGGTCCAAGTGATTTGTTGGATCATCAAGAATCAATACGTTTGCCTTACTCAACATTAATTTAGAAAGCATACAACGTACTTTTTCTCCACCGGATAAGACAGAGACTTCTTTCATAACTTCCTCACCAGAGAAGAGCATACGTCCGAGGAAACTTCTCAAGAAGGTATTATCGTTCTCTTCTTTATTTACAACGTATTGTCTTAACCAATCTAGAATGGTTAAATGACTATTTTCAAATTCGTCCGTTGTATCCTTGGGCAGATAAGACTGTTTAGTGGTAATTCCCCACTGATAAGTTCCGGTATCTGGTTCCATTTCGCCAGTAATAATTTTAAATAAAGTTGTGATGGCAATATCACTCATACTGGTAAAGGCTACTTTATCTTCTCGTGAAAGATTAAAGGAAATATTAACGAGGACTTTTTTACCGTCGATCGTTTTTGAAATATTCTCAACGCGCAGTAGGTCATTACCGATTTCACGTTCTGGTGAAAAGCCGACGAATGGATAACGACGTGACGACGGTTTTATATCGTCCAAAGTTATTTTGTCCAGCATTTTTTTACGAGAAGTTGCCTGCTTAGACTTAGAAGCATTCGCGCTGAATCGTGCGATAAAGGCCTCGAGTTCTTTAATTTTTTCTTCTTTTTTACTGTTCTGATCTGCGGCAAGTTTAGAAGCCAATTGACTAGACTCTAACCAGAAATCGTAGTTCCCTACAAATAACTTGATTTGTCCGAAGTCGACGTCAACCATGTGTGTACAAACTTTATTCAAAAAGTGTCTGTCATGGGAAACGACAATGACCGTGTTTTCAAAGTTAATCAAAAACTCTTGAAGCCAGGCAATAGAATGCGTGTCTAAACCGTTTGTCGGCTCATCCAAAAGTAAAACGTCTGGCTTACCAAACAAAGCTTGTGCAAGTAAGACTTTTACGTGTTGTCCACCTGTTAACTCACTCATTTTTTGATCATGTAAGTCTTCTGGGATACCTAAACCTTTAAGCAGTGTCATTGCTTCTGGTTCAGCTTCCCAACCATTTAATTCTGCAAATTCTCCTTCAAGCTCAGCTACACGTATCCCATCTTCATCAGAAAAATCAGCTTTCATATAGATGTCATTTTTTTCCTGCATGACATTATATAAACGCTCATGCCCCATAATAACTGTATCCACAACTCTTTGATCTTCATAATCGTAGTGGTTCTGCTTAAGAACAGCCATACGAGAATCAGACGGCATGGAGACGTCTCCAGAAGTCGGGGAAATTTCTCCGGATAAAATTTTCAAGAAAGTTGACTTGCCGGCACCATTTGCACCAATAACACCATAGCAATTATCGTTTGTAAATTTTAATGAAACGTCTTCAAATAGTTTTTTGTCAGAAAAGCGTAAGCTCACATCTGTTACTGTAATCATATTCGATAAAACCTCTATTCTTTTTGTGTAATAAAAATCTGTTTTTTGCCATTACTTCTATTATACTTACTTTTTTTAAGATGTCAGTCTTTATGAGAATTTAATAAAGACTAAGGGGGGGATTGTGACAATTTAGTGAAATTGTAAAGGCCTACATGGAAAAACATCCCCTAAAAGATACGCTAATTTAAGGGATGTCCTTTATTTTATGTGGTTTAGTATTTTTAAGCGGGTACTTTTTTGACTAATTTCATATCGTAATGACCTAGATTATAGTCATAATAAAGTTCGGAAGACACTTTGAATCCAAACTTCTCATAAAAACCTTTAAGGAGTGCTTCAGACTGCACAGTCACTTCGCTGTTCGGATAGTGACAAGCAACGTAGTCTAAAGCCGTTTTAATTAACTCTTGACCATGTCCTTGATTCCGATGTTCTTTAGGAACAAATACACGTCCAACTTTAACTTTATAATTATCTTTATAAATACGTGCATAGGCCTTGATTGTGTTTTTTTGCGTCTTTATAAGATGCAAAGCTTTTAAGTCGATATCATCTACTTCTTGATAGGCACACCCTTGCTCAACAACAAACGTTTTAGTACGTTCTTTTATTATTTGATGAAAATCGTGTGCACTTAATTCTTGAAAGTGTTTATATTGCCACATAACTAAGTGTCACTCTCCTTTTTGAAATGAATTTTCGTCCTATAATTAGCTTGATTTCAAACCCACAACAACAGTATACATAAATTATAAAAGAGTACAATGATAAAACATGCATATATCTGATAAAAGTTATGGTTTTCTTGCTTTTTCAACAGGTTAACCCCTTACATAGCTTGATATATTCATATTTAGTAGTATGATTGACTATAGGAGAGTGAAAAAATGGAAAAAAAGGTATTATTTATCATCGTATTGAACCAAACAGAATTACTGGATGAACTTTTATTGAAATTTAACGATGAAGTAGGACAAGCTGCGACAGTGATCGACTCTGTAGGTATGGCACAGCATTTATCTCAGCTATATGAAGCGAAAATTTTTTCAACGATTAAGCCGTTGATTTTATCAGATCATACTGAAAATAAAACGATTTATAGTGTTATCCCTGAAAAAGATATGGATTTAGCTCGTGAAACGGTCAAAGAAGTCTTAAGAAATATCAAAAAACCTGATACAGGTATTATGTTTGCTGTACCAGTATTATTTCAGGAAGGTATTAGAGATTAAAATTAGAAAAGAAGGTAGTATAGTTGGAATTGTCAATTGTGTTTTATATTGCTATTGTCCTTTTGATAGGTTTAGTTTTTGGGCAACTAGCAACTCTTATTAAGTTACCTAGTGTCACTGGGTATTTGGTAGGTGGACTGATTGTGGGTCCCTCCCTATTGGGTGTTTTATCACCAGAAATTATTGATAGTTTAGATATTGTTGAAGAAGTTGCATTGGCCTTTATTGCGTTTACCGTGGGCTTATCCTTTAAAAGAAGTTATTTTAAACGTGTAGGTTTTGGCCCAGTTATTATTGCTCTGTTTGAATCTGCTGGAGCTGTGCTAATTGTTACTGCTGGATTACTACTTATTGGTGTTGATTTAGCGTTTGCAATTATGTTAGGAGCCATTGCAGCGGCTACTGACCCGGCTTCGACTATTATGGTCATTAGAGAATACAAAGCAAAAGGACCACTAACTGAGACTCTATTGAGTGTTGTTGCCTTAGATGATGCTATGGCACTTATTTTATTCGGTTTTGCGTCAGCTATAGCCAGAACGATTGTGCAAACGCAAGGAGAATTATCCCTACTTGCATCTGTTTTAAGTCCGTTCATTGATATCTTCCTAGCAGTATTAATAGGTGGAGTATTAGGCTTCCTAATGAAGTGGCCGCTTAAGTATTTCCAGACAAGCAGCAACCGTTTAGTTGTTTTAATCACTTTTGTATTTTTAGCTAGTGGTATTTCTGTTTATTTCGGCGTTTCCGAATTACTAACGATTATGATTATGGGTGCTGTATTAACAAACATATCTCTCGTTGCAACTAAGATGAGCGATTTATCTGATCGTATAACGACACCAATATATGTCATGTTTTTTGTTGTCTCAGGGGCTGGACTAGATATCTCTGTGATTCCAACTGTCGGATTTGTTGGTTTGGTTTACATTGTACTGAGAGTCGCTGGAAAGATTACCGGCGCTTACTTTGGGGCAAGTATAGCCCATACACCAAAAACAGTCAGTCGTTATTTAGGGTTGACGCTCATCCCACAAGCTGGTGTTGCTATTGGACTGACAGCTATTGCTGAATCTATCGTCCCTATGTATGCAACTCAGATTAAAGTTGTTGTTTTATGTTCAACTCTTATTTATGCGTTGGTCGGACCGCTTACGACTACAATAGCACTCTCGAAAGCAGGAGAAATTTCTAAAGGATAAACGTAAATAAATAGAATGATAAATATAAAAATGTTTCAATATTCTCTTTTTGAATGTTGAGACATTTTTTATATTATTGGTCTATTCTACGTCTATTTACTTTGTCCCAAAGAACGTTTCTACTGAAAAAAGTTAAGAGATCATTAAGTCGAAATAAAATAAAAAATCTTTCTATAACAGTTTAAAAAATCTCTTTAAACCATTGTATTTACTTGCTATTTGATATAAAGTGGAGAGAGTAATTTGTGAAACAATTAAGTGTTTCACGACTGATTATAGAAAGGATTTTCAATAATGACTCCAGAAGAATTTCAGTCAGAATTAAAAAAGAGAAATATCCCAATTTCAGATGAGAAAATGCAACAATTTGAAAGCTATTTAAAGCTGCTCCAAGAATGGAATGAAAAAATCAACTTAACTGCAATTACGCAGCGAGAAGAAGTGTATTTGAAACACTTTTATGATTCATTAACAGCAGGATTGTATGTAGATTTTAGTAAAGGGGTCCACAGTCTATGTGATGTAGGCTCAGGTGCTGGCTTCCCCAGTATCCCCCTTAAAATTATTTACCCTGAACTAGAGATCACCATTGTCGATTCATTAAAAAAACGTATAACGTTTCTTGAAGAAATTGTTTCAGAATTAAACTTACAAGGCGTATCACTTTACCATGACCGAGCAGAAACCTTTGGTCAGAATAAGCAGTTCAGATCATCCTTTGATTTTGTTACGGCTCGTGCTGTGGCAAGAATGAGTGTGTTGGCTGAGCTTTGTCTCCCGCTTCTTAAGAAAAAGGGAACATTTATAGCGATGAAAGCGTCTCATGCGCCAAAAGAACTTTCAGAAGCGACAAAAGCTATCAAGCTTCTAGGGGGTAAAGTAAGAGAAACCCAGTCATTTGAATTACCAGAAGATGCTGGTGAGCGTTCGATTATACTTATAGATAAGAAAAAAGAAACGCCGAATAAATATCCAAGACGACCAGGGACTCCCAATAAGAGTCCATTAGCTTAAAAGAAAGATAAGAAAGTTTGGAGGAATACCATGGCACAGATTATAGCTGTCGCAAATCAAAAAGGTGGCGTAGGGAAAACAACGACTACGGTAAATCTGGGAGCATCTTTAGCCTATAACGGAAAAAAAGTTCTTCTAATAGATATAGATGCACAAGGAAATGCAACAAGTGGATTAGGCATAAGGAAAGGCGAAGTGGATAGAGATATCTATGACGTCCTTATAAACGAAGAACCACTAAAAGATGTTGTCCTACCATCCAGCCGTGATAACTTGAGCATCGTACCCGCAACCATCCAACTAGCTGGCGCTGAAGTAGAGTTAACGAGTCTAATGGCACGTGAAACACGTCTGAAAAGTGCAGTGGAAACAGTGGAAAAAGAATATGACTATATTCTGATCGATTGTCCACCATCTCTTGGGCACTTAACAATTAACGCATTTACAGCGAGTAACTCCGTGCTTATACCTGTCCAATGTGAATATTATGCATTAGAGGGGTTAAGCCAACTATTAAATACTGTACGTTTAGTGCAGAAGCACTTCAATAAGAGTCTGAGAGTGGAAGGGGTACTATTAACTATGCTAGATGCTCGTACGAATCTTGGTTTTGAAGTAGTGAATGAAGTGAAAAAATATTTCCGCGAAAAAGTCTATAAGACCATCATCCCAAGAAATATAAGATTATCTGAAGCGCCAAGTTATGGCTTGTCGATTATAGATTATGACCTGAAATCCAAGGGTGCGGATGTCTATCAAGAATTAGCAAAGGAAGTGATGGATAATGGCCAATAAGAAAAAAGGTTTAGGCCGAGGTATCGATGCTTTATTTGATGTTCCTGATTTTGAAAAAGAAGTTGATCGCAATGACGAACGTGTACAACTTATTGAATTGTCAGAGATACGACCAAATCCTTATCAGCCAAGGCGTCACTTTGATGAAGATGCGTTGAAAGAATTAGCTGCATCAATTACTGTATCTGGTGTTCTTCAACCAATTATTTTAAGACAATCGACGGTTAAAGGATATGAAATTATTGCGGGAGAGAGACGTTTTAGAGCGTCTAAATTAGCTGGTAAAAAAACAATCCCTGCGATTATTAGAGAGCTGAATGAGGAAGTTATGATGCAGGTGGCTATACTTGAAAACTTGCAGCGTGAGGACCTGACCTCTTTAGAGGAAGCTGAAGCGTATAATATGATGATGGATAAATTATCCATGACGCAAGAAAAAGTTGCTGAAAAACTAGGGAAAAGTCGCTCCTATATTGCTAACCACCTTCGCTTGTTGTCTTTGCCTGAAGTGGTAAAACAATTGGTTCAAGAAGGAAAGCTTTCAAATGGACAAGCCCGTACTTTGCTTGGTTTGAAGGACAAAACAAAGATAAAAAAACTGGCTAAGCGAGCGGTTAAAGAAAAATTAACTGTTAGACAATTGGAACATCTCGTTTCTGAAGCAAACCAGAATCCGAAGAGTAAGCTTAAAACGCCACAGACCAAAAAGAAATCCGTCTATATAAAAAAATCAGAAGAATTATTGACGGATAAGTTTGGAACGAGTGTTGTGATTCGTGAAAAAGGTGAGCAAGGAAAGATAGAAATCGAATATGTTTCGCCCGATGATTTGAATCGTATATTGGAAGATTTGGATATTGGTTTAGATGCCTAAACAGGGGGATTAATGACATGGAAAAACCTTATGAATTACATGATGTCGTAGAAATGAAAAAGCCACATCCTTGTGGAACCAATCGATGGGAAATTATTCGACTCGGTGCTGATATCCGGATAAAATGTACAGGATGCGGCCACTTGGTTATGATGCCCAGACGTGAATTTGACCGAAAAATGAAAAAGGTCTTGAAAGATTAATACTATTATAGAAAGTGAAAGGTGACTATATTTATGCCTTTAACAGCAGGAATTGTTGGCTTGCCCAACGTAGGAAAATCAACTTTATTTAATGCAATAACAAAAGCGGGAGCTGAAGCAGCAAACTATCCCTTTGCCACGATTGATCCAAATGTGGGAATCGTAGAAGTTCCTGATGAGCGCTTGAATCGCCTGGAAGAACTTGTAGATCCGCAAAAAGTAATTCCAACAACATTTGAATTCACTGATATAGCTGGAATCGTAAAAGGCGCAAGTAAAGGCGAAGGCTTAGGAAATAAATTCCTGGCTAACATCCGTGAAGTGGATGCCATATGTCACGTCGTTCGTTGTTTTGAAGATGAGAACATTACTCACGTTTCAGGACAAGTAAATCCGGCAGAAGATATTGAAACAATTAATCTTGAACTAGCTTTAGCGGACCTGGAATCCGTAGACAAACGCTATGAGAAAGTGCGTAAACAGGCAAAAACAAAAGACAAAGAAGCTGTTGCGATGCTTTCGGTGCTTGATAAAATAAAACCTGTTTTGGAAGAAGGAAAACCTGTCCGTGTTCTTGATTTTACGGAGGAAGAATTACCTATCTTACGTTCTCTATTCTTGCTAACAAGTAAACCTGTACTCTACGTGGCCAACGTTGCTGAAGAAGAAATTGCTGATCCCGATAGCAACAAACACCTTCTGACAGTACGCGGAATTGCAGAAGCTGAAGGCGCTGAGGTAGTAGTTATCTCAGCGGCTATTGAAGAAGAAATTGCTGAATTGGACGATGAAGAAAAAGAAATGTTTTTAGAAGATTTAGGTGTAAACGAACCTGGATTAGATAAATTAATTCGTAAGTCATATGACTTATTAGGACTTGCCACATTCTTTACAGCAGGTGAAAAAGAAGTCAGAGCTTGGACCTTTAAAAAAGGCATGAAAGCTCCGCAGACTGCCGGTGTCATTCACAGTGATTTTGAACGTGGATTTATTCGTGCAGAAACGATTTCTTATGAAGACTATGATCACTTGGGCAGTGAAAAAGCTGCACGAGAGGCTGGCAAGCTTAGAGCAGAAGGAAAAGAATATATTGTTCAAGATGGCGATGTTATCCTGTTCCGTTTCAATGTGTAATTTTTAGATAAAGGAGATTATATAGAATATGGCTAGAAAAGATAAGTCTAATGAACAAGAGAGTCAAATTGACTACGAGGCAAAAGAGACAGAAAACACAGAGCTTTTTGACCAGCTGACAAATAAAAATCAGGAATATATGATTAAACTTAATCGTAGATTAGATGAAGCAAACGTATCAGAAGAACGTAAAACTAATATTTTCAATGATATGTTAAAGAATATTCTATCAGAACAAGCGAACCATAATACGGCCAGAAATATTTATGGTACGGTTACGGATCAGGCTAGTTACCTTATCAACGGCACTAGTGGTGCGGTTGAAGAACCTGTCGAGCGCTCGGCTACATGGAAATTATGGTTAGATGGCGCCTTGCTTTTAGGAGGGATGTTCTCTGTTATAACAGGGATTTCTTACTTCACAAGCAATAGCGAGGCTGGATTAGGTGTGACATCATTGCTCCTTAACTTTTTATTAGGTGGTTTTGCGGTTATGATTATCACAAGATATTCGCCACAACCAGGTGTTAAAGGTGGATTCTTGAAATATATACTGGCTACGACACTGACAATGATTGCCTGGATTATGCTGATGGCCTTTAGTACTAAATTGATTCCACCCGTAATTAATCCATTGATTCCTGGATCCTATACACTTGTCATAGGTGTGATAGCTTTCGCGGCAAAATGGTATCTGAAGAAAAAACTGGACATCAAAGGAACACTGATTTAATCAAAAAACTGGCTGGGGAACTTTCCCGGCCTTTTTCTATATGTATTAATTGAAAAATACTTTTTATAAAAAGGGGATGTCTGCTTCAAAACAGATATTGCGACACCTTTATGAGCGATTTTAATATAAATTGGTTCTTAAAAGCGTATTGCAACACCTTTTAGATAAATTTTAATATAAACTTGTTCCAAAACGCGTATCGCAACACCTTTTTGTGAAGTTTTAATATAAACTTGTTCCAAAACGCGTATTGCGACACCTTTTTGAAGAATTCTGATATAAACTTGTTCCAAAACGCATATTGCGACACCTTTTTGAGAAGTTTTAATATAAACTTGTTCCAAAACGCGTATTGCAACACCTTTTTGAAGGTAAATCATCTTAACTAGTCACAAACCAAAGAATATACAAACTGAAATGGCTGAAAGTTCTCTAAACAGATAGTTAACATCAGAAAAAGACGGCTGCAGTGAACTTTATACTTACCATGTGTCCTGTTATTCGTAATTAGTCGATATCACATGATATACTGATAAGCATAAAACAAACACATCTTAACTTAAAAAGGAGGAGTACAGATGACTGAAAATACAACAACTCAACTGATTCAAGAGGTCATTGATTATTTGATTGAAACAGACATACAGGAGTTATCAGACTGGGGAGATAGACGAACAGAATGGTTGAATCAAGCAGGAGAACAGCTTAAGGGTATTGATAAAATCATTTCTGGAGACCTAAGAATAAGAAAAGATAATGGTGATATAGGTACTTATCCGGCATTTCGCGTGCAACATAATAACGCGTGCGGATATTATAAAGGGGGGATTCGGTTCAGTACGGGGGTCAATAAAGAAGAAGTTGAAACATTGGCTATGCTGATGACATTGAAAAATGCCTTGCACGAACTTCCTTATGGTGGCGGTAAAGGCGGAGTTCATATTGATGTTAGAGAACACTCTGATCGAGAACTAAAAGAGGTCAGCCGAGCCTTTGTCAGACTTGTTCAAAATGATATTGGTCCTTATCGTGATATACCTGCACCTGATGTTGGTTCGGGGGCGAAATTAATGGACTGGATGACTCAGGAATATAAAACACTGCATCCGAATCAACCGTACATCAATACCTTTACCGGAAAGAGTATTCAAAGTGGTGGAACAAAAGGACGTTCTGAATCAACAGGGATTGGGACATTCTTAAGCTACTATTATTTGGTTGATACCATACTGGAGAACACGGTAGAGGTGGATGCTAATTATACAGATGAGAAAGACTTGATCACGTCCATTGGTGAAAAAGAAAATGTAAGGGTTGCTATTCAAGGATTCGGTAATTTAAGCCGTGCGGCAGCAATTGAGGCAGAGAAAGCTAGCAGAAAGCATACTGTGATTGCAGTATCCGACAGTCGCTCAACCCTTTACAGTGAAGAGGGACTCGATGTAAAGGAATTAGCAGCGTTCAAGGAAAAAACAGGTCGCTTACCTAGTGAAGAAGAACTTGTTGGAATGAATACTAAATGTGATAGATTAAATCCAGACGCTGTTTTAACATTAGACTGTGATGTGCTTATCTTAGGTGCTATTGAAGATCAGATTACAGAAAAGAATCAGAAAGATATTAAGGCGCAAATCCTGGTTGAAGGTGCCAATGGACCCATTACTAAAAAGGCAGATAAGTATTTGACAGAAAAAGGAAAAATTATTATTCCAGATATTTTAGCTAATGCTGGAGGCGTAACCGTATCTTATTTTGAATGGATCCAAGGATTTACGAATGAAGTAAAAGAGAAAGATAAAATTTTAGAAAACATGAGCGCGCGTATGAAAGATGTCAGCACAGGTGTTTATAAACAACATTTTTCATCCATCCATAAAGAAAGTTTACGTTTTTTATGTTTCAAACTATCTATTATACGATTAGTAGATATGCTGAATCGATCAGGGAATGTCATTTAAAAAAGCGAGGCACTGGTATCCTCTAACGCTAGCAACTGTTCTTTCATAATAAGTCCACCACGAAAGCCTTTGGACAGAGATGTCTTAGGTACGACTCTATGGCAAGGATAGACGATGAGCAGAGGATTGGCTTTCAAAGCAGTGCCTACAGCTCTCGCGGACTTGCTGGAATAACCGATGGATACGGCCAGCTCACCATAAGTTGTTTGTTCTCCGTATGGAATAGTTCTCAAGGCATTCCAAACTTTTTTCTGAAAGTCTGTACCGTATAAAAACTGTGTATCAAATGTAAAGTGCTGTTTATTTTTAGTTAGATAGGATTGGAATTCTTTTCGAAAAGGGTCTAGAGCCTTGTCATCTTCGATAAGCTCAGCATCACTAAAATGATTGGACACCCACTCAGTCATTTCCTTTAGTGATGCTGGACTGGAACCGACAAAACATAGGGCGTCTTGGGAACAGACAATATAAAAAGACCAGTGACCTTGTTCTATTGATGAATAGTGTAAAAGTTGACTCATTTTCATTCACTCCTTATAGTAATGTTTAATAAAGAACCTTTTGAAAAGACGTTTAGACCTGTATGACGTCTTTGCGAGGTGGACGTCAAAGCTGCTTTTTGATGCATGTGTAAAAAAGAAAATATTAAAGGGGCGGGGATTTTTGTCCCTGCCCCTTATTATTTATGTGTGTTGTTGTTTCTTTAATGCTTCTTTGACTCTATTCATAACGTACTCTTCGTCGCCTGGGCGATCTAAGTTCACTTCATCAATATCAATAACTAAAGTCTGGCTCTTATCGTATTCCGCAAACCAGCCGTCATAGCGATCATGTAAACTTTTATAGTAGTCCAGTAATTCAGGATTGCCATCAATTTGTTCAAAGGGTCTTCCACGTTTTTTAATACGCTCCAAGTGAGTATCTAGGGATCCTCTGAGATAAATAAGTAGGTCAGGTCCTTTTTTAGGCATTCCATCTATTTCTTCCATCATATTATCCAGTAATTCAGTATATAGTTTCATTTCTGCTTCACTCATGTTTCCTTGTTCGTAGTTAATACGTGTGAATAAAGCATCTTCATAGATAGAACGGTCTAAAACATTGTATCTATGTACTAAAGCCTCTTTAATACTTTTGAAACGTGTATTCAAAAAGAATATTTGTAAAGAAAATGCCCAACGTTTCGGGTCATCATAAAACTTTTCCAATATTTCGTTATCGTCGACATGTTCATAAAAAGCGGTACTATTCAATTTATTTGAGATCAAAGTAGTGTACGTACTTTTTCCGGCACCAATCATTCCTGCTAATACAATCACAGACATTTTATCTCCTTCCAAATCATAAAAATTTTCGTCTTTACTATCATACCATAACTAGTAGAAAATAATAATCCAAAAACGAAAAGTTCACAAAAATGTGGTAGGATGAATGAAAGGATATGACAGAAAGGATTGTTAGTATGCAGTGTAAAATATGTCAGCATGAGACGAAAAAGCTTATGCACCCGAGTAATGGACACATTTTTCATGAGTGTGTTAATTGTCACTTTATCGCCAAAGATTCAACTTTTTATTTAAATGACAAAATGGAATTTCAACAATATGAGCAACACGAAAATTCAATAGATGACCCACGATATGTCGCGTTTTTTGAAATTTTTTTGACTGCAGCGGTGTTCCCCTTTGTAAATGAAGGCAAAAAAGCCTTTGACTATGGCAGTGGGCCGAGTCCAGTTTTAGCCCGGCTATTGGAGCGAGATTATGGTTATAATACTGCAATATACGATTTGTATTACTCGCCTGAACGTATTTACCCTGGGCAGACATTCGATCTCATCACTACAACTGAAGTGGTAGAACATATCCCAGAGCCCTTGGATGTTTTCGCTGAACTAAAAACACTGATGAAAGAGGATAGCATCTTAGCTGTAATGACACTTTTCCACCCAGAAGACGAAGAAAAATTCTGGGGCTGGCATTACATAAGAGACTTCACCCATATTTCGCTTTTTACGCCTAAAGCCATGGAAAGTGTAGCGGAAAAAGTTGGGCTTGAGATTGTTTACTGTGACGACTATCGTTACACAACCTTTAAATTAAAGTAAGCAGTTGTACTCACTAGTTTGTTGTGTGCAAACATTCCTAAATGAGGGGGAGTGCTTATCTAAAAATATATCATGATAGCTACCAAACAGTCGTATTGAACAGAAAATATATAAAGCTTCTAGATTGGTGCTAGGGATAGATAATGAGGAATGCTACAGAAAGTCAAACAGTGTGAATAAGCCTAATATAAATATAAAAAAGAGTACATACTGTTTGAACGCCTCGACATCTATCTTGCTATAAAGATAATTCCCTAGTTTAATAGCTATAAAAATAGCAGGAAGCGACCATAGAAAATAAGCCCCTAATTCCCTAGTCCAAAAGCCACTAAGAAAATGGCTGAGTACGATAAATAGACTTGAAAACAGAAAATGAGTTTGCAGCGTATCTTTGAATGTGTTCGGCGACCAGTTGCTCATTGTTCCGTAAAGAAC
This sequence comes from Alkalibacterium gilvum, assembly GCF_900109085.1. Classification (GTDB taxonomy): domain Bacteria; phylum Bacillota; class Bacilli; order Lactobacillales; family Carnobacteriaceae_A; genus Alkalibacterium; species Alkalibacterium gilvum. The sequence continues at coordinate 9,209 of NZ_FNYW01000004.1, read as the reverse complement.
AATTGGAATCCCGTTCATATTATAGGCACTGCCAAGCATACCTGAAAAGAAGCCGAAGGGTATGCCATAAGTTGTATTCTCAAATCTCTTTTCAATCGCTTGGTGATGTTTTTTTGATCCGATGATAGAGTAGATTGAATAAGAGATAAGTAAGAGCCCAAGGATTAGGCTAATCCACTTTTTTTCAGCAAATTGGACCAATAATAGTCCAAAAGGGATTCCTAGTAAAGTTGAGAGAGATAATTTTTTCAGGATGATTTTATCCACGTTTTTATACCCTGAAAAAATTGAAAGAAGTGCGACGGTGCACCCAACAAGGCCCACGAGTGAAACGGCAGTGGAAAAAGGAATCGGAAGCAGAGCTAAAAGCGGCATACTCACGACTGAGTCCCCAAAACCTAAAGTTGAGCGCATGAGAGACCCTAAAAAAACAGCCCCGATAACCAGCAGTAAGATAGAACTATCCATAAAAACCCTCCAAAAAACACTTGATATAAATCAATAACAGTCCCTCGATACTATGATATAGTAAACCTAACATAGAAATCAAAGGAGGCTTGAAACACGAAAACCTCCTCTTTAAAAGAAGGAGAGATAATATGACTGAAATGAATCAAAAACATACATGTAATACGTCTCATAAAGGGTGCGTATCTCTAGTTCCCATATTTAATCATCTGGATACCGAGCAAATGAATGAAGTAATGGAAACAGTACAGTCTCAATCTTTTAAAAAGGGTGAGCTGGTTTACCATGCCGGAGACAAGTCAGATGTTCTGACAATTGTAAATAAGGGAAGTCTGCGCCTTTATCGTTTATCTGAGTCAGGTAAAGAACAGCTTGTACGTGTACTAAGACCTGGAGAGTTCACGGGAGAACTGGCTTTGTTTAATGAAAAAGTTCATGAAAATTATGCTGAAGCTATGGAAGCAACATCTGTTTGTCAGATTACCCGTTCTCAGTTGCAAGCTTTGCTGGTCAAGTATCCATCAATCTCGCTTAAAATTCTGCAAGAGCTTTCAAGTCGGGTGGATCAAACAGAACAGCAGGCCGCTCGCTTTACTACAGAATCAACGGAACAGCGTCTGGCCTCTTACCTTGTTGAATTGCTTGGATCAGATAGTCAGTCTGACATCGTGACACTACCTTTGACAAAAAAAGATTTAGCCTCTTATATCGGAACAACCCCTGAAACGGTGAGCCGTAAATTAAAAGAATTGGAAGAGTTAAACTTAATTAAACGTATAAGTTCATCTAAAATAAAAATAGTGGATGAAGATAACCTACTTTTCTTGTAAGCAAGTAGTTTAATGTAAGGAAGTAGCTAAAAAACCTCTGTCGGATTAAATAGTCCAACGAGGTTTTTTTATATAAACTTGATGGAAATCAATTTTATCATACACTTTGTGGCATATACTGTGGTTGTAAGAGAAATAGACGGCGCTGAAAGAAAAGGAACGAAAAGGAATGAAAGAACTTGATCCACATCAATGTCTCTATAGAAAGTGAGGTATATACTATAACTATAAGTGAGAGAGATCAAGCGAAAGCAAAAGTTAAAAGGAGAGGGTACAAATGAAAAAGGCTATTTTGAAATTAGAAACGTTGGCATGTCCGAGTTGTATGCAAAAAATAGAAAACGCATTAAAGGGTTTAAAAGGAATTGAAAAAGACACGGTGAAAGTACTCTTTAATTCAAGCAAGGCAAAAACAGTTTTTGATTCTGAAAAAATCTCAATAGATGCTATTGAAAAAGCTATTGAAGATTTAGGTTATCCAGTAATCAAGTCAACGGTTAAAGACGCATAAGAAAGAATGAAATCAGAGAAAGAAGGAGAAAAAATGGCTGACTTTACTAGAATTGTAGATAATTATTTTCCAAAACTTGAGATGTATACTTTACCATTGACACGAGCACATGGAAAAAACCATCCGGAAGTCTTCAGAGTTCACGAATTATTTCAGCTAATGAATGAAAAGGTTAAAGAGAACACTGCCAGCAAGGTTAAGTTAGATAAAGAGTTCTCGGAATTAAGACAAGTAACCAATCACTACACCTTACCAAGCGATGCATGCGAAACCTATGAGGCTGTTTATAGTATGTTAGCTGAAGCGGATGAAGTATATTATCAGCAAAATGAATAGAGTAAAGATAGATTATCCCGGTGAGTATTGATGACTCTTCGGGATAATTTTTTTTAAAAGAAAAGAAGCAGACTTGACGGCTATCAAGTTAAAGACTGATGGCATCCAGTATACTGAACTTAACATCAAAGCATAAGAAATATAGGAGGGAAAAACATGCAAACATTTATTTTAAATAATAAGAAGTTGATCACGCTTTTGAGTGGTTTTTTAATAGTGAGTGGCTTTTTTAGTCGGTTTGTCTTTGGGAACATCGTCGTGTTGCAAACAGCGCTTATCATTGCTTCAATTATCGGAATTGCCCCGATTGCTATACAGGCATATCAAGCGCTAAAGGTAAAGGTCATAAGTATTGACGTCTTGGTTACCATTGCGGTCGTCGGCGCTTTTTTGATACAAAACTTTGAAGAGTCAGCGATTGTAACATTCCTGTTTCTGTTTGGACACTTTTTAGAACAAAGAACATTAAATCAAACACGATCAGCTATCAAAGAGTTGACAGAAATGGCTCCTGAGCGTGCACTTGTACAGACAAACACAGGTGAATTTGAAGAAGTAGATGTAGACGAAGTAGAGGAAGGCGATGTGCTATTAGTTAAAACTGGCGCTAAAATACCAGTGGACGGAACGGTCTTATCTGGAGAAGGCTATATTAATGAAGCGAGTATCACAGGAGAATCTGTACCTGTAACGAAAACAGAAGATTTAAATGTTTATGCTGGAACGATATTAGAAAATGGCACCTTGCAAATTGTGGCGGACCGTGTTGGAGAAGAGACAACCTTTGGAAAAATTATTGAACTTGTTGAAGAAGCACAAGATTCCAAATCCGAAGCTGAACGCTTTATCGATAAGTTCTCAAAATATTATACACCAGCTGTTTTAGTATTATCATTTATCGTATGGATCATTAGCCAAAATATTGAATTAGCTATCACTATTTTAGTATTAGGTTGCCCCGGGGCATTGGTTATAGGTGTACCTGTTTCCAATGTGTCTGGAATAGGCAATGGCGCCCGACACGGCGTTCTTCTTAAAGGGAGTGAAGTGATTCATGACTTTAGTCGTGTCGATACGATTGTTTTTGATAAGACAGGAACATTAACGGCAGGCACACCAACTGTAGCAAGAAAAGAAACGTATGGAGAGGATTCAGAAGAAGCTCTTAACTATTTAGTAAGTGTGGAGAGAGAATCAGACCATCCTTTAGCCAAAGCTATCCTTGAAGAGATAAAAGCAACAAAAAACTATGTTGTGACAGAAACAGAAGTCATAAAAGGTGGCGGGATTGTAGCCCAAGTCTCAGGGCATCGTGTAACTGTAGGGAATGTGACGTTGATGCATAAGGAAGGCGTTAAATTGAGTAAAAGGGCTCAGAAGGATATCAAACAAGCGGAAGAGAAGGGTCATTCATTAGTTCTTACTGCTGTTGATGGAGAATTGCGTAGTTTAATGGGAATTAAAGATCAAGTAAGGTTAGGTGTTAAAAACGATCTCAAGAAATTAAAAGAGTTAGGCGTTCAAAATCTCGTTGTTCTTTCGGGAGATAATCAAGGGACGGTCGATGCTGTTGCTAGTGAATTGAACCTGACAGAAGCGCATGGGCATATGTTACCTGAAGATAAGTCAGCCTATATAAAAAAACTTCAAGAAGAAGGACAGATTGTAGCTTTTGTTGGAGATGGTGTTAACGATAGTCCTTCTCTAGCTCTTGCTGATATTGGTATTGCAATGGGAAGTGGCACAGACGTTGCTATCGAAACATCCGATGTGGTTCTTATGAATTCTGATTTCAATCGACTGCCGCATGCTTTGGGTCTCGTTAAGGCAACCGCGAGTAATATGATTCAAAATATTGTCATTGCTGTTGGCGTTGTGCTCATCCTCTTAGCTAGTGTGTTTTTCAGTGACTGGATGAATATGTCCATTGGTATGCTCGTGCATGAAGGGAGTATCTTAGTTGTGATACTAAACGGCATGCGCCTACTGAAATATCGCCTACCAAGAAGTAGGGAAACAGAGCAGGTAAACAAAGTGAAAATCAAGTAAAAGTATTTCTGAATATGTCTTATGATATTTTTGACAGGAATAATAATGAGATAGAAACGTAACATGAAGGGATCTATGCCTCTCTTTTTCTACAACTTAGATAGACTAAAACACAACAAGAGGCTACCAAGAAAAGCTAGTAGGATATAGAAAAAGGGAGAAGAGCTGATAGTTTAACAAATCCTTGCTTGACCTTTAGGAAACAAGGTGCTATTATGTATATAGATTCACAAGATAATTCTAAAACAATACATTCGTCACTTTAAAAATTAAATATGAAAGCTTTGAATAGTCATCAATTTATTCATTGTGATCTGAACAGGCGGTGGATGCACGTAAAGATCCATGCGGCCGGGCTGCAATATTTGTGGCAGCAGACTATGCTTATTAAGGGTATATCTGTGGGACAGTTAATTCTGTTCTACGGGTATGCCCTTTTTTATCGTGATGAGCTTAAAAAGGAGGAATACAAGAGCGGATTCAACGCGTAATAAAAAATATAAAATTAGAAAGAAGGGGTTTCGATGATACAGTATTTAATGGAAAACAGGAGAGGGCAATTTTTATTTATTGGTGTTATATTGGCGGCAATTGGATTCGTTTTAGCAACAATGAGCAACACCTACAGTACCTGGCTCTTTTATGCAGCCATATTCTTTTTAGGCTTCTTTGCTGCAAAAGATGCGATTATAGAAACAATAAAAGATAAATCACCAAACGTTGACTTGCTCATGATTTTAGCAGCAGCAGGTGCGGTACTTATAAACTATGAATCTGAAGGTGCTGCCTTACTCTTAATTTTTGCTGCAGCTGAGGTGTTAGAAGATTACGCGAACAGTAAATCGACATCAGCTATCTCAGAATTAATGGCTCAAGTTCCAGAAACAGCACAAGTGTTGAAGGAAAACGGGGAAGTGGTGACTGTACCGACAAAAGAGCTTGAAATTGGCGACATAGTTGTTGTAGCCAAGGGAGAACAAATACCTATAGATGGCATGATTGATCGAAAAGCGATTGTTAATGAAGCAGCTTTAACCGGAGAAGCTATACCTGTAGAAAAAGATATAAATGAGGAAGTATTTGCAGGTACATTAAATGAAAACAACGCCTTTCACCTTGAGGTAAACAAAGCAAACGATGAAACTGTTTTTTCAAATATCATTCGAATGGTAGAGGAAGCTCAGAGTAAACCTTCTCGAATTTCAAAATTTATTGATCGAATAGAGAGTAAATATGTTATTTCTGTTCTGATTATCGTTCCTATTTTCATCATTATTTTATATGGAGTGATGTCTATTCCTTTTGAAGAATCCTTTTACCGCGGGATGGTCTTTCTAACAGTAGCAAGCCCATGTGCCCTCGTCGCTTCAGCTACCCCAGCAACATTAAGTGCAATAAGTAATGGAGCCAAAAATGGTATTCTATTTAAAGGCGGAGCTGCAATGGAAGCTTTAAGCACAATGGATACCTTGTATACGGATAAAACAGGGACGTTGACACATGGAGAATTTAAAGTAGATGACTACCACTTACCAGAAAACATTCTAAAAGAAGTGATATTTATGGAGCAACAATCCAGTCATCCTATTGCAAAAGCCATTGTTAATGCCTTCAAAGAAATAGATTTATCATCAGTAGAACAGGATGAACCTGTCACTGAGGTTGCTGGTTCTGGGATGAAAAAGGGTGGGCTTTATATAGGGAAACCTCAAGCGTTCAAAGAGTATAAGAAATATGATATGTATCAAAGATATTTCCAAAAAGGAAATACGATTATTCTAGTAGGAAAAGAGAATGAGGTGATTGGCTACTTTTCACTTAGTGATCAAATCCGAAAACAATCTGCTGAGGCGGTTGAATGTTTTCAAAAAGAAGGGATTGCAGTCACCCTTTTAACTGGAGATAATGAAGAGGTGACAGAGCGTGTAGCAAAAACAGTTGGTATTGAAGAATACAAGGCCTCAATGCTGCCTGAACATAAAATATCCTACGTTCTAAAGAGTCAGGGTAAAGAGGAAATCGTTGGTATGATTGGAGATGGAATCAACGATGCTCCAGCCCTAGCCAATGCGGATATTGGTATTGCGATGGGGAGTGGGTCCTCTGTGGCCATGGAATCCTCTGATATTGTTGTAGTGAAAAATGATCTACTCAAACTTTTTTATAGTTATAAACTAAGCAAAAAACTTAACACAATTATTTCACAAAATGTGTTTTTCTCCATTAGCGTGATTTTGATTCTTATTATCTTAAATCTGTTTGGGGTATTAGGATTACCATTAGCTGTACTTTTTCATGAGGGATCAACTATCCTCGTTATACTAAATGGTTTACGCCTCATTGGTTCGAAACCTAAACCAAATAGCTCTGGAATGTCTCGCTCTATCAAAGGTTAAAGGATAAAAATGACTTAGTCAGCTAGAAATTAATAGAAAAAAGCCCTGAGATATCATTGTCTCAGGGCTTTTCTACTGGTTTATACTTACTATTTATTTAATATCCTTATCGCATTTAGTACGGTGAAGATAGTAAAACCGATGTCTGCAAATATGGCTGACCATAAAGTGCCAATACCAAATATGCCCAGCAATAAGAAAATCGCTTTTATACCTAAAGCAAGAATAATATTTTGTCAGACAATCGTTCCTGTATGCATAGCTACATTCAAGTCACTAGCAATTTTAGGGATTGTATCATCCATGTGACGGCTATAATTAGTTTAATACAATAACTGCCTATTATTTTATATAGTTGGGCATATGGGAAAATAGTTTACGTGCAGGGGGAGAAGAAGATATAATGAAAGAGAGAGAAGCGTTTTGATTAGTGAGATGTTATAATTCAGTCAGCGGTAAATTATTGGAGGTAAAATTATGTTGAATATTGCTTATATCGGCGATGGAAAGAGTACGAATCGTTATCATGTTCCTTTTTCAAGACAAGTCGAAGGGATAAATATCAAGACAATACAAGCACGTTCTGGCCACAATGAGATGTGGTCGAGGGTTCCTGACGCTCAATATGTACAAAATAGGGAAGATATATATGAGGACCCAGCTATTGATTTGGTTGTTATTTGTACGCCACCTCAGAGCCATTACTCCTTAGCAAAAGAAGCACTGCTAAACAATAAACACGTTCTAGTAGAAAAACCTTTCGCAGAAACATCTGAAGAAGCGAGAGAATTATTTGAATTAGCTGAGAAAAAAGGTCTATTTATACAATGCTACCAGAACCGACGTTTCGATTCAGACTTTTTGACTGTTCAAAAAGTAATTGAAAGTGGTGTTTTAGGAGAGTTATTGGAAGTAGAAATGCATTATGATTACTTTAGACCGGAAGTGCCTGAGGGATCGGAGACATTTAATAAACTCAGTAGCTTTATGTACACACACGCCTGCCATACAGTGGATCAGGTATTATCTTATTTTGGTAATCCATCAACGATTCATTACGATGTTCGCCAACTTTTAGGTGAAGGACGCATGAATGATTACTTTGATTTGGATTTCAATTATGAAAATCAACTTAAAGTGTCTTTAAAATCCAGTTACTTTCGCTTAAAGAGTCGCCCAAGCTTTGCTATTTATGGAAAAAAAGGCGCCTTTATTAAAGAGACAGAGGACCGTCAAGAAGAACATCTGAAACTCTTTTATATGCCGACAAATAATGATTTTGGAGTAGATTTACCTGAACATTATGGAACACTTTACTATATTGATGAAGATGGAAAATATCATGAAGAGAAAGTTGTATCTGAAGTAGGAGATTACAGTCTGATCTATGAAGGCGTTTATGAATCGATTGTTAATGGGAAAGAAAAAATTGTAAAAGATGAAGAAACCATTCGTCAAATTGAAATTCTTGAAGAAGGTATCAGTGAAATGAAACATAAGGCTAAAGTATAATTATCTAACCAGACTGATACATTAACTGAATGGTTGAATTCAACTCGATATAATAAACAGAAAGGACTGATATAATGTCTGAAAATGCTAATCTTTTTCATATATTATCATGGGCATGTCTACTTTTTGGATGGATGGGCTTAACTATTTTGGCTTTTCCATTAGGGATCTATTTAGCAGGTCAATCCATGAAAGGCGGAGTAGATGCTTCGCTGGCTCGTAAATTAAATAATTGGTCACTAATTATTACGATTGTCTTGATTGTACTTTTAGTCATTGGCTTTTTGTCAATTGTTTCTATCGGTATGTAGATATAATACATCAAAGATATAGGAGGAAGGGTAGAGATTTGATTGATCTACTCTTCTCTTTTCTAAAAAAATGTAAGCCGTTCCAAACGGGTGAAAACAATAGAGTAACTATTTAATTGAGTTCATTTTTTTAACTATTGAGGCAAAGGAGAATGTAAATGAGTTATAAAGACGGCATATTGGGGTATAGAGAGGATATACTGAAATCAAGAGCAGTTATCAAAAAGAATATTTATGCATTGATACCTCATGAAGGACTGGTAAATAATAAACTACCAGGCTTTTTGGAAATCGATAGTTCAATTCTTTCTTCACCTAGACTTGGCGCAAACTTCGTGGATTATATTCTGACGCTTCATCCTGACGGAAAAAACAAATCAGGTTTTGGCGGTGATGGTATCGAGACGTTTGCCTATGTTATTGAAGGGAAGGTTGACTTCAGTGATGGGCAAAAGACAGTCACTTTAAAAAAGGGAGGCTATATATATGTGCCATCTACGCAAGTGATGACCTTTGAGAATAATAATGGCGATGCTAACAGTGAAGTTTTTTTATATACTTGAATTGTAAAATTAAGCTAGACGATTAAAAAAACCATTTGTGGTACACTCATTCCAAATTAACAACCACGAAAATTAGGAGAGTGACCACAAATGGCTTACACCCATCTTACCATGGAAGAACTCGGTTGGATAGAAACTTATCTTACTATTGGCTTATCTGTAGAAAACATTGCAGATAAGTTGGGACGTTCCAAACAACCCATCTATAATGTCAAACATTACCTTGAAACAGG
>NZ_FNYW01000040.1 GCF_900109085.1 Alkalibacterium gilvum | reverse complement strand
CTGAGTATAAAGACTACTACGATAAAAAGTACAATGAAGTACCAAAAGCCCAGCACAAGCGAGCCCTCGTCTTAACAGCACGAAAATTTGTGCGTCTGGTGTTTGCACTCCTAAGCAATCACCAACTCTATATCGCCAGATCGGAGGCGATAGAGTCTTAAGAAAAGTGTTTTCTTAAGGGCGGATATCCGGAAGTTAAACCGAACGTATTTTCGGATACGTGACGGTTTAGTTGAGTGCGGCTTTTTTTATCGAATATTACTGAAATCTCTTAATCTTTGTTCTTGACTTACCACCATAATGCTTATTTAATATGACTATAACACGCGGGCACTTTTTTTGCGTAGAAAAAGACTGGAAAGAGAAGGGGGGGCTTCTTATTCCAGTCTTTTAAATGAATTAATGCATTAAATTATTCTTTTTTCTCGCATATTCTCTTTCTGAGATATTTCCTTTTGCGTACTCTTTATTTAAAATATCAATAGCGGATTTTTCTACCGCTTGACGATTGTGTCCAGTATTTCTGGCGCTTTTTTTAACTAATAAGTATAAAAACACAATGGCAAGTACAATCCAAAAGAATCCACCAGACATCATAGTGCCCATTCCGCTTCCAAATACGCCGTTCATGTGATGCATCTGTGTAAAACCTCCTTCAGTCATTTGCATGTTCAGTATAATACAAATCAATATAAATTTAAATACGCATCTTATATCTTCTATATAAGAGGTCAGATCTTTGGTATAGTTGATTAAATGCTTTTAAAAAGGAGACTATACTTTATGTCAAATAGAAATGCCTTGAAAGGCGGATTCAATATAGCCCTAAATTTTCTTATTATAGTCACTATACTTCAGCACCCCCCCATTGGTGATCTCTCACTTCCCTGGCGAATAGTTGTCATTATGCCGTTTGGTATCGCCTTGGGTATTTTGATAGAAAAGGTCAACCCCACAGATAATAAAGAAAAGGACTCAGAAAAAGAGGATAGAGACTCTTAACGTAATGTGAATGAAAAGTTCTGGATCAAAATATATTTCGCTCTGTAAAGAAAAAACACTTGACGAGCATTTCATTCCATGATAAGATTACTATCGTGAGTTTGAAAGAGAATTAAACTCAAGAAAAAAGGGTCTTTAAAATTTAAAAGAACGCCTTATTATTTAAATTAGCAGGAGGTGCAAGTATAATGGCAGTAAAAATCCGTATGAAACGCATGGGTTCAAAAAGAAACCCGTTTTACCGTTTGGTAGTCGCTGACTCTCGTGCTCCACGTGATGGTCGTATTATTGAACAAGTTGGAACATACAACCCAATTTCAAAACCAGCAGAAGTCAAACTTGACGAAGAACTCGTTATGAAATGGTTGAAAGATGGCGCAAAACCATCTGACACAGTTAAAACTTTATTATCTAAAGAAGGAATCATCAAACGATTCCACGACGAGAAAAACAGCAAATAATCGTTCAAATTAAATGATGTATGTGTGAAGAAAAGGGTTGGACATCCATAATAATGATTGTTCCATTTCTTTTCTTCATTCTGTATAAAAGCATTTAAACAAAGGATGGTATTATGACTGATACAGAGATGAGAGATTTAATCAGAACCATTGTCGAACCCTTGGTAAGTCATCCTGAAGACGTTAAACTTGATTTAAAAGACACAGATGACTTTCACGAATATTTGTTATCTGTTCATTCGGATGATGTCGGTCGTGTGATCGGTAAACGTGGTCGAATTGCTAAAGCAATTCGTTCGATTGTTTACAGTATCCAATTTGATGGGCCTAAACGTGTCCGCCTGACGATCGTTGATTAATCAATTGAACAGAGAAACGAGGATGGCTCTTTGAGTTCATCCTTTTTTTATTAATCAGTAAGTTAAAGGAGGAAAAATATGGAATATTATGATGTTGGAAAAATCGTCAATACACATGGGATAAAAGGAGAAGTTCGTGTACTATCTACAACGACCCATCCAGAGGAGCGCTATGTTGAAGGCGCCCCCTTGATTTGGTTTGGAGAAAACGGACAAGAAGAACAGCTGACTGTTCGTACCCATCGTACCCATAAAACATTTGACCTACTCTCGTTTGAAGGCTACGGGAATGTGAATGATGTGGAGTCTTTTGTCGGGGGAACATTACGCATAAGTGAAGACATGCTTCTAGATCTACCAGAAAACGAGTTTTATATTCATGAAGTTATTGGCAGTCGTGTGATTGATGAGGATACTGGCAAGGATATAGGTAAAGTTAAAGACATCTTAACGCCAGGAGCCAATGATGTCTGGATTGTAGAAAGACCAAACAAAAAGGATCTCCTACTTCCATATATTGAATCTGTTATTCTGAGCGTAGATTTAAATGATAAAGTTGTCCACGTACATGTAATGGAAGGGTTAGATGAATGAAGATAGATATCGTAACACTTTTTCCGGAAATGTTTGATGGTCCTCTTGGGCATTCTATTGTCAAACGGGCCATTGAAAAGGATATCGTTGATGTCAACACAGTGAATTTCAGGCAGTTTGGCAAGGGGAAACACCAGCAAGTTGATGATACGCCATACGGCGGGGGAGCGGGAATGCTTTTAAAACCGGAACCTCTTTTTGATGCAATGGATACAATCAACGAACAATCGCCTAAAACAAATAAACGCGTTATTCTCATGGATCCCGCTGGAAAGCCCTTTGACCAGGCCATGGCTGAGGACTTTAGTGAAGAAGAGCATCTTATTTTTCTGTGTGGGCACTATGAAGGTTATGATGAGCGCATTCGTTCCCTAGTCACAGATGAAGTCTCTTTAGGAGATTATGTTTTAACTGGCGGTGAATTAGCAGCGATGGTTATGGTAGATGCTACGGTTCGTTTATTGCCTGACGTTTTAGGTAATGCCGTTTCTGCTCAGACAGATTCACATTCCAGCGGACTTCTTGAACACCCGCATTATACGCGTCCAGCAGAATATAAGGGAATGAAAGTTCCTGATGTTTTAATGAATGGTAATCATGGACTGATTGAAACATGGCGTCATGAACAGTCTTTGAAGCGTACCTTTTTGCGTCGTCCTGATATGCTAGAGAACTATAACTTGACAGAAACAGATCAGGCGCTTATAGCTAAGTGGAAAAGAGACGCAGAAGAATTAAAAGATTGAGTCATTCAGATAGGGTTTTACTTATTTTTTAGATAAAGTAAGTAAAAGACCTTTACACTATAATCACATTATGGTAGAGTTAATAATTGAGTGGGCAACCACTCTTATTTTCGCAATATTCCGCTGGGACGTGCTCTTATTGAGTGTTGCGCGAGAGGAGATGTAAAGATGAACCAATTGATCGAAGATATCACAAAAGAACAATTACGTACTGACTTACCAGACTTCCGTCCAGGTGACAACGTAACTGTACATGCACGTATTGTTGAGGGTGAACGCGAACGTATTCAGCTTTTTGAAGGTGTCGTAATCAGCCGTCGTGGTAAAGGAATCAGCGAAATGTATACTGTCCGCAAAATGTCTGGCGGTGTCGGCGTTGAACGTACTTTCCCAGTACATTCCCCACGTGTTGCAAAAATTGATGTAACTCGTCAAGGACGTGTACGTCGTGCGAAGTTGTACTACCTACGTAACCTACGTGGTAAAGCTGCTCGTATTCCAGAACGCGTACGTAAAACTAAATAGTATACTATTTAAGCACCAGATTCTTATTCTGAATCTGGTGTTTTTTTATTTTCTTAAGAGTAGTAACTACCATCTTCTACTGAGCGTGTACTGCATATGCTTCATAAGAAAAATCTATTATAAAAAAATTAAAAGCAATTTTGCAGCAACTTCTTTTAAGAAATCTTTGAAAAGTAGTTCCAAAAGCGATATTGGAACCACTTCAGATGAAAAATTTTGTAAAAGTAGTTATAAAAACAGTATTGGAACTATTTTAGATGATAAATTCCGTAGAAGTGGTTATAAAGACAGTATTGGAACCACTTTTTTTAAGAAATCTTTGAAAAGTAGTTCTAAAAGCGATATTGGAACCACTTTTTCTAAGAAATCTTTGAAAAGTAGTTCCAAAAGCGATATTGGAACAACTTTAGATGATAAATTCCGTAGAAGTGGTTTCAAAAGCAACATTGGAATAACTTTAGAGCGTGAAAATTACAAAAGTAGTCTCAAAAGTGATAGTGATTCAAGTTTAACAAAGTATTACTTCAAAAAAGTATCAAAATCAGTATTTACAGATTTCTAACATAAGAAGCAATCAAAGGGGGTTCCAGAAGATTTTTAATAAACCTATATTTAGTAAGCGTTTCATGTTATAATTGTTCTTGTGTGGAACAAAGAAAAAACATTACAATTACTGGAGGAATTAGAGAATGAGCAAAATTACAGATAATTTCAAATACTTAGCACAAGATAGAAAGATCGAATTCAAAACAAAAGAAATCGAAACACCAATCCGCAGAAAAGATGGCGAAGATATAACGCAAAAACAAATTGTATTTCAAACTGCCTTAAGAATTAATGATGACAAAGCCGTTGCTTGTGGCGTTATTGTTCATGATTCAGATCAACCTCGTGTAAATTATCAGGTAACTTACAACAAAATTGGACAAGTCACAGATCGTAATAAGATGCCTCAAATCACTTCAGATCTTAACGATATTAATGCAATGCGTTCAGGATACTACCGTTTTGTTGTATCAGGTGATGGTGAAATTATTATGCGTCATTTAGGTATTACAGGCGAAGATGCCAGCCCAATGATGGATGTTTTTGTTTATGGTGGACGTATCTTAAGAGCTGTATTACCAGAACTTGAAAAAATTGAAGGCGTCGACTTATCTCAAGCTAAAAGCTAAAAAACGAAGGTGACAGATATGGAAGATTATTTGTTTGAAGCAACCGTCCATAATGAAGATGGGGTTGACGGGGTAGCCTATGTCGAAGGTGAAGAGAAACTTTCGGTAAGTATATCGAGTCCGACAGCCGATAAACCTGGGACTAACCCTGAGGAATTATTCGGCCTAGCCCTAACAACGTGTTTAAATGCGACGATCAAATCTTTATTAAAGGCGCGTGGTTTGACGAATCACAGTAGAGTAACAGCCAAGATCCAGTTGAGACGCGAAGAGAGTGGCGTAGGCTTTTTTTTCCAAGTGCATATCCTTGCATCGATTGAAGGGCTTGAATTGGACCGTGCCGACGCCCTTGTTCAGTCTGCTGACAAGCGCTGTCCTGTAGCCAAACTAACACAAAATGCCTCCACGATTACGCTTGAAACCGTTCCTTATGAAAAGTGACTAAAAAAAAGCGTAGGATATTGAGCCGACCCCGAAAGTTAGACCTAAAAAATCTAACTTTTTGAGGTCACTATAATATAAAGTGTCTAGCCCGCTGATACTTGCCAAGATGTGCAAGTTAGTCGTTTGATATCAAAGCATTATTCGTGAATTGAAGTCTAGGGCAGTTTAGTAGAGTCCGTCTAAAAAGAATAGCGTAAATGTCAAAGGAGTTGGGACATTTGTCCTAGCTTCTTTTTTTCATATTTATTTCGTTGATTTTATTCACTCTCTTATATAAGGTTGATTATTTATAGTAAAAATATTTCAAAAGCGTAAACGATAAATAGTTGAAACTTGAAAATCAACCTTATTTAGTTTATCGTAGTAGCAACACGAAAGGACGTTTTAAAATGAAAAATAACGTAAAAATAGCCCTGATTGCTGACATCATTGCTTCAAAAAAATTAAAAGAACGCGCACAAACTCAAAAAATTCTTTCAACTATATTAACTAAGATGAACGATGATTATTCAGATCAACTAGAATCAAATCTGACTATTACTTTAGGAGATGAGTTTCAAGGTATTGTTCGTGATGTGAAAACAGCCTTTTTACTGATTGACCGGATTACGTTAGAATTGCAAATCATGACAAAAGAACAGCTGGATGACGACATATCATTACGATGGGGGATGGGTTTAGGCGAATTGATCACACCCATTGAAAATAAAGAAGTGAGTATTGGAACAGATGGTCCGGCATATTGGCATGCAAGAGAAGCCATTGAGTCAGTTCATGAAAATGATGATTATGGACTCTTAAATGAAAAAATAGTGACAAAACATGATGATGATCTCTTTTATGATAGTATCATCAGACTACAGAATGTTATCCGGAATCAATGGACGCAAACGCAGAAAGAAACGGTTCATTATGTCCTTTTAACGGATGGATACAATGATATAGGTAATCAGATGGTCACTGATACTTTGGAAAAAGGACTTGGAAAGTCGCTGAGTGCTCAAACGGTCAGTAAACGTATCATCTCGACTCAAATCAAACAGTACATTCAGTCGCGTCGCTTGCTGGCTGATAAAATAGAGAAGGGGAGAATATTAGAATGATCATTGAAACGTTGATCATACATGTTATCAGTTATTTTTATTTTCAACCGATTGGTAATGACGCGTCAGAAAAAGAAGACGCTGTTTCTCAATCTCTTCATTTTTTATGGGGAACGCTTTTCTCAAGCTTTATCCTTATCAGTTTAAATGGTTTCGATATTGGTTTTTCTTCTAAATTACTTTTGATCGCTTCAGGGTTACTAATGGGATATGTCCTTTATGAGAACAAGATAAAGCATCCACTGACGTCCTTTTTTTCCAGCAACCTAAACAGTGAGCATGCATTGCATTCTGTATATATGAAAAATCGCTCGATCACCCACTTCGTCCTTCATCAAGTGATTTATTTGTTGTGGTTATTTATCTTAAATGAACTGGTGATGATTAGTCCCAACCTATTCATTCTTACCGCTATCAGCCTCGTTTTTCTTGGTATTTTCGTTTTCAGCCTTTCTATTTTAAATAAGCGAGATGAAAATCAGAGTCTATCTTTGCGTGCTTTTTTTAAACAGGCAAGCGCGTACGTGGTATTGAGTGCTGTTGTTTTGACTTTTCTACAAATCATAACGAAAGGATTAGGTGTGCTTAATCAGTCAGCACTTCCAGCTGATTTAGTTTTTAGTCAGCCCCCTTACCGCTTACTTATTGCCATTACGTTCGTTTTATTGTTATTGATGAAACCGACTAATTTAGTTATTCGGGCAGTCAGTGCTAAGTACGATCCGAAAAAGAACACAGCTCTCTCAGTTCAAAGTGAACAAGATTCTGGCTTCAAAGGCGCCGGAGCGATGATCGGTGATCTTGAACGCCTGCTTATTCTACTGTCGTTTTTCTTTGGCAGTCTCTTATCTGTCGTCGCGATTTTGTCGATCAAAGCTTTTGCACGCTACAAACTGATCACCGAGGATCCTTACTTTTCAGAGTACTTTGTTATTGGTACAATGTTAAGTGTATTGATAACCTTTACATGCTATGCATTGCTTTTTTTGATGCTGGTGTGATTTAACCCATTTGTAAAAAGATCTAAATATATTTATTGAAGAAAAGAAATATGTTCTTTCTTGAAACTATGAAATTGTTTTTTTCTAAAGAAAATAAGATAGATTTGATCGGCCTACTTGTAGGATTAATTATGCTATTTATATTTGCTTATATTATGATGCCAAATTGGCCGTTTATATTTTTTACTGCAGCTATGGTATTTACAAGCACATTGTATTTTTTTATCATGGTAGATGAAGCGTTTCTAAAGAATGATAATAAACGATTGAATAAAAATAATGTCTTGGATTATATTATAAGTAAAAATTTATTTGTTATTATATTTTCAAGCAGTTTATTTGGTATAGTTATGATTCTAAGTAGTGCAGTAAACTCTAATTATTTCGACTCTGAATTTTTAACGTATATACTGATATATAATTTATTTACCTTGGGCGCAGATAAAATTATTTTCATTTTCCATAACAACCCTGTCAAGAGCTATGCTAGTGGAGTCGAAAGAGATATACAAAATGACATAGACTCGGGAGTGAAAAAATTTATAGATCAGATACCGTCACTAATAATCATTGGCATTTTTGCAATATTGTTTTTTGTGATGGGATATCAACCTAGTATTTACTTTTCATTCTATTATTATATTATCTGCTTAATTACACTTATCTATTTTTTAAGTAAAAAAAAATCTACCAAAAAATAAGGAGCTGTCACTAATGTCCAACGATATGGAAATGTTTCAAAGAATGGTCCAGCAGTTTATAAATGAACATGGAGATGAATTCGATTCGCCAATGGAGGCTGTCGATTACTTCACCAAAAAGTATAATAAGGAAATAAAAGAAAAGAATGATTTTTCTCAATCAGAAACGAAAGAAACACGGTCAATGAGAAAATTAGAGGAAGCTGAATATACCCATGCGCAAAAAAAGCGTAAAAAGCTTATTGAAGAGGCTATTACTATTTGGCCTGAAAATTGGGATGCCCAGAGTATGTTGATTGACCTTAAAGCAGATCAAGACTATACAGCGCTAATAGAACAACATGCTTTTTTAGAAAAAAGAGCACGTAAACACTGGCAGAATAACACAGATCAAATGGGCTACCTTAATGTTGAAGAGCGTCCTTATTTTAGACTAAAAGCCAAAGTAGCCTTTATATATATGGAAATGGGTATGGTCGATCACGCCTTGGAACATCTGCTCGAAATTTATAAAATAGATGAGACAGACTCACTGGGGACACGTTACAAAATCATGAGTCTCTATGTCCGTAAATTTGACTGGAAGAGTGCCTGGCGCTTTTTTCAAAAGTCTGAAGGAGCAGACGAAGATGATCAGATGCTGGTTCCTATCATTATACTTGCTATTTTAACTGATCGTAAAGGATTAGCCCGGACGCTCTTGCAAAAATTGGGCGATGTTAATTCAGAAATCAAATTGTTGTTCCTGCAAGATATGTGGCCAATAGAAGAGTTATATGATGACGAGATGACTTTAGCAGATTCTTATAAACCATATTCCTATCAGAGTATACTTATTGCTTTAAGAGATATTCTATTTATCATTATAGAAAATCAGTACCTTTTTGACTGGCTGAAAAAAGAGACACTTGATATGTTTCCTGTAAATCATCGTTTTAAAAATCTCCATCAGCCTTTTTCCGGCGTTATCGATCCAGAAGCACAAGTACAAATAGATGATTTTTATTATTCTATGCGTGATGAATCAAGCAATCCTCTCCGTGGTATGAGTATCAATCGTATGCGGATATTGTATCGTGCCGGTTTGCGTACGTTTGAAGACTTTGCTGAAAGGACTGAAAAAGAACTCCTTAAACTTGATGGGATCGGCCCAGTGACGATCAAAGAGTTGAAAGCGAATGGTGTGACGTTTAGAAAGTGATTCTTCTAAAAGTGCACACTCAAGCGCAACACACCGCTGAGTACGACATTTTGAAAGGATTAAACTAGGCAATAGCCTAGTTTTTCATAATAGCTCTCAAAAGGATTGGGAATAAGGTAGACATGTGTTATTATTAAATCAAATTGAATAGAAAAACCATTAGGGGGGCATGTCTGTTTATGCGACGTGCTGAGAGTGACTTTAGTCTGACCCTTTGACCTGATCTGGTTAATGCCAGCGGAGGAAAAGTGGATTGAAAAGCAAGTGAAAGAATATATATTCTTTTCAAATTGCATATTATTAAATTAACACGTTACACCACTTTTTTGTCCCTGAGACAGACAAGTGGTGTTTTTTATTCATCTTTAAATAAAGCAAGAAAGGAAGCATTTATGAAGGTAAGGAAGATGATTCAAACAGCGATGTTGATTGCCATAGGCTATATCTGTAATAGTTTAATTATCGTTCCGTTGGGTTTCGTAAGAATCGCCCCCATGCAACACGTGATGAATATTATTACGAGCGCTTTGCTCGGTCCTTGGTACAGCCTAGCTCAGGCATTCGGTGTTTCTTTTTTGAGAAATATAACTGGAACCGGCTCGCTTTTAGCTTTCCCCGGCAGTATGATAGGGGCATTCCTTTCGGGTCTACTATTTAGACACTACAAGAAATTTTGGCAACTTGGTGTGGGAGAGGTTGTTGGGACGGGGATGCTTGGGGCACTGTTAAGTTATCCGATTGCACGGCTTATTTTATCACAGGAAGCTACATTATTCGGCTTTTTACCTGCCTTTTTCCTGAGTTCGTTAACGGGTACACTTATTGGAATAATCATAGTGAAACAAGCTAAAGATAAAAATCTTTTCAAACAGTTAGGAGAAGAAGGAAAATGACTAATGACACTCTGCTAAATAAAATAAGACAAGCAAATCCTCTGGTACATTCTATCACTAACCAAGTGGTCGCGAATGATGTCGCCAATAGTCTGTTAGCGATTGGCGCCTCCCCAATGATGGCGATAGCACCGGAAGAAATGGAAGAAGTTACTGGCTTTGCTGAAGCTATTGTATTGAACATAGGGACCTTAACAACAGAAATATTGGAAGCCATGCTCATAGTCGGAAGAGCTGCCAACCAAAGAGGTATCCCAGTAATCCTTGATCCGGTAGGGGGCGGCGCTACTCAATACCGACAAGAGGCTGTGTCCATCCTTTTAAAAGAAGTAACAGTTCAGTTAATTACAGGGAATGCGGGAGAAATGGCCTATCTTGCAGGTGTCGACTGGTCCAGTAAAGGCGTTGATGCAGGAACAGGAATGACTTCTGGAAAAATGATTGCTGAACGTGTCGCTCATCGTTATCAAACAGTCGCTGCGGTCAGTGGTAAGGAGGATTTCGTTTCTGATGGGCAAACAACCGTTGGCATTTTAAATGGCGATCCAATGCTCACTCAAGTCACCGGGACGGGTTGTATGTTAAGTGGTATCTGTGGTGCTTTTTTGGCAGTGGACAAATACGATACATTAGAAAGTACAGTAAAAGCGTGTACTGCATACGGTGTTGCAGCAGAAATGGCCAGAGACAATCAAGATGTCAAAGGGCCAGGAAGTTTTCGTGTATCACTGATGGATGCTCTTTATAATCTGTCTGAAAAAAATATTCATGATAAGAAAAATGTTAAAAGATACAATGCAAACAATTCAAAGGAGGAAGACAATGAGTAAAAGACAAGTTTTAACAATTGCCGGAAGTGACAGTGGAGGGGGCGCTGGTATACAAGCGGATGTCAAAACGTTCCAGGAAAGAAATGTGTTTGGGACATCAGTCATTACAGCAGTTACGGCGCAGAATACTCTCGGCGTTCATGGAATTTATAACGTTCCATTAGAAGGGGTTCGTGCACAGATGGATGCGGTCTTTTCGGATTTAGATATTGCAGCGTTGAAAACGGGGATGTTAGTTGATGAATCCTATATCACGCTTATTGCAGATGAACTAGCAACTCACCCAGATATACCCTCAGTGATTGATCCAGTTATGGTCGCCAAAGGAGGGGCTCTTTTAATGAAAACAGAAGCACTAAAAGCGATGCGGGATAAACTGGTCCCTATGGCAACAGTAGTAACGCCCAATATCCCTGAGGCAGAAGCCTTGGCTGGAATGCAAATAAAAACTGAAGAAGATATGAAAAAAGCCGCCACTATCCTTCGAAAAAAAGGGAGTAAAAATGTGCTGATAAAAGGAGGACACATGCTAGACAAAACCTGTGCGCGCGACTATCTGCTTATGGAAGACCAAACAGAACGCTGGTACGAAACACCGCGTATAGATACCAAAGACACACATGGAACCGGCTGTACATTTTCTGCCTGTATCGCAGCGGAATTAGCCAAAGGAAAAACAGTCGAACAGGCTGTTAAAATAGGTAAAGCTTATATACAAGCGGCTATTTCTCAACCGATTCATGTCGGAAATGGACACGGCCCAACAAATCACTGGGCCTATAGGGAGAGTCAGCAATGAATAGAGAAATAGAGGAAATGCTTGATTTATATTTTATCGCAGGAACACAAAATACTAAAGAAAGGTCATTACCAGAAATCCTAGAAGACGCACTCCATGCTGGGATAACATGTTTTCAGTATAGAGAAAAAGGGCCAGGCAGCTTAAAAGACCCTAAGAAAATCAAAGAAATGGCAAAGACATGCCTTGAACTTTGCCGCACAGCAGATGTTCCTTTTGTTATGAATGATAACGTTTCTCTAGCTATAGACATCGGCGCAGACGGCATCCATGTTGGCCAGGATGATTTGGCAATTGAAGAAACACTCGCACGTGCAGGGGAAGAGATGTTTGTCGGCTTGTCGGTGAATACTTTCGAAGAATTTAAACGTGCAGAAACCATTGACGGCGTTTCGTATGTGGGGATGGGTCCTGTTTACACAACGACATCAAAGGCAGATGCAAAGGAAAGCATAGGTTTGGAATTATTAGAAAAGACACTTGCTTTGAATCCTAAAAAGCCCATAGTAGCTATTGGAGGAATCTCACAAGACCGAGCAGCGTTGGTAAGACAAACGGGTGTCAGTGGCATCGCAGTGATTTCCGCAATCACAAAGAGTAAAGATATAAAAAAAGCGGTCGCTAAATTAAAGGGTTTGGCTGAATAGACTTAGATGAATAGATGAGTAAAGCTAGGCTGCGGCCTGGCTTTTTCCCATTTATTAATCTTTAAAAAGGGATGGCAAAAAACATTAGTTTCTTCTGCTAGTCAAGGTAGGATCTATTGGTGTATACTAAAGAAGTATGCAATTGAAAATATTGATTAGACAAAGGAGATTTTTATGGTCTTTAAGAAAATAGAAACACAGGAACTTCCTGATATTCATTCACATGGACATTTGTACGAACACGAAGAAACAGGGGCTCAGGTTTTACACTTGGCCAATAATGACACAAACAAATCGTTCACGATTGGCTTTAAAACACCGCCGTATAACGACAATGGGATTACTCATATACTTGAGCATTCAGTATTAAACGGTTCCAAGAAATACCCTTCAAAAGAGCCCTTTGTGGAATTAATTAAAGGGTCACTTAATACGTTTGTTAATGCAATGACTTTTTCAGATAAAACCATTTATCCTGTCGCATCCACGAACGAAAAAGACTTTGGACATCTGGTGGATGTTTATCTCGACGCTGTTTTCCAGCCCAAGCTATATCATGACAAACAAATCCTAGCCCAAGAAGGCTGGCACTATCATTTAGAAAATGAAGAAGATGAGTTAATTTATAAAGGTGTTGTGTACAATGAGATGAAGGGTGCTGCCGCTTCACCTGAAGGGCAAATCTATGATCACATCTCAAGTCAGTTGTATCCTAATACCGTCTATAGTAAAAATTCGGGTGGGGACCCTAAAGAAATCCCAACACTCACACATGAAGAATTTATTGCTTACCACCAGATGCACTATCACCCAAGCAACTCTTTAACGATTGTCTATGGTGATTTGAATAGGACAGACTTATTTAGTAAGTTGGAAGAATACTTTGATGGTATGTGTAAGCAAGATGAAGCGATTGATTTATCTATCAAACCGTCTCAACCTAAAGAAGCGGTTCATACAGACACCTACTCCATTACAGCAGGAGATAACCCGGCTGGAAAAGATTACCTGGCGCTTGCCTGGCACGGTGCTTTACCTGATGAAACGTTGGATATATTTGGCTTAGAAGTCCTCGATGAAATTCTTTTTGGAAACAATCAATCCCCACTTAAAAAAGCCTTGTTGGATGCTGAAATTGGTGGAGATATAAACAGTGATGTTTCTGAAATAGGCTATCCAACAGCCTTTATGATTATGGCGAAGTATTCTGAAGCTGATAAAATGGCCACATTCAAAGACGTTGTTCAAGAAACACTGACAGACTTAGTTGATAAAGGGATTGATAAAGAACGTATTCAAGCGGCTTTGAATAAAATCACTTTCCAAACACGTGAAGCAGCCATATCTGAAGACAATCCACGTGGGGTTATCTATGCTATTCAGAGTCTGAATACCTGGTTGTATGATAAGGATCCATTCATTAATCTTCAGTTCAATCATTACTTAAATGAATTGTCCATAAAAGCAGACGAAGGTTATTTTGAAGAGCTTATTCAGCGTAAGCTGATTGATAATGATTTATTTACACAAATTATTTTGAAAGCTGAACCAGGTAAGAGTGACAAGCAAGAAGCTAAAACACTTAAAAAATTGCAAGAGTATAAAGAGAAGATATCGGATGATGAACGTCAAAGGATTATAAAAGAAACGCGTGCGTTAATCGAACGTCAGGAAACACCGGATCGATCAGAAGATTTGGCAAAAATCCCAACACTGAAACGTGAGGACTTAACCACTGATGAGCAAGAATACCCACTTGAAGAAGAAGCATTCAATGAAGAAACAACTTTCTATTATGCTGAACAATTCACATCAGGTATAGATTATATCGACTTGTATTTTGATATCTCAGATTTCAATCAAAGCGAGTATGAATGCTTAGGTTACTTTAGTCATTTACTAGGTAAATTAGCTACAGATAACTATGATGAGTCAGCTCTTCAGACTGAAATGGATACACATACAGGTGGAATTTATGGTGGCGTCTCTATCTACGAGGAACGCGAAGGTAAAATCAAACCTGTCTTCAAGATTAGCGGGAAGGCTTTGGCTGCTTCACTGGATGATTTAGTTGGATTGATGAAAGAAATTGCCATGCATACTCACTTTGATAACAAATCAGAATTGCTGAAAATTACGCAACGATTGATTTCAAACTTTGAAAACAAAGTAAACTTCAGCTCACATGGCATCGTGGCTAATCGTGCATTAAGTCAAGTGAAGCCGACTGCGAAATTGAGCGAACACCTAGGTGGGATTGATCAATTCAACTACCTTAAATCAGTCCGTGATGATCTGAAAGCTGATGACAGAGCTATCAGTAAGGATTTAACACACTTACTTGATAAATTAATGAATAAAGCCCGCTTGAACGTCCTATATACAGGTGATGCAGAACGTAAAGAGACTGTCAAAAACGCACTGAAAGCAGCCTTTAATTCCTTGCCAAGTAAACCCTTGGGTGACAAGGCCGTGTACGAGACTGGAGAAAAGCAAAGCGAAGCATACATTACAGCTCAGGACGTTAACTATGTTGGGCTCGGGAGTGATGCAAGTGGCCACTTTGATTTCTCAGGAGCTACACAAGTCCTATCGACTGCCTTCCGCTTTGATTATTTATGGAATGCGATTCGTGTTAAGGGGGGGGCATACGGGTCACTCTACCGCCACACACGTAATGGCAGTGTCGCCTTAGGGTCGTACCGTGATCCAAACATTAAAAATACTTTGGATGTATATGAAGGCATTCCTGATTACGTGAAAGCATTGGAATTGTCTGAAGAAGAACTGCTGAAATATATTATTGGGACATTGAGTCCTTTGGAACAACCAAAATCAGCGCACAGTAAAGGACTGACTGCCTTTAACCGACTACAACATAAGATTACCAAAGACGATATTGTTGAGTTGAAAAAAGAAATCTTAAATACGGACGCTGCTAAGTTGCAAGCATTACACAAAGGCTTCAAGGCAGTCATTGATGATGGTTCCGTTGTTGTCATTGGCAACAAAACACAAATAGAAAATCAAAAAGACTTGTTTGATAAAATATACGAACTTTACTAATTTTTCTTTTTTAATAAAGACTGCAAAGCGGAACATCTCAAAATTAGGAGATGTTCTGCTTTTTTTGATAAAAGAATCGGTTGTACAATAAAGGACGTTGGTGAGAATATCTCACTAACGTCCTTTTCGTTTTATTAGAAAACAAGTGAGTTCTCCTGTAGAATAATAGTCGA
>NZ_FNYW01000094.1 GCF_900109085.1 Alkalibacterium gilvum | reverse complement strand
CTTATTAAATCAAGGCTCACTGCGTTTTTAGCGGTGAGCTTTTTTTGATGCGATTTTTTGAATTGGTCATACCTTTGCCACGAACTAGCTTTTGTCTAACTACTGAAAGAGGGAATTAAATAAAAAGTCATTCTTGTCATTGGAAAATGACAAGAATGACTTTTTATCGATAAACTTCTCTTCGGTGACCAATATGAACAATAATAATCTTGATTTCATCATCATTAATATCAGCTAATAAGCGGTAATTTCCAACACGATAGCGCCAATAATCTTTCAATTCGCCCTTTAGTGCTTTGCCATGTCTTCTAGGGTCATCTGTCTCTACTAAGTTCTTTTCTATCCAAGCCGCAATCATACGCTGTTGCCCTTTATCTAATTTTTTCAAACTTTTTACAGCCTTTTTTTCATAAACGAGGTCATATTTCATTTTATAAATCCAACATTTTCATTACTTCATCGTGGTTATAAGTTTCGCTTTTTCCATCTTTTAAATCGGCTTCATATTCTTTAATTCGTTTCAGATCCATTTCATCTTCCATTTTTTCCTCTAAGGTTTTTTTCAATAGAGTAGATAAAGGCAGGTCATGTAATTTTGCGTACTCATTAAAATATTTTTGTTCTTCATCATTCAATCGTACAGTAATTGTAGTCATTTTAATCACTCCTTGGTTAGATTGTAACACATTGTGTTACAAAAATAAAGAAGTTCTCTATAAATTTAGACTGCCATAGAGATCATTAATATCATCTTGCTGAATACCTAAATAGCGTTTTGTAACCGTTAAATTACTGTGATTTAAGGTTTCCATAATAATTGCTGGACTAAAGCCTTTTTTCCATGCGTGATAGCCCCATGTTTTTCTCAAGCTATGTGTACCGACATTGTCTTTAATTCCGACCGCTTTGGCGGCACTTTTCAAAATATTTAAGGATTGCTGGCGCGAGAGGGGCTTTTGCGCGCCTTCTCGCGACTGGAAGAGGTAATCGTCGAAGGAATACCCGTCTAAGCTCCC
>NZ_FNYW01000035.1 GCF_900109085.1 Alkalibacterium gilvum | reverse complement strand
TCCTGTGGACGATCGGTGATGCTGGTGCCTAGGATTCTTTTGTTTTTGCCTTTAGGGTTACTGTGATGGTTTTTTCTTGGTTTTAAACGATACATGACAGGTAAGTCATGGGGTTTGATAGACAATAGACCTTGACGTATATAAGAATAGATGGTTTTAAACGTAGGTATACTCTCTACAGGATGCTTTTTTCTATAAAGAGCTATAAACGTCTTTATGTTGTAGAGCCGCTGTTTACCTTTAAACAATCCTTTAGTGAAGGCATCTTCCAGCGCAGAGAAGAACGCGCTCGAGAAAGAGACAATCTTTTTGCGGACACACTTTAAACGTCGATTTTCATAAACAGATTGACCGGAATCTGAATAGTACACAGTGACTTTCTTATTATAGCCATTGATCTGCTTGATTTGTTCTACTGTGCCCCGATTAATTTCTCTATGGATTGTGGAGCGGTTACGCCCAAGGCGTCTGCCTATTTCTGCTTTACTAATATCTTCATTTAACCATTTTTCTATTAGCTGTCTTTCTTTAAAATCTAAATGAGTAAATGATTGAGTCTTATTTGTGCTATAATTATCTGTGGACATGAAGATTCTCCTTTGCTTATTTTGTGGTGATTTAAGTATAACGAATCTTCATGTCTTTTTGTATTTTCAGAATTTAATTAGTGTTGCAATTCATTTTACAACACACCTATTCTCTATATTTGAAAAAAAGAAAGAAAAGTGCTTGATTATATAAGTTATTGTCTGTATACTAGTTAAGGTGTCTGAGGAAAACGTTCATTTTCAAGGTGAAAGTGCATGCCAACAAGGTTTAGCGCATCACTTAGTAGATGAGGGTATTCCAAAGAGGCGAGGCTAGGAAGCGAGAGGTTGTGACACACCCGGATGCATTGCCATGGAGGGGTGTTGGAAATTTTCGTGGAGCTAGGTTTATTTCTTAAATAAGCGAAGGAGGGAAAAACATGGCAAAACAAAAAATACGTATTCGTTTGAAAGCTTACGAACATCGCGTACTTGATCAATCAGCAGACAAAATTGTGGAAACAGCAAAAAGAACTGGGGCAGATGTATCTGGACCAATTCCATTGCCTACTGAACGTAAATTATTTACTGTAATCCGTTCACCACATAAATATAAAGACTCACGCGAACAATTCGAAATGCGCACACACAAACGTTTAGTGGATATCTTGAATCCAACAGCGAAAACTGTCGATGCGTTAACTAAACTTGATTTACCATCAGGTGTAGATATTGAAATTAAATTATAATAAAAAACTATCATATAACGGAGGTGTACTCATGACCAAGGGAATCTTAGGAAAAAAAGTTGGAATGACTCAAATTTTCAGCGATGCAGGAGAATTATTACCTGTTACAGTAATCGAAGTTCAGCCTAATACGGTTTTACAAGTTAAAACTGCTGAAACAGATGGTTACAATGCTGTGCAATTAGGGTATGAAGATAAACGTGAAGTTTTATCTAACAAACCAGCACAAGGTCATGTTAAAAAAGCTAACACGGCTCCTAAGCGCTTCATTAAGGAATTACGAGATGCTGAGCTAGGGGACGTCAAAGTTGGGAACGAAATTAAAGTAGACACATTTGCAGAAGGTGACATCGTTGATGTTACAGGGACTTCTAAAGGTAAAGGATTCCAAGGGGTTATCAAACGTCACGGACAAAGCCGTGGACCTGAAACTCACGGATCTCGTTATCACCGTCGTCCTGGTGCAATGGGTATGGCTACACATCCTGGCCGCGTATTCAAAGGTAAAAAATTAGCTGGCCGTATGGGTGGAGATCAAGTAACTGTACAAAACCTTGAAATCGTACGCGTGGATACAGAGCGCAATGTACTATTAATTAAAGGTAATGTACCAGGATCTAAAAAATCATTGATCCGAATTCAATCTGCAGAAAAAGCAAACAAGTAATATAGTAGGAAGGGAGGACTAGCATAATGCCAACAGTAACGTTATTTAAACAAGACGGAACGCAGAATGGTGATGTGACATTAAACGATGCAATATTTGGAATCGAACCAAATGAAGCAGTTATTTTTGATGCGATCACTATGCAGCGTGCGTCATTAAGACAAGGAACACACGCAGTAAAAAACCGTAGCGCAGTACGTGGCGGAGGACGCAAACCATGGCGCCAAAAAGGTACCGGTCGTGCCCGTCAAGGTTCTATCCGTTCACCACAATGGCGTGGAGGTGGAACAGTCTTCGGACCGACACCGCGTTCATATTCATATAAATTACCAAGAAAAGTACGTCGTTTAGCTATTAAATCTGTACTATCCGCTAAGGCTATCAGTGAAGATGTCATAGTATTAGACGGTTTAAGCTTCGACGCACCAAAAACGAAAGAATTCAGAGCTGTGCTCAATAACCTAAACGCTGGTAAAAAAGCATTAGTTGTTTTGGAAGATGACAATGAGTTTGCAAAACTATCTGCACGAAATATACCTGGAGTTAAAGTTGTTACTCCTAACAATGTATCCGTGCTTGATGTCGTTGCACATGACTCACTCATCTTGACGAAGACTGCTCTGGATAAAGTAGAGGGGGCTCTTCAATAATGGATGCACGAGACGTAATTCTACGCCCGATCATTACAGAAGCTTCTATGTACGCTATGGATAACAAAAAGTATACGTTTGAAGTAAATGTTCGCGCTAAAAAAATTCATATTAAAAAATCTGTCGAAGAATTATTCGATGTTAAAGTTGATAAGGTTAACGTTATCAACACAGCTCCTAAGCCAAAACGCATGGGACGCTATGAAGGTCACACTAAAAAACGTAAAAAAGCAATCGTGACTCTTTCAGCTGATTCAAGTGATATTCAATTATTCGGCGAAGAAGAATAAAAATATCTAAATTATGATTCATGAAAACTAGTTAAACAAGGAGGGGAATAACGTGGCAATTAAGACATACAAAGCTACCACAAATGGACGTCGTAACATGACAGGGTCAGATTTTGCTGAAATCACGACTAACAAACCAGAAAAAAGTTTGTTGAGACCAAACCCTAAACGTGCTGGACGTAACAATGCTGGTAAAATCACTGTCCGTCATCAAGGCGGAGGCCACAAGCATAAATATCGTGTAATCGACTTTAAACGTCAAAAAGATGGCGTTCGCGGTATTGTTAAATCTGTTGAATACGATCCAAACCGTTCCGCAAACATTTCATTGGTACAATATGAGGATGGAACAAAAACTTACATTCTTTCACCTAAAGGGATTGAAGTAGGTACAAGTATTTATTCAGGTACTGACGTAGATATCAAAGTAGGGAATGCACTACCATTAACAAATATGCCGATTGGTACATTCGTACACAATATTGAAATGAAACCTGGTAAAGGTGGACAATTAGTCCGTTCTGCTGGAACTTCAGCTCAAGTGTTAGGTAAAGAAGGTAAATATGCACTTGTTAAGTTGAGCTCAGGCGAAACACGTTTGATTCTATCAAGCTGTCGCGCAACAGTTGGAACCGTCGGTAACGAACAGCATGAATTGATTAATATTGGTAAAGCTGGACGTAACAGATGGCTAGGTAAACGTCCGACAGTTCGTGGTTCTGTAATGAACCCTAACGATCACCCGCACGGTGGTGGTGAAGGTAGAGCGCCAATCGGTCGTCCAAGTCCAATGTCACCATGGGGTAAACCAACACTTGGTAAAATTACCCGTAAAGGACATAACCGTTCAGATAAACTTATTGTACGTAGTCGTAAAAAGAAAAAATAAAGTCTAAAAAGTAATAATATGGGAAAACCCCAAGAGGAGGGCAATACATGAGCCGTAGTTTGAAAAAAGGACCTTTCGTCGATGATCACTTGATGAAAAAAGTTCGCGAGATGGATGACAACAATAAACGTGTAATTAAAACTTGGTCACGTCGTTCAACTATCTTTCCGAACTTTGTAGGTTATACCATTGCCGTATATGATGGAAGAAAGCATGTACCAGTTTATGTTCAAGAAGATATGGTCGGACACAAACTAGGTGAATTTGCACCAACAAGAACGTATCGCGGACACGCAAAAGGCGACCGCACAACGAAACGTTAATAGCGAAGGGAGGATACATTCATGGCAGAAACAGTAACAGCAGCAAAGGCAACTGCTCGCATGGTTCGCATCGCACCACGTAAAACACGTATGGTTGTTGATACCATCAGAGGGAAAAGTGCTGCAGAAGCTATTTCTATCCTTCGCTTCACTAACAGAGGAGCAGCGGAAGCGGTAGAAAAAGTTTTAATGTCAGCAATTGCAAATGCTGAACATAATTACGATATGGATATTGAAGAATTAGTCGTAAGCGAAGCCTATGTTAATGAGGGAGCAACCTTAAAAAGGTTCCGTCCACGTGCTAAAGGCGCAGCTTCACGTATAAACAAACGAACAAGCCACATTACTGTAGTGGTATCAGAGAAGAAGGAGGGGTAATTAGTGGGACAAAAAATAAATCCTCATGGTATGCGTGTTGGCGTCATTCAAGATTGGGACGCTAAATGGTACGCAGAAAAAGATTTTGCTGAAAAATTACATGAAGACCTTGCTGTTCGTGAGTACATTGCTAAAAAGCTAAGTGATGCCTCTATTTCTCGTGTGGAAATTGAACGTGCAGCAAACAGAATCAACATATCTATTCATACTGCTAAACCAGGAATGGTCATTGGTAAAGGTGGATCAGAAGTTGACTCTTTAAGAAATGGACTGAACAATCTAACGGGTAAACGTGTTCACGTTAATATCGTTGAGATCAAACGTCCAGATATGGATGCTACATTAGTGGCTAAAAGTATCGCTGAACAATTAGAGAACCGTATTTCATTCCGTCGTGCACAAAAACAAGCAATCCAACGTACAATGCGTTCAGGCGCAAAAGGTATTCGTACAATGGTAGCTGGCCGATTGAATGGTGCAGATATTGCTCGTAATGAAAGTTTTGCAGAAGGATCCGTTCCATTGCATACAATTCGTGCAGATATCGACTATGCTAACGAAGAAGCCGATACAACATACGGTAAAATCGGAGTTAAAGTATGGATCTATAAAGGAGAAATTCTTCCTGAAGTAAAGGAAGACAAGAAAGGAGGGAAATAATCAATGTTAGTACCAAAACGTGTAAAACACCGTCGTGAATTCCGTGGTAAAATGCGTGGAGAAGCAAAAGGCGGCAAAGAAATAGCATATGGTCAATATGGATTACAAGCAATTGATTCTGTATGGATCACAAGTAGACAAATCGAATCAGCTCGTATAGCGATGACTCGTTATATGAAACGTGGTGGGAAAGTATGGATTAAAATCTTCCCTCATAAACCAGTGTCGGCTAAGGCAATTGGTGTTCGTATGGGTTCTGGTAAAGGAGCTCCTGAGAGCTGGGTAGCCCCAGTTAAACGTGGTAAAATCATGTTTGAAATCGGTGGCGTATCTGAAGAAGTCGCTCGCGAAGCCTTGCGTTTAGCTTCACACAAACTACCGGTTAGAACTAGAGTAGTAACTCGTGAAGAAAGTGGTGACTCAAATGAAGGCTAATGAATTAAAAAGCTTATCCACTACTGAATTAATTGAAAAAGAAGCAGAGTTTAAAGAAGAGCTATTTAACTTACGCTTTCAATTAGCTACTGGACAATTAGAAAACACCGCACGTATCAGTGAGGTACGTAAAAATATCGCGCGTGTTAAAACTGTTTTGCGACAAGCTGAAATGGCTCAGTAAAGCAATAAACTAATAGCTTATTTAAAGGAGGCTAAAAAATGGCTGAACGTAACGATCGTAAAGTATATCAAGGTAAAGTGACTTCAGACAAAATGGATAAAACCATCGTTGTTGAAATCGCGACACAAAAACAACACCCTAAATACAAAAAACGTATCAAATACTCAACTAAATTCAAAGCACATGACGAAAACAATACAGCTAAAATGGGCGATATTGTTAAAATCATGGAAACTCGACCATTGTCAAAAGATAAACGTTTCCGTTTATTAGAAGTGGTTGAAGAATCAGTAGTATTATAAACAAAATCCGGGTAACCGGGAGCTACACAACGATAAAGGAAGCTTTATCGTGAGTTTGAAAGGAGGATCCTAACGTGATTCAAACAGAAAGTCGTATGAAAGTCGCTGATAACTCTGGTGCACGTGAAGTACTAGTTATTAAAGTTTTAGGTGGCGCAGGCGCTCGATACGCTAACATTGGTGACGAAGTAGTTGTTACTGTAAAACATGCAACACCAGGCGGCGTTGTTAAAAAAGGGGACGTTGCTCGTGCAGTAATCGTCCGTACTAAATCTGGTGCTAGACGTCCAGATGGTTCTTATATTAAATTTGATGAAAATGCATGTGTAATTATTCGTGAAGACAAAGCACCACGTGGAACACGTATCTTCGGACCAGTTGCTCGTGAATTACGTGAGAATGACTTTATGAGAATTGTTTCGTTAGCTCCGGAAGTATTATAATTCCGATAAACGTCATAAGGAGGTGCGCTAGAGAATGTTTGTAAAAACAGGAGACAAAGTCAAAGTAATTGCTGGTAAAGACAAAGGCAAAGAGGGCACAATTTTAGCTGCTATGCCAAAACAAAGCAAAGTAATAGTTGAAGGACTTAACATCATGAAAAAACATACCCGTCCTACTGGTATGGGACAAGAAGGCGGAATTGTTGAGAAAGAAGCACCAATTCACGTTTCTAATGTTCAATTGATTGATCCAAGTTCAAATGAACCTACTCGTGTAGGTTATAAAGAAGAAGATGGTAAAAAAGTTCGCTACGCTAAAAAATCTGGCGAAGCACTTTAATCTAAAGTAGGAAAGGAGGGCATTCATAATGACACGCCTCAAAGAAAAATATAACAATGATGTACGTAAATCAATGGTTGAAAAATTTGATTACAGTTCAATAATGCAAGCACCAAGAGTTGAAAAGATTGTTATCAACATGGGTGTTGGTGAAGCTGTTTCAAACACTAAAAACTTAGATAAAGCAGTAGAAGAATTAACATTAATTTCTGGACAAAAACCTGTTGTCACTCGTGCAAAAAAATCTATCGCTGCATTCCGTTTACGTGAAGGTATGCCAATCGGCACTAAAGTAACTTTACGCGGAAATCGTATGTATGACTTTTTAGATAAATTAGTAACTGTTTCATTACCTCGTGTACGTGACTTCCGTGGTGTTAGCAAGAACGCTTTCGACGGACGTGGAAACTACACGCTAGGAGTTAAAGAGCAACTGATTTTCCCTGAAGTTGAGTATGACGATGTAGACAAAGTACGCGGAATGGATATCGTAATAGTTACATCCGCTAATACTGACGAAGAAGCACGTGAATTACTTGGACAAATGGGAATGCCGTTCCAGAAATAACCTAGACTACCTATTAGGAGGGTAATTGTAAAAATGGCTAAAAAATCAATGATTGCTAAAAATAAAAAACCAGCCAAGTTTTCGACACGTGAGTATACCCGCTGTCAACGTTGTGGACGTCCGCATGCTGTATACCAAAAATTTAAATTATGCCGTATTTGCTTGCGTGAGCTTGCTTATAAAGGCGAAATTCCAGGCTTGAAAAAAGCAAGCTGGTAAAATAAACGAAAACTTGCCGTAAAGGAGGCTACAACGAATGGTCATGACAGATCCAATCGCAGATTTCTTAACTCGTATCCGTAATGCAAATAATGCACGTCATACGAAAGTTGAAATTCCTGCTTCTAACTTAAAAAAAGGTATGGCCGACATCCTGAAATCAGAAGGTTTCGTTAAGGATGTTGAATTTGTGAAAGACGACAAACAAGGCATTGTTCGTATTTCCTTGAAATATGGTCAAAACAATGAACGTGTTATCACAGGTGTGAAACGTATTTCAAAACCAGGATTGCGCGTGTATGTCAACGCAGAAGAAATGCCTAAAGTATTGAACGGGCTAGGAATAGCTTTAGTATCTACATCAGAAGGTGTTGTAACAGATAAAACAGCTCGTGCTAAAAATATCGGGGGAGAAGTCCTCGCATACGTTTGGTAATCAGCTAAGAAAGATGAAGGAGGTGCCGGACTTTGAGCCGTATCGGAAAACAACCAATTACAATTCCTGAAGGTGTTGATGTAAACATCGATGGAAACGTGATTACAGTTAAAGGGAAAAACGGAGAATTGAGCCGTGAAATCAGCCCTATTATTGATGTTAAAGTTGAAGATAACCAAATGACGTTTGAACGTCCTAATGAATCAAAATCTAGTCGTACGATCCACGGTACTACACGTGCTATTGTGAATAACATGGTAAAAGGTGTTACTGTTGGCTTTGAAAAAGTACTTGAATTGAATGGTGTTGGTTACCGTGCACAAAAACAAGGTGACAAATTAGTCGTAAACGTTGGACTATCACACCCAGTTGAATTCGAAGCTGTTGAAGGTCTAACAGTTGACGTTCCATCAAACACTGTTATTTCAATTAAAGGTGCTAACAAAGAACATGTTGGAGCTTTAGCTGCTAATGTTCGTGCCGTACGCCCACCTGAGCCATATAAAGGTAAAGGTATTCGCTATAGAGGCGAAAACGTACGTCGTAAAGAAGGTAAAACAGGTAAATAATAAGAAGATAAACAACACCATAACTATATGTTATAATGTTGTACTATCTTTTTATTCAAACCTGACTATCTCATATATATGAGAATTCAAAAAAGAGGTGACAATTGTGATTACAAAACCAGATAAAAACAAATTACGTAGGAAAAGACATAAACGCATTCGCAGAAATCTTTCTGGTACTGCTGAGCGCCCACGTTTGAGTGTTTTTCGTTCAAACACAAACATCTACGCTCAATTAATTGATGATGTAGAGGGTGTAACGCTCGCAAGTGCATCTTCCTTAGATACTGACGTCTCAGGAGATTCGAAAGTTGAAGAAGCTGCTGCAGTAGGAACATTGATTGCTAAACGTGCTAAAGACAAGGACCTTTCAGTCGTTGTATTTGACCGTGGAGGATATCAATATCACGGACGTGTTAAAGCATTAGCTGACGCAGCTCGTGAAAACGGACTATCATTCTAGAGAAAAGGAGGAATAACAGTATATGGCAACTCATATCGATGCATCTAAATTAGATATTGAAGATCGCGTAGTTGAAATCAATCGTGTAACAAAGGTTGTTAAAGGTGGACGTCGTTTACGTTTTGCTGCTTTAGTAGTAGTAGGCGATAGAAACGGACACGTTGGTTTTGGTACAGGTAAAGCTCAAGAAGTACCAGAAGCAATCCGTAAAGCGATAGAAGCAGCTAAGACTAACTTAGTAGAAGTACCCCTTGTTGGGACAACACTACCACACCAAGTCGTAGGACGTCACGGTGGCGGTAATATTATCCTTAAACCTGCTACAGCTGGTTCTGGAGTTTCTGCTGGTGGTCCAGTACGTGCGATTCTAGAATTAGCCGGCGTACAAGACGTTTCTTCTAAGTCTGTTGGATCTAGTTCACCAATCAATATGATTCGTGCAACTATTGACGGAATTAATCAAATGAAACGTGCAGAAGACGTAGCGAAGCTTCGTGGAAAATCTGTAGAAGAATTACTTGGATAAGGAGAGATGACACAATGAAAAACTTGGAAATAACATTAAAACGCAGTTTAATTGGTCGTCCTCAAAACCAACATCAAGTAGTTAAATCATTAGGTCTTAAAAAGATGAACTCATCTGTTGTAAGACCTGATAATGAAGCAGTACGAGGAGCAATTAAACACATCGCTCATTTAGTAGATGTTAAAGAAGTCTAGTGAGCAAAAAGTCTAACTAAAGGAGGTGCCAAGATTTATGAAACTTCATGAATTAAAAGCCGCAGAAGGATCACGTAAATCACGTAACCGTGTTGGTCGTGGGTCTTCTTCTGGTAACGGAAAAACAGCTGGTCGTGGACAAAAAGGACAAAAAGCGCGTTCAGGTGGTAGAGTTCGTTTAGGTTTCGAAGGTGGACAAACACCACTATTCCAAACATTACCTAAACGTGGTTTCACAAACTACAACCGCAAAGAATTCGACATTGTTAATTTGGATACATTAAACCGATTTGAAGAAGGTACAGAAGTTACTCCAGATGTTCTTGTTGAAACAGGAGTAATCAAGAACAAAAAATCCGGTATTAAGGTTTTGGCGAAAGGAAACATTGATCACAAACTTACTGTGAAAGCTAACAAGTTTTCTTCAGCAGCTAAAGAAGCGATCGAAGCTGCCGGTGGATCAGTAGAGGTGATCTAAGGATGATCGAGCTGATAAAAGGTGTTATTAAAGAAAAAGATGTTCGTAATCGTGTACTGTTCACTCTTGGAATATTAGTCGTTTTTCGTCTAGGAACACATTTAACCGTTCCCGGCGTAAACGCTGATTCTCTAGGTGACTTGTCCAGTACCGGATTGTTCAACTTGTTAGATACATTTGGTGGTGGAGCCTTGAGCAGCTATTCAATATTTGCTTTAGGTGTTTCGCCTTACATTACTTCATCAATTGTCATTCAACTTTTACAGATGGATGTGATTCCGAAGT
This sequence comes from Alkalibacterium gilvum, assembly GCF_900109085.1. Lineage (GTDB taxonomy): Bacteria > Bacillota > Bacilli > Lactobacillales > Carnobacteriaceae_A > Alkalibacterium > Alkalibacterium gilvum. Next base: position 11,860 of record NZ_FNYW01000035.1, on the reverse strand, counting down.
TCAAAGAATGGTCTGAACAGGGAGAAGTGGGTCGTCGTAAGTTAAATCAAGCTACACGCTATTTAACGATTTTCTTAGCATTTTTCCAGGCTATCGGTATTTCTTATGGTTTCAACGCTTTAACAGGTCTAGGTTTGGTTCGTGATCCGGGCCCAACAACATATATAACAATTGCGATCATATTGACAGCAGGAACCATGCTTGTCATGTGGCTAGGTGAAATGATTACTGTTCATGGTTTCGGTAATGGTGTATCTTTCATTATCTTCTCGGGGATCGTAGCACGTTTTCCTCAAGATATTATGCAATTTTATAACACACAAATCAGAAATGCTGGCGATGAAATTGTTGGAGCATGGTCTCTTGCAATAGCAATCGTTGTTGTATTCATCTTGTTGGTGTTACTTGTTACTTTTGTAGAAAATGCAAAACGTAATATACCTGTACGTTACTCTAAACGTGCAAACACAACCAAGGATAGTGCTGTTTTACCATTGAAAGTGAACTCGGCTGGAGTTATACCAGTAATTTTTGCTAGTTCATTTCTTATGACACCACAAATTATTCTAGGGTATTTCGCCCAAGGGAATCAGGATGCCGGTTGGTACCAAGTATTAAATAGTATATTTAATCTACAAGAGCCAGCAGGAGCTGTTTTATACACAGTACTTATCGTCTTGTTCACGTATTTCTATGCTTTCATTCAGGTTAACCCTGAAAAAGCGGCTGAGAATTTACAGAAACAAAATGGATACATCCCTAGTATTCGTCCTGGACGAGCAACTGAAGAATACATTGGGTACATGCTCGTTCGTTTAAGTACCGTGGGAGCCATTTATTTAGGAACGATCTCATTGCTTCCAATTATTGCTTCTGCTTTATTTAATCTGCCTGGTTCACTTGCTCTCGGAGGTACAAGTTTACTCATCGTAGTTGGTGTGTCACTTGATGCTATGAGGCAATTGGAAGGTTTATTGAGTAAGAAGAGCTACCAAGGTTTCATTCAACGCTTGTAAGCGACTATTTAATTAGAATGAAGACGATTTGCCCGTAAATCAATGTAAATGATTCTGGTGGGTAAATCGATCTTTTTTCCATTTTATTAGATGAAACAAGTAAAAAATAATAAGGAGGAAATATGATGAATTTGATCCTATTAGGTCTTCCTGGAGCTGGTAAGGGAACACAAGCTTCTCGTATTTCGGAAAAGTACAACATTCCTCATATCTCAACCGGAGATATGTTTCGATCAGCTATGAAAAATAAAACAGAACTAGGCTTGAAAGCTAAACAGTACATGGATGCAGGCGAGCTTGTACCGGATGATGTTACAAATGGTATAGTTAAAGAGCGTCTTTTAGAAAAAGATGCCAAAAGTGGTTTTCTTCTAGATGGCTACCCACGTACATTGAATCAAGCACAAGCTCTTCAACAGGCTCTGTCTTCTACAAATAGAAGACTAGATCAAGTTATATATATTAAAGTACCTAAAGATATTTTAATGGAACGTTTGACTGGTCGTTTTATGTGTTCTAATTGTGGCGCAACCTATCACAAAGTAACCAACCCACCTAAAGTGGAGGGAACATGTGATAAGTGTGGTTCGCATGATTTTTACCAAAGAGAAGATGACAAACCAGAAACTGTTGAAAATCGTATTAATGTAAATGAAGAGCAAACCGAAAAGTTAGCAAAACATTACAGTGAGTTAAATCTCGTACGAGAGATTGATGGGGAACAAAGTCCAAAACAAGTATTTTCGGACATTGTTAATAGTTTAAATTAAGTAGTCCGGTGATTTATGATAAATCCTTGCAATGGTTAAGTATGCATGATATAATAGTACGAGCGTCAAAATCAATATTAGAGCATAAAATAAAGTGAGGCCTAGAGCTTTCACTCTATTCATGCGTACAAAAGTGAGATATCAAAGGAGGAAACCAGGCGTGGCAAAAGACGATGTTATAGAGATTGAAGGAACCGTCCTAGAAACGTTACCCAATGCAATGTTCAAAGTAGAACTTGAAAATGGTCACGAAATTCTAGCACACGTTTCTGGCAAAATTCGTATGAATTACATCCGGATTCTGCCTGGGGATAAGGTAACGGTTGAAATGTCTCCATATGATTTAACACGTGGGCGCATTACGTATCGATTTAAATAAACTTAGGACTCCGGAAGAAATCGAGGAGGGAAAGATCATGAAAGTAAGACCATCAGTAAAAAAAATGTGTGATAAGTGTAAAGTGATCCGTCGTAATGGCCGAGTAATGGTTATTTGCGAAAATCCTAAGCACAAACAACGTCAAGGATAATTTTAAAACAGGAGGTGCATAGACATGGCTCGTATAGCAGGTGTAGATATTCCACGTGACAAACATATCGTTATTTCTTTAACTTATATTTATGGAATTGGCAAAACGACAGCTCAAGAAATTTTAGCAGCTGCAGAAGTTCCAGAAGAAATTCGTGTCCGTGAATTAACAAACGATCAATTAGATGCAGTCCGTGCTGAAGTAGACAAACGTAAAATTGAAGGAGATCTTCGTCGTGAAGTTCGCCAAAACATTAAACGTTTGACTGAAATTGGATCATACCGTGGCATCCGTCACCGTCGTGGTTTACCAGTACGTGGACAGAACACAAAGAACAATGCGCGCACGCGTAAAGGCAGAGCAGTAGCTATTGCCGGCAAGAAAAAATAATTACCTAAAGTTAGGAGGTCAATCGACGAATGGCTAAAGTAAAAAGACCCGCTCGTAATCGTAAGCGTAGAGTGAAAAAGAATATTGAACATGGAGTAGCACATATCCGTTCAACATTCAATAATACAATCGTAATGATAACAGATGTACATGGGAACGCAATTTCCTGGTCTTCTGCAGGTGCACTAGGATTTAGAGGTTCTCGTAAATCTACTCCTTTTGCTGCTCAAATGGCTGCTGAAGCTGCTGCAAAAGTTGGAATGGAAAACGGCATGAAAACAATCGAGGTTTCTGTAAAAGGACCTGGATCTGGACGTGAAGCTGCAATCCGTTCATTACAAGCTACAGGACTAGAAGTCACTGCAATTCGTGACGTAACACCGGTACCACATAACGGTTGCCGTCCTCCAAAACGTCGTCGCGTATAATAATAACTATTATAGATGATGTTTTTGAGATAGCGTGGATTAACGTTTTGAAAGGGGTAAACGGATTATATGATCGAAATTGAAAAGCCGGTAATAGAAACAGTTGAGATCAGTGAAGATGGAAAATTCGGGAAGTTTGTCGTTGAACCGCTAGAGCGTGGATACGGTACAACTCTAGGGAATTCCCTACGTCGAATTCTTTTGTCATCTTTGCCAGGTGCAGCCGTCACAACTTTACAGATCGATGGTGTCTTGCATGAATTCACTGCGATTGATGGTGTTGTTGAAGACGTCACTGCCATCATTTTAAATTTGAAAAAACTTGCACTAAAATTGTATTCTGAAGATACAAAAACCATTGAAATTGATATTGAAGGACCAGCTACTGTTACAGCAGCTGATATTATTTTTGACAGTGATGTTGAGATAATGAATCCCGATTTATACATTTGTACAGTCTCTGAAGGTGGACATTTCCATGCTCGTATGGAAGCTCAAAAAGGCAGAGGATACGTACGTGCTGAACACAACAAACACGATGATATGCCGATTGGTGTATTACCAGTTGACTCGATATATACCCCGATCAGCCGTGTGAATTACCATGTCGAAAATACACGTGTTGGAGAAAAAGAACAGTATGACAAGTTAACGCTTGACGTATGGACAGATGGATCAATTTCTCCAGAAGATGGTGTCAGTCTTGCCGCTAAGATAATGACTGAACATTTAAATATATTTGTTAACTTAACAGAAGAAGCTCGTGAAGCAGAGATAATGGTCGAAAAAGAAGAAACACAAATGGAAAAAATGCTTGAGATGACTATCGAAGAGTTAGATCTATCTGTGCGCTCTTATAACTGTCTTAAACGTGCTGGAATAAACACTGTTCAAGAATTAACAAATAAAACTGAACCAGAAATGATGAAAGTCCGTAATTTGGGACGTAAATCACTTGAAGAAGTAAAACTAAAACTTGGCGAGCTAGATTTAAGCTTACGCGAAGAAGAATAATTTGTAGTTTAAGGAGGATTTCGACCAATGGCTTATCGTAAATTAGGACGTGTTAGCTCTCAACGTAAAGCAATGCTTCGTGACTTGGTATCTGATTTATTAATCAACGAACGTATTGTGACAACTGTAACTCGTGCAAAAGAAGTTTCTTCTATTGCAGACAAAATGATTACATTAGGAAAACGTGGAGACCTACATGCTCGTCGTCAAGCTGCTACTTTTGTTCGTAACGAATTGGCAACTGTATCAGAGACTGAAGACGAAATCATAGTACAAACAGTATTACAAAAACTATTTAGCGACATTGCTCCTCGTTTTGCAGAACGCAATGGAGGATACACACGTGTCTTGAAAATGGGACCTCGTCGTGGAGACGGAGCACCAATGGCTGTTTTGGAATTAGTAGAAAAAACAGTTGTTTCAGAAGATGAAGACGCTGAATAATTAAAGTTTAATAAACTATAACCAAAACCACTTTGGATGTATGATGAGCGTTATGATGATGAAAGATTTTCTTTCAAGTGTCTAGCTCAGTTTCTCCTGGGGCTACCTCAGGAGAAGCACCATATATCATGAAGTGTTTTTTTGTATAAATAATAATAATATCGTACATAGAGAAAGTAGAGTTATATAGATACGCATTTTGCTTAAGGGTTATCAAAAGAATCTTTACTGCAAGGGGTTTCAAAGTTCTTTGCTATTGTTATATCAAGGCGTTTTTGGTAATCTTGTACTGTTGACTAACTGTCAAGACAACTTACAATTATTAAAATAAAAGCTTGAGGCTGAATAAAGAAGTAGAGGTAAATCATGACTGAAATTATACGTTTAGATAATATAACATATAAATATGATGACGAAGATCAGCGTCCTGCCTTACAGGATGTTTCATTTTCTATAAAACAAGGGGAATGGGTAGCTATTATTGGACCAAACGGCTCTGGTAAGTCTACTTTAGCCAAAACAATTAATGGGCTCATTGAACCCGACAGTGGAGATGTTCAAGTAGGCGGATTAATGCTAAATGAAAAAAATGTCTGGTCTATACGTGAAATGGTTGGCATGGTGTTTCAAAATCCAGATAATCAGTTTGTTGGGTCTACAGTTCAGGATGATGTTGCCTTTGGACTTGAAAACTTAGGTGTACCACGTGAAGATATGATTGAGCGTGTACGTACCGCCTTGGACAAGGTGAATATGCTTGAGTTTGCCGAAAGAGAACCTGCTCGCTTATCAGGCGGTCAAAAACAGCGCGTAGCTATTGCTGGAATTGTGGCTTTACGCCCAGCTATCATGATTTTAGATGAGGCAACCAGTATGTTGGATCCACAAGGACGAGAAGAGGTTCTTCGTACGGTGAAAGAAGTCAAAGAAGAAGAAAACTTATCCGTTTTATCCATCACACATGACATTGATGAAGCCGCCGCCGCCACTAGAGTATTGGTTATGAAAGATGGACAAATGATTCAAGAAGGCTCTCCTGAAATGATTTTTTCTTATGGCGAGCAACTTGTGGAGATGGGACTGGATCTCCCCTTCCCAGAACGTTTAAAATCTTCTTTAAAAAATCAAGGGCTTGAAGTGCCGGATAATTATTTAACTGAAGAAGGGATGGTGGACTGGCTATGGACATCCGTTTCCAAGAAGTAGGGTATACCTACCAGAAGGGTACACCATTTGAAAGTAAAGCTATTTATGATATTGATCTATCGATTAAAGATGGCTCATTTACATCGATTGTCGGTCACACAGGTAGTGGAAAGTCAACAGTGCTACAGCATCTGAATGCATTAAAGAAGCCGACTGAAGGAACTGTAACTATAGGTGATCGTGTTATTACTAACCTATCTGATAATAAAGGACTTAAATCTTTACGTAAAAAAGTGGGAATCGTCTTTCAATTTCCTGAAGCACAATTATTTGAAGAAACAGTTGGTAAAGATATTGCCTTTGGTCCTAAAAATTTCGGGGCAACGGAAGAAGAAGGGCTGGAAAAAGCGCGTGAACTACTCCCTTTAGTTGGTTTAGATGAAACTTTTATGGAGCGGTCACCATTTGACTTATCTGGTGGACAGATGCGACGTGTTGCTATTGCAGGTGTTTTAGCGTTAGAACCTGAGGTGTTGGTATTAGATGAACCAACAGCTGGTCTAGACCCACAAGGACGCAAAGAAATCATGATAATGTTTTATAATTTATATAAAAATAAAGGTCTAACAATTATTCTGGTTACACACCAGATGGATGATGTAGCGGCTTATTCGGATCACATGATTGTTCTTGAAAAAGGTACAGTCATGAAAGAAGGACATCCGAGAGAAATATTCAAAGAAGCCGGTTGGTTGGCAAGTATGCAACTGGGCGTTCCTTCTACAGTTAAATTTGCCCATGAATTAGAAGAGAAGTTTCAATGGACATTTGAGTCACTGCCACTCACAACAGATGAATTAGCTGAGCAAATTATTGACAGACTCCCTTCTAATGGGGGTGATTTAGCATGATGGATAAATTAATTTTCGGACGTTATATCCCCGGAGACTCTCTAATTCATAGGCTGGATCCACGTACGAAATTACTTGGAGCAATCTGGTTTATAATCATCATTTTTCTAGCGAATAACTGGATATCTTATGCAGCCTTAGTTATTTTTGTGCTAACAGCTGTTAAATTAACGCAAATCAATCCTAAATTTTTCATTAATGGAGTTAAACCACTTATATGGCTCATACTGTTTACAGTTATCTTGCAAATTCTTTTCACTAGTGGACAGACCATTTGGCTTAGATTTGGCCCTATTGTTATTTCCCAAGAAGGTGTACTGAATGGTGTATTTATTTTTCTTCGCTTTGTCCTAATTATTTTCATGTCAACGATTTTAACATTGACAACCATGCCGCTTTCTTTAACGGACGCAATCGAGTTTTTATTACGACCATTTGCTGCTATAAGAATGCCAGTTCATGAAATTGCGTTGATGTTGTCAATCGCTTTACGCTTTGTTCCGACGTTGATGGATGAGACAGAAAAAATTATGAACGCCCAAAGAGCCCGTGGTATTGATTTTGGTGAAGGAAATATTTACCAGCAGATGAAATCAATTGTGCCTTTGCTAATACCATTATTTGTCAGTTCATTTAATAGAGCAGAGGAATTAGCTACTGCTATGGAAGCACGTGGTTATAAAGGTGGCGAAGGGCGAACGAAATATCGACAGCTATCCTGGGAAGGACGAGATACTGCTGTAATGCTTGCCTTTGCAGCGCTCTCCGTTGTATTATTTATATTAAGAACTTAATGTAGAGGGATAAAGATTAAAAAAATCTTTATCCTTTTCCTTTTGCCTCCAAAGAAGAAAGTGTCTTTTTAGTGGGACTTCTTCCTGAAGCACCTTTTTAAGTCCACTCCAACGCACTTTATAAATGAGTGGTATGAAGAAGGTGCTAAATCGGCAAACTCAGCACACAGTAGATTTGAGTGGTATGAAGTAGGTGCTACATCGGCAAACTCAGCACACAGTAGATTTGAGTGGTATGAAGTAAGTCCTGTATCAGCCAACTCAGCATACTATATAGTTGAGTGGTATGAAGTAAGTGCTACATCAGCAAACTCAGCACACAGTAGATTTGAGTGGTATGAAGTAGGTGCTAAATCGGCAAACTCAACGCACTATATAGTTGAGTGGTATGAAGTAAGTCCTACATCGGCAAACTCAGCGCACGATAGATTTGAGTGGTATGAAGTAGGGCCTATATCGGCCAACTCAGCGCACTATATAGTTGAGTGGTATGAAGTAAGCCCTACATCGGCCAACTCAGCATACTATATAGTTGAGTGGTATGAAGTAAGTGCTACATCAGCAAACTCAGCACACAGTAGATCTGAGTGGTATGAAGTAGGTGCTACATCGGCAAACTCAGCGCACTATATAGTTGAGTGGTATGAAGTAAGTGCTACATCAGCAAACTCAGCGCACTGTATAAAGTGGTATGAAGTAGGTACCACAGCGTATATAAGTAGATATAATACATCTTAATTCGATTCAAGCCGAATATTACATAAATAAAAAAGAGGGTACATAGAGAAAAATAGTTTAATGAACAGGAAAAGGAAGATTAAAATGGCAAAAGGCTTAAGATATAAGGCAGTAATTATGTATGATGGCACGCAGTTCTCAGGCTTCCAAGTTCAGCCTGATCAGCGAACGGTACAAGGAGAATTAGAAAGAGCACTAGCGGAATTAGCTAAAGGCGTAAAGGTTCGTGTGCATGGGGCTGGACGCACTGATGCCGGTGTGCACTCTCGAGGTCAGATTATTCACTTTGATTTTCCATTTGAAATTGATCCCGAGGGGTTAATGATAGGAATGAATGCCAAAACAACAGCTGAGATAACCATATCAAATCTTATACGCGTTGATGATTCATTCCATGCGCGTTATATGGCTAAGGGAAAAAAGTATTCTTATCGCGTGCATAATAACCGATTCAAAGATCCCTTCTTAAGGCATTACAGCTACCACCACCGCTACCCTATGAATAAAGCTAAAGTCGAACATGCACTTGAACGACTTACAGGAACACATGATTTCACAAGTTTTGCCTCAACACATTCAGATAAAGAAGACAAAATTCGAACTATTTATAAGGCTTCAGTGGAAGTGAATGAGGAGACTGGCGAATGGATTTTTACATTTACAGGGAATGGCTTCTTATATAACATGATTCGTATCATAATAGGGACACTACTCCAAGTAGCGGATGGAAGGCGAGAACCTGAGGAAATTACGACAATTATTGCAAAAAAAGAGCGTGAGTCAGCGGGTCCAACAGCCTCACCGGTTGGACTTTGTATGGAAGAGGTTTATTATACCCTTAAAGATATACCAGGATTTGAATAGGAGGAATAGCTGGTGATAAAAAAAGAATACAACGTTACAGGACATATAATAGAAGTTTTCTTTAATGGAAATGAAGTTGAAACTATTTTTGAGCCCTTTCTCCAAACCCTTATAAAATTAAGAGAAGAAAAAATGGAACGGCTTATTGTCTTTTTAGCTGCACCACCAGGAGCCGGTAAAACAACACTCACCTTATTTTTAAAAGAACTATTTGATGAAAAAGAGAGTACCTTTACATTTCAATCTATATCGATGGATGGCTTCCATTATGATAATGCCTATTTGAGGGCCCACACGATTACAAAAAATAATGAAGACGTACCGTTGAAAAAATATAAAGGAATTCCCGAATCATTTAATATATACGCATTAAATAGGAAAATAGCAGAACTTAAAACTAAAGATTCAGTTAACTGGCCAAATTATGATCGAACGCTTCACGATATTTCAAAAAAGACAAGTAAAGTGGATGCAGATATTGTTTTAATTGAAGGAAATTATTTACTCCTGGATAAAGAAGGCTGGCGTACATTAAAGGACTATGCTGACTACACCGTCTTTATTGAGGCAAAGCTTGAAAAGCTAAAACAACGTTTAATTAAAAGAAAGCAGTTAGGCGGGGGAACTTTTAGCGAGGCACTCAACCATTATAAACAAACAGATAAAGTGAATGCTGAGTTAGTATTAACTGAGTCTTTACCAGCTGATTTAAGGTTGAATCTTACGGATAAAGGGTATTTTAAGTGTACTTAAAAGTTAAAAAAACTGAATATAGAAACGATAAAGAGTAGGTAAGGCAAGCAGAAGAAGCAAAGATATGCTTGTCTTACCTACTCTTTAGTTTATATTTCTGCTATAAGGAACGCTCTTTTTAAAATAAATAATTAAGTAAAAACAGTTAATCATTTGTCATTTTAATACAAAAATATAACGATTAACGTTTATTTTGTTACATAAACTAAATATTTTCATTGTAGAATGTATGCTATACTTATTCGAGCGAACGAAAGAAATAATTTAAATAACACTATGGTTAAATATGTAGGGCACTTAAGCATGAAATAATAGGCTTAGATTATTATTAAAGAATGGGGACCTTTAGTTGAACAAAAAAATGACAATATCATTGATTACAATATTAATGTTCGCAGGATCGATGCTGCATCTAACGGAAGCAGAAGCGTTAGAAAATTCTGAAGATTCAGAAAGTAAGCCTTTGGAGTTACTTGAAGAAGACGTCTCTCAGACACAAGCGAAAATTGATGACTATATTATAGAAATAACTGAAGACGAGGAAAATAGAGATAGAATTATAGATGAAATTGAAACGTACGAGCAAAAAATTACTGAATTAGAGAAACAATTAGAAGATTACGATGCTGTGATTTTATCCGACAATCAGGCAAGTCAGACAGACGCTGAGTCGGTTAGCTTCATTGAAATAATTATGTCTACAGATAGCATATCAAACATGTTTAAAGAATTGAGTGATGCAAATGAGTTAGCGTCTACTCAGCGGCAAGTCATGTTTGAGCAGGAAACAACGCAGAGTGAATTAAAAAAGGCTATGGAGAATATGGAATATGAGCAGGAAGAGTTAGCTAAGATAGAAGCTGAAATTGAAAGTGGACGTGCAGATGTAATCAGTCAGAGAAATGAATTGGATGATAAAATTATTCAGATGACCAAAGAGTTTGAAATGTCTGATGAAGAGCAAGAAGAATTGTTTACAGAAAAAGATAGTATAATGGAACGTACAAGTCATTTGGATAAAGAAATGGAAGCTAATAAGCAACGGATTTTCAAAGAAGAAAGTGAAAAAAACGAGCGTTTAGCAAAAGAAAAAAGTGAGAAGGAAGCAAAAGAAAAAGATACGGAAAAGCAGAAGAAAGATACGCAAGATGCCAATACGTCCTCAGTAGATACAGAAGGATGGATAAGACCAGCCAGTGGGAGAATATCATCATCTTATGGGTATAGAGTGCATCCTGTAACAGGAGAAAAAGATTCCTTACATGCTGGAACAGACATTGCAGGAGGGGGGGCTATTGTTGCCTCACGTGCTGGGACGGTGACATCGGCAGAGTTTTCTGATACCTATGGCTATTCTGTTATCATAGACCATGGAGATGGCTATTCTACACTCTATGCCCACATGCAAGCCAACTTGAGTGTCGCCCCAGGGCAAAGTGTTTCTCAAGGACAACAGCTTGGTATTATGGGGACAACGGGACGTTCAACAGGTGTGCACTTACACTTTGAAGTAAGGAAGGATGGAGCAACAATCGATCCTATGGATTTTATCAAATAAGTCTATCTATATATCAGTAATGGTAGAAGAGGAAAAAAGATTTCGTAGTGTATCTTTATAATTGAAGAAAAAATGTATATTACGAGTATGTTTTTTGAAGTATAACCTAGCAACAGATACTGCATTATGTAATAAAATACTATAAAAAAAAGGCTGGGAAAAATTGAGCCGACCCCCAAAAGTTAGACCTAAAAATTCTAACTTTTGGGGGTATTTTTATGGCTAAATATAGCTATGAGTTAAAAATGAAAATCGTTCAAGATTATTTAAATCAAAGAGGAGGATATTTATTCCTTGCCAACAAATATGGGATATCCAGTAAAACAACTATTCAAAAATGGGTAGCTAGTTATAAAGCAATGGGAAAAGAAAGTTTGAAACGCAGTCGTCAAATTAAGAGTTATTCTGTTCAATTCAAGAGAGATGCGGTAGAGTTATACTTAACTACAGAAGTGTCCTATCAAGATCTCGCTATCGCACTTGACGTGAACAATCCTGCTCTTT
>NZ_FNYW01000034.1 GCF_900109085.1 Alkalibacterium gilvum | reverse complement strand
CATTTCAGACCTTGAATAAATACCTGGGTTCCATAGAGAATTCTTGTAAGTACACCTTGTCCAATGGACACCTTGAAGGCATTAACAATAAAATTAAAACAATCAAACGAAGTGGTTATGGTTATCGTAATTTTAGTCATTTGAGGGCACGCATTCTAATTAGTTTTAAATTGAAAGAAAAGACCGAGAAAGAAATCAGACCCTTAACTTTTGAAGAAGAAAAAGTGATCAACAAACAATTAAATACTAAAGTCGCATAAAAAAAGGTAGAAAGCATTTAAGCTTTCTACCTCGGAAATCTCTGACCAACACGATTTGACAAAGAACCTAATCTTCTCGTAAAAGAAGATTAAAGGACGATTTCATATCGTGGTCCCACCTTTATTCGTAACAAAAAAATTGTTACCTCAACACGTTCAAAACTACTAAACGCCGGCACGATAACGGGTGCATCCGTTGAAGCCTACTTAAGTTCAGCTCTAAGCTTAGAGATGTGTTTTCAAAGGTCTCCTTTAGTTACTCTCACCAACCGTAACTTCTCTGAAAAGGAGTCGCTTTTACTTTTTCTCATCATAGCTAAATTTATTATTTTTCATAGCATAGCATACTTACTTTCCAAAACCAAATAATTTTTTCCAAAAACTGACTTTTTCTTCTTTCAACGTCATCAATGGGACTGTGTCGCCTAGAATACGTCTAGAAATATTACGGTAGCCTTGTGATGACGGATGATCTGGGTCTAATACCACTGGATTTCCTTTGTTGGATGCACGTACAACTTCATCATCTTCAAAGATAATTCCTAGTAATTTGATCGATAAATGACGCGTGATTTCTTCAACATCCATAACGTCTCCAGCTTCCATCATTCCTTTACGGATACGATTAATAACAAGCTGTGGAGATTTTATTGCTGTTTGTTCTATCAGTCCTATAATTCTATCTGCATCTCGTATAGCAGAAATTTCTGGCGTTGTAATTAATATGGCATCATCTGCAGCGGCAATTGAGTTTTTAAACCCTTGCTCGATTCCTGCGGGGCAGTCAATTAGGATATATTCAAAATCATTTTTCAATTCTTCGATCATATCCACCATTTGAATTTCATTTATTGCGTTTTTATCTGCGTGTTGTGCGGCTGGAAGAAGATATAATTGGTCATTGAATCTTTTGTCTTTTATTAAAGCTTGATGTAGCTTTACCTTACCTTCTACTACATCAATAATGTCGTATATTATTCTGTTTTCTAACCCTAAGATAACATCTAGATTTCTCAAGCCAATATCCATATCCACAAGACATACTTTTTTTCCTTGTAGTGCCAAAGCGGTACCGATATTTGCTGTTGACGTAGTTTTTCCTACCCCACCTTTACCTGATGTTATAACTATGGCTTCACCCATTATAAATACCTCCTACATAATTATCTAGTTCTGGTCGGATGTCTTTTAACTCTTCCAATTTAGAGACCTCAATGATATGTAAATCATTAACATAAACAAATTCTGTTGTATCAGCTTCCTCATCTTTTTGCTGATTTTTTTTCTCAATAATATGAACATTATCGCCTATTCTAACCTGTGCATTGTACCTAAAATTTGCTACAACCACAGCATTTTCTCTCCCATTAACACCTGCGTGCGCTGTCCCTTTAAGTTCACCAATAATATAAATATTACCCGTTGCTCGCACAACACCGCCAGGATGGACAACACCAATAAGCAGCATATCTCCTTCTGCTTCAACTAACTGTCCACTTCTAACTGTTCTAACTTCTAATTTGGGGCTTGCTGCTTTATGCCAATCAAGACATTTTTCCATTAGAATAACATCAGACTCAAATGAAGAAATTTCAAAAAGGTTATCCTCGACAATTTCTTTTATCTTTTCTTTTTCATCTTCAGTAAGCAATCTGAGTCCTGTTTTCACAGTAAAAGTAATTTTTTTTGAGCTATGCGCATCTTTTTTCATTTGTGAAGTTAATGATCTCAACTCTTCATAAGCATCCTCTAAAGAATCAGAAGACTTAATAATTAATTGGTAGCCTTCTTGTGTCCCTTTTAGTGATACTGTACTTTTCATTCTGATTCACCTCTAATTATCTAATTGAAATATTATATTTTAGTTGTTCCTGACTTACTTTCATCCACTGCAGCAAGCGTTTGTATCCATTCTTGAAGTGGATAACCAACGATTAAAAATATACATGCATTTAATATTAATGTGCCACTTAAACGGTTTACTAGAAACATTTGGAGTGTCATATCAGTTAAACCAATAACTCTATATCCTCCAAAGACAAATAATTCCATTAAAGTTAGACTAACAATATTAACCAATAAGATAAGAAAAAAATTAGGATTTATTATTTGTCGAATTTGTACAATCACGTATTGAATTACTATAAATGCTGCAATATAAATCCCTAAAACGCCACTATAATAACTATCATAAATAAAACCAAAAGAAAAGGCCAGTATAAAGAGTTGTTTAGGTTCCAAGTAAAAGGAAAGCATAATCAGAGTAATGACAACCAAGCGCGGAATGATAAAACCTTCAGACGTGATCAATTGCTCGCGAAATAAAAAACTAACTCCGCCATCTATAACCAATGTGAAAAACAACAGAAAAATAGGAAAGATTACTTTTTTCCAATTAGTCACTATTCTTCACCGCTTTCTGCCAGTCGGTGAATGATTGTTACAAATCTAATATTATTAAAATCAGCTGAAGGTTTCACGTAAACTTGTTGGCCGAGCCCATAGGAATCCATTGAAACTTTTTCAACTTCACCAATGACAAGGCCGCGTGGAATAGTGCCTCCTAATCCACTTGTAGTAACAAGTTCACCTACTTTTATTTCAGTTGTTGACGTAATTTGGGACATCAGCAACTGATCTGTTTCTTCATTATGATCACTGATTATTCCATTTACCGTTTCATCCTCCATGATTATCTCTGAAGAAATCTGGTTGGAAGTCTGCTCGATATTAGTTAAAAGGACAACCTTTGAACTTGTTGGGCTTGTTTCAGAAATACGTCCAATTAATCCATTACCTGACATAACAGGCATTCCTTTTGAAACACCATCCTGGCTACCTCGGTCAATTATTAATTGATCTACCCAATTATCTGGATTTCTTGAAATAACAACCCCTGAGATTGTTTTATAATCAGTTAAAGATTGTTTTAATTCCAATTCCTCTTCTAATCGATTATTCTCTTCAGCTAAAGTACTTAACTCAGCTTGACGCTCATATATACGATCAATTTCAATTTTTAATCTCTGGTTTTCTTCGTAAGTATCCTGTAGATTGTCTATGGAATCAAACGTATCGATAATAGCATTGGCAGGTTTTGAATAGATTCTTCCAATAATTGCAGTAATATCATTAGATGCTTGTTGTATAAACGGGATATTCCCTGAATTTCTTATCGAAAGTGAAATTAGCGATACAAACAAAATCACACTAACAAGCAGAACGATTAATTTTTTATTTGTGAAAAATTGCTTCAATTATTACACCTCATATAATTTAACTTTGCTTATTTTACCATAGATTATAGTGAGTTCGTAGAGGTAGTTAAATTTATTGTCTGTTAAGTACCTGTCTTAATTCGGTTAATGCAGATCTATTTATTAAACTAGCGGAAAGTTCCCTTCCCGCTAGTTTATCTGTTTATCTAGCTTGTTTTCTATATATATCCATGTGATTCAAAGCTTCACCAGTTCCAACTGCGACACAGTCTAAAGGATTACTTGCCACAAATACAGGGACATCTGTTTCTTCGGCAATAACATCGCTTAAGTGTTTTAGCATTGCACCGCCACCGGTCAAAACAATTCCTCGATCGATCACATCAGCTGAGATTTCTGGAGAGGTATCTTCTAAAGTCCCCTTAACAGCATGAAGAATACTTTCAATAACCTCTTTAATTGCTTCAGCTACATCGCTTGCAGGAATAGAAATCGTTTTAGGTAAGCCAGTTAAAAGGTCACGTCCACGAATATCCATGGACCCCATTTCGCTAGCAGATTCTATAGAGGCGCTTCCTAATTCCATCTTCACAGCTTCAGATGTTCTTTCACCAATTAAAAGATTATATTTGTTTCTAATGTACTGTATAATAGACTGATCCATTTGATCTCCGGCCATTTTTATTGTACGGCTACTTACGATGCCTCCCAAAGAGATTGTAGCAACGTCTGTCGTTCCACCACCAATATCTACAACCATACTGCCTGTCGGTTCATTTACGGGGAGTCCGGCTCCAATAGCAGCAGCAAATGGTTCTTCTATCAAATAAGCATCCTTCGCTCCAGCCATTTTAGCTGCATCAATAACAGCTCTTTTTTCGACCTCAGTTCCTCCCCCAGGTACACAAACAACGACTTCAGGTTTAGCTCCTCGTTTTCCTACAGCTTTAGTTATAAAATATTCAAGCATAGCAGCTGTTATATCAAAATCAGCTATGACGCCATCTTTCATTGGACGCAAGGCCACAATGCTTCCCGGTGTACGACCAATCATTTTTTGAGCATCTTCACCAACGGAAACAACCTCATCATTTGTTTTGTCTTTCGCTACAACTGATGGTTCACCTAGTACGATACCTTTTCCTTCTATATAAACATTTGTATTGGCGGTACCTAAATCAATACCGACCCCTTTTTTTCTGAACCCAAACACTAAAAAATCTCCTTTCAACACTTAACATACTAGCAATTTAAATAATAGACTTACATTATATAATTGTACCCTTTTCTTACTCAATATGCACTAACTAACTATTAGTTTATTTTAAATTTAATATTTGAAATATCACATTAATTTTTATGTAGAGTACAAATGAGACTTTTTGATTTAAAAGAATTGTTCGAACTTAGAAATCATTGATGTTTAAATCAATTTGCTGGTAACTGTTGCGTCTAATAGTCATACGTTTATGATGACGAAAAAACCGAGTAGGATAAATATCCTACTCGGTTAAAAATTATAATAGTTTAGTATTACGCTTTTTCTACGTTAGCTGCTTGAGGTCCCCGTGCGCCTTCTTCGATATCGAAAGTAACTGCTTGACCTTCTTCTAATGATTTGAATCCTTCTTCGTTGATAGCTGAGAAGTGTACGAATACATCGTCTGCACCTTCGCGCTCGATAAATCCAAATCCTTTTTCTGCGTTAAACCATTTTACTGTACCGTTTTCCATATTACTGTTTCCTCCTCGTGCCTTAGAGCACAACTTATTTCACATTATTGCTATAGGTACGAATCGGAATGTTGTTACACATTACTTTTTTCTTTCCCTAACAAAATGCTATATTTATACTACCATGCTATACTCACTTATGCAAGCCCTTAGTCTTTTTTATTGAAATTTACTTTAATGGATTTTATTTTATCAAAGTGTGTTACATTGCGCCATGTTCCTTTAAGCTTATGTACTTATCCTCACCAATAATAAAATGATCTAGAAGCTCAATTCCCACAATCTTTCCTACCTCAACCATTCGCTTTGTAAATTGTAAGTCTGCCTCTGATGGTTCGGGATTTCCAGATGGATGATTGTGAGCAATAATTATACGAGCAGAAGAGTATTTCATAGCCGCTTTAAAAATTTCTCTAGGATGTGCTACGCTGGTATTCAAACTTCCTTTAAATATTGTTTCTTTTTTTATGATTTCATTTTTTGTATTTAAAAATAAACCAACAACAAGTTCTTGTTGTAGCCCCTTTAGTTCCTCTAACAATAGTTTTCCAACGTACTGACTTGACGTAACGGCTCCCTCTTTTAAAAGTGTGGTCTTAGCAAGTCGTTTCCCTAACTCAATCGAGGCCAGCAATTCAAATGCCTTTGCCTTACCAATTCCAGGAATCACCAACAGTTCTTCCAGAGAAGCATTTTTAAACATGTATAAATCATCAAAGTGTGAAAATACCTGCATACTTAATTGTAATACATTATAATCTTTGGTGCCTGTCCGTAATAATATCGCTAAAAGTTCATGATTGGCTAGGGCTTCTGGTCCATATTCAGCCATTCTTTCCCGTGGTCTTGATTGTTGTGGAACATCAACAAATTTTTGATTTATCATTATTTTCCCTCCATAAAAAAAGAAGAGAAGATTTTATCTTCTCTTCAATATATATTGTCTTTTAAAAAAAGTTCTCACTTTTTATTTTAATAAGAATTTCTTCCAAATTCTCAACGATTTCTAATGTTTTGGTTCGTGCTTCTTCTGTAGGCTTTATTAGATCAGGAATCATAACCACTTTATAGCCAGCTGAATATGCCGCGCGAATCCCATTTAAAGAATCTTCCAAAACAAGGATATCCGATTCTTTATTCCCAACACGTTCAACTGCCTTCTGAAAAATTTCAGGGTGTGGTTTTGATTCAGCTACTTCGTCGCCTCCTATCAATCCATCGAAGTAACTTTCTAATCCAGATAAAGTTAATAGTTTCTCTACCAATTTCCGTTCAGAACTGGAAGCAACAACTGTTTTATAATTATTTTCTTTTAGATATTCAAGTAAATCCACTAACCCCTTCTTCATCTCAGGAGGTTCAGAAACTAAAAACTCTTCCACATCTTTTTTGCTATCTATAGTAAACTGCTTAACGTTATGATCAGGAAATTTACGGTACATAGCTGCAAAGAAATCGGTCTCGCTCGCACCGATATGTTTTTCATAGAAAGCATAGTCAAAAGGAATATTTAATCTTTCAGCCGTTTTTTTATTGGCCTTAAAGTAAATAGGTTCAGTATCAAACATCAAACCATCCATATCAAAAACAACTACTTTATTCATATCTACCCTTCTTTAACATTTTTTAATTTATCAATCTGTTTAGCTACAGCATCAAATTTTTCTTTATAGTCTCTGCCTTTTTCTTTCTCGGCTTCAACGATTTTATCTGGAGCATTTTCTACGAATTTTTTATTTGCTAACTTTTTATCTACTCGATTTATCTCTTCTTGCCATTTCTCTTTTTCTTGCTCTAAGCGTTCGATTTCTTGTTCAATATCAACCAAACCAGCTAGGGGAATATAAACTTCCGCCCCAGAGATAACTGCCGATTTTACTTCCTCAGGTATTTTCACCTCAGTATCTATAACAAGTTCATTCGGATTACAAAAACGCTCAATGAACGATCGGTTTTCTTGTAAGAATGCTTTTTCTTTTTCAGTTTTAGTCTTAATAAGAATATTAATTTCCTTAGAAAGAGGACGCTTAGCATCCAGACGAATAGACCGTACCGAACGAATCAGTTCAATTAACATTTCCATATTTAACATTGCTTCTTGATCTTTAAATTCATTTACTGGCTCAGGGTAATCAGCAACAACTAAAGAATCTCCACTATGCGGAATGTTCTCCCAAATTTCTTCAGTAACAAACGGCATAATAGGGTGTAGCAATCGTAACGTTTGATCAAGGACATATATCAAGACAGATTTAGTTGTGGTCTTTTGTTTCTCTGTTCCTTGAATCAAGAGCTCTTTACTCATTTCGATATACCAGTCACAATAGTCGTCCCAAATAAATGTATACAATTTTCTACCAGCTTCACCAAATTCAAATTTCTCAAAAAGTTCGGTCACTTCTTCAATTGTTTGGTTTAATCGTGCCAATATCCATTTGTCAGCAATAGTCTTTTCTCCACTAAGATCAATATCATTATATGAGAAATTATCTAAGTTCATAATCACATAACGACTGGCATTCCATATTTTATTAATAAAGTTCCAGGCAGCATCCATTTTTTCATAACTAAAGCGAACATCTTGACCGGGCGCTGAACCATTAGATAAGAACCATCTTAGTGCATCTGCTCCATATTGATCGATGACTTCCATTGGGTCGATACCATTTCCTAGTGACTTACTCATCTTTCTACCTTGTTCATCTCGAATTAGTCCATGGATCAAAACATTTTTGAATGGTGCTTTCCCAGTGAATTCCAAGCTCTGGAAAATCATTCGACTGATCCAGAAGAAAATAATATCGTATCCTGTCACCAATGTACTTGTCGGGAAATACTTCTTGAAGTCTTCTGCATCAGTATCGGGCCATCCCATAGTAGAAAAAGGCCATAAAGCAGAGCTAAACCAAGTATCTAACACATCGCTATCTTGTTCCCAATTTTCACTATCGGTTGGAGCTGATTCTCCAACATACAGCTCCCCCGTCTCTTTGTGATACCAAGCTGGTATACGATGGCCCCACCATAATTGTCTAGAAATTACCCAATCATGGACATTTTCCATCCAGTTGTTAAAAGTTTTCTCAAATCGTTCAGGTACAAAGTCAACCTTATCTTCCGTTTTTTGGTTAGAAAGTGCTTGCTCTGCTAATGGTTGCATTTTAACAAACCATTGCGTCGAAAGTCTAGGTTCAACAATCACACCAGTACGCTCTGAATGTCCTACGCTATGCGTCATCTCTTCTACTTTAATCAGGTATCCATCTTCTTTTAAATCTTTGACAAGCGCTTTTCTGGCTTCAAAACGGTCCATACCGTTGTATTTACCTGCGTGTTCATTCATTGAACCATTTTTATTCATAACATTCACTTGTTCAAGGTCATGTCTCTTTCCAATTTCAAAGTCATTTGGATCGTGAGCAGGCGTTATTTTAACAACACCCGTTCCAAACTCTCTATCAACATAATCGTCTGCAACGACAATCAGTTCTTTTTCAAGGATCGGTAATAAAACTTTTTTTCCAATAAGATGTTGGTATCTCTCATCTTCAGGATGAACAGCTACTGCAGTATCCCCAAGCATTGTTTCAGGTCGTGTTGTTGCAATCTCAACTTCGCCTTCTTCACCTACAATAGGGTATTTGACGTGGTAGAAAGCACCACTAACATCCTTATGGTCCACTTCGATATCTGATAAGGCTGTCTGTGCTTTTGGATCCCAGTTGATAATATATTCACCACGGTAAATAAGGTCTTTTTTATATAAATCAACAAATACTTTGTTTACAGCATTATTGAGTCCTTCATCTAAAGTAAATCTTTCTCTTGAATAATCGACTGAGATCCCTACTTTTGACCACTGGCTACGAATATTTTCAGCATATTCTTCCTTCCATTCCCATACTTTCTCTAAGAATTTCTCTCTGCCTAAATCATATTTAGAAATTGAATCCTGGGCAAGTTTTTCCTCAACTTTTGCTTGTGTCGCAATACCCGCATGATCCATCCCAGGAAGCCACAATGCATCGTATCCTTGCATTCTTTTCTGACGGATAATAATATCTTGAAGCGTTGTGTCCCATGCATGACCTAAGTGTAGCTTTCCAGTTACATTGGGAGGGGGAATAACGACAGAATAGGGTTCTGCACCTTTCCCATCTGGTCTAAATAAATCTTCTCTTAGCCATTTTTCATAGCGTCCTTCTTCGATTTTCGATGGTTCATATTTCTTTGACATATTTAATGGTTTTTCCAAAATTAATCGCCCCTTTTTCTCATAAAAAAAGCATTCATCCTAGTCTATAGGACGAATGCTCGCGGTACCACCTAAATTATTACTCTTATTTTAAAGTAATCTCTTTAAAACAGAGTTAATGGTCTGTTAGTCCAACAACAGCTACTTTATTGTTCGCTGTTTTAGCTCTCATGCTACTTCTTAATAAGTTAAATCAGGGATTCGCACCAAACACCCATTCTCTGTGACTATTATTATTAATACTACTCATGATCTTTGCTTTTATTATTTAATTATTTAGCTAAGTTCAGCTTCTTCTTTTTTTGCTGCCGACAATGCTTTTTCGTAATTTGGATCATCAGCCATTTCTTTAACAATTTCTTTGTATACAATTTGCCCATTTTTATTTAAAACAAATACCGAACGGGCAATCTTATCAATTCCTTCGATGTATAGGCCATACGCTTTGGCAAATGAACGTTCACTATCATGCAACAAAATTGTATCTACATCTTTAGTTTTAGCCCATTCTTCCTGTTCTTTTACAGTATTCGCTGAAATAGATAAGACGGTTGTATTACTTAATTCCTTACCTTTTTTATTGAAGGTGTCCGTTTGTCTAGCACAAGTACTTGTTTCGATATCCGGAAAAGTACTTAATATTACAACTTCTCCCTTATAGTCAGAAAGTTCCACGTTGCTATCATCCAAGTTTTTAAGAATAAAGGAAGGAGCAGTCTCTCCAACATTGGGAGTTGAGCCATTTGTCTGAAATTTTTCGCCTTTCAGTGTCACATGCATTATTATCCCTTCTTTCTTATAGTCTATCCTTAGTTTAACTTGTTTGTTAGGACTTTTGCAACTAAAACATTACAATAGATTAGCAAATTGTTTTTCTATTTCGTTTTGCTCATTTATTTCGGTACTAATTGTTTGTATCCTAATATTTTCAATCGCTTTTTGCATTAAACTTTCAACGTCTAGAGCTCTTTCTAAATCAGCTACTTTTTGCATCTTAGGCTTCGTTTTAGGTCTGTTTGATGCAAAAATCGTACAACAATCTTCAAAAGGCTGGATTGCCAGTTCATAGGTATCAATTTTTTTTGCAATATCTATGATATCAATTTTATCCATAGATATAAGCGGACGTAAAACCGGCGTATTCGTTACAGCATTTATTGCTGCCATGCTTTCAAGTGTCTGAGAGGCTACTTGACCTAATGACTCTCCATTTATAATAGCCAGTCCATTACGTTTTATCCTTATTTCATCAGTGAGTCTCATCATCATTCTTCTTGTGATTGTCATTGAATATTCTTCAGGGATTACTTTTTTTATCTGTTCTTGTATTTCAGTAAAGGGCACTTCAATAAAAGTTAATTCGCCTGCATAGCGAGATAATTTCACGGTTAAATCTTTTGCTTTTTTTAAAGCTTGTGGGCTTGTATAAGGGGGACTATGAAAGTGTATAGCTTCTATTCTCATCCCTCTTTTTAAAGAAAGATAGCCTGCTACCGGTGAGTCTATGCCACCTGATAACATAAGCATTCCTGTGCCTCCTGACCCAACAGGCAATCCTCCACGTCCTTTTATCGTGTCAACAGATATAAAAATCCCTCGTTTTCTAATTTCTACTCGTATAGTAGCTGTGGGGTTTTTCATTTTAACGTGAATATTCTTGAAATGCTCTTCAACCACCGAACCTAGCAAACGATTGACTTCATTCGTATCATACTCAAACGTATGATCTGATCGTCTCGTATTAATCTTAAAAGACATCCCAGGCACATAATTATTTTCAATTAATTGTATAACCGCTTCTTTGGCTGCATCTACCGAACGCTCTACTCTAATAACGGGTGAAAATGATTGAATGCCAAAGACCTCTTGTAATTCTTCGATAACAGATTCAGCATTTTCACCATTTAAATTTATATGCATTCGGTCTCGATTATAACTCACTTTTAAACCGTCAAATCTTTTTAGTTTATTTGTTATATTTTTGTATAATATTTTTATAAATTTCTTCTTATTTTTTCCTTTAGTTGATAGTTCGCCGTATCTTACCATTATCTCTGTGATTTCCAAATCAAAACCTCACTCTTCCATTGTCGTCAATCTCTCATACGCTCTACTAAATTGTTTTTTGAATGCCTCTATTTCTAAACTTGTATTCATATTGCTCAAACTTATTCGCACTGCAGACTCTGCTTGCTTAATGGTGTATCCCATTTCTTTTATAGAGTGTACATTCCCTTGTTCTCTACTTGAACATGCGCTTGTAGTAGAAATGTAAATCTCATCTTGTTCAAGAGCATGAACGAGCACTTCCCCTCTACTATTCTTAATCCCAAAACATATAATATGTGGAGCACTTTGTTCAGGAGAGAAAATAGTCACCTTTTGAAAGGTTTTTAAATAATCCAATAATGAGTTTTTCATACTCAAGAGGTTTTCTTTTTTTGCTTCTTGATTTTCCAATAACAATCGCACGGCTTTAGCTAAAGCTACATTCCCAGGAACATTTTCAGTTCCATTTCTAAGGCCATTCTCCTGTCCACCACCACTTAATACTGGCGCCAATTTTCTTCCTTTTCTGACGTACATAAATCCTGATCCTTTAGGTGCATGAAATTTGTGGCCAGAAAATACAGCGATATCTATTCTAGAGTTTGATAACTCTAAATCTATTTTGCCTAAAGCTTGTACAGCATCCACATGAAAATGTACAGAGGGATAATGTCTAAGCAGGGCTCCTACTTCTTTTATTGGTTGTAGGCTCCCTGTTTCATTGTTTACCGCCATTAAAGACACTAAAATAGTATCTTTCCTCAGCGCCTGTTTTAGTTCCTTTAAACTTATCATTCCTTTATCATCTACAGAAAGATAAGTAATATCCCAGCCTAGGTGTTCTAGCTGTTCCATACTCTTAATCACAGCTGGGTGTTCAGTTACCGATGTGATAATATGACGACCGTAGTTGATTTTCGCCATAGCTGTACCTTTTACAGCCACATTATCGCCTTCTGTTCCTCCACCGGTAAAATATATTTCTTCATTATCAACGTTTAGCAACACTGCTATTTGTTTTCTTGATAGATTAAGGAGTTGTCTCGATTTCTCTCCTAGTTGATGTAAGCTCGAGGGGTTTCCAAAAAATTGTTCACTTACCGTTTGATATGTCCGTAATACAGATGCTTCAGCTTTTGTTGTAGCTGAATTATCAAAATAAATCATTCCTGCACCTCTTTTATTTTCCATTCTTTCATAAACTCTTTTTAGTATAGCAAAATTTATAGTTCGTTCAAGTAGATAAAGTGATATCATTGTTTTCATGTAAAAGACTCTCAGACTTTATATTTTTAGTCTGAGAGTCTTTTTATTCTTCTCTTTTATTTGGATGTTTCTTTTTTATAAAGTGTTCTGACTGACTCAAAAGCACCCGGCTCTATAAATTCCAATTTTTCCCTAACCATTTTTAGAGAGGTCTCGTAGTCATAGTCATCAAGGAATAAACTTTCGCTATATTTAATTGTTTCAATAACTTCTGGATAGTCTTCCTTGTATCTATATAAACGCTGACTAGTTAATTCTGTAAGCAAGGCATTATCTACAATTTCTTCAGTTTTATCAGCTAAATGTTCTACATCTTCATCACATATAGCATAAAGCTTGATTACTTTTTCTAAATCAAGTTTATGCCTAGCTAATTCTGTAGATAAGTTTTCTAATTGATCCGTTGTATAGAAAAATAGATCTAAATAATCATCTGGAAGTCCAGGGAGATTTTTTGCTTGAATGTATCTTTTCATCTCACGTAAAGAAAGTTCCATATCTTCCAAGTCATTTTTTATTTCTTTTTCTTTATCCCGGTATGCATACAAAGTCTCTCTTAGCGATGTAAACGAATGGGATAGTTCTTCTAAGTTATCAAATGTCTCTTGTAGCGTTTCTAGAGCTACTGAGTAAGCTATCATGTTATTTTCAATTTTTTCAGAGAGACTAGCAACAAGCGCTTCTTGTTCTTCTACCTTACTTTTCATCTCTAAATATTTCTCGTTTTCTTGCTGGTAAAGTTGATAACTTTGCCCAATACGATCTAACTCTAATCCAAGCTCTTTACTTTCATTTAAAAGATAATAGATTACTTTTGGTATTTTTCTTGATAGTTTTTCTAATGCTTTTTTGGCATTGATTTCTTTCTCCATTGCTTCGTATAATTCATCAATATTATTTTCAACTTCTAATTGCTCTGTTTCAATTTTTTCTAGTTCAAGTTCTGCCAAAAGGTCTTTAAGATGCTTTATTTCATTGGTCAAGTTTGCAATTTTTTGTTTTATATCGATATTTTCTGGAAATTTATATTTTTTTTCAATAAGACTTTCATAAGCGTGTTCAATTTCTTTCAGCTGTTCTTCATAGTCATTTTCAATCTTGTTGTTTATTTCAGGTATAGATACCATTAGATCAGCCATTTGATTTAATTGGTTTTCTAACTGATTCACTATTTTTCTAGCTTCTTCATGGTCACCTGATGCTGTTAAATCTGAAAATGAGGTAAATAGTTTTTCCATCGTTCCTAGTTCATCTTCAAGTCTATTAATAGACTCCCCAAAGGTGAAACTCTTAGCCAATAACTCTTTCCTTACTTTATGATAACGTTTCTTTATTGAATCAATATTTCTTAGATTGGCTTGTTCTCTTTGAAGAAGCTCATCCATTTTTTGAGTCGCTTTCACTATACTCTGTTCTATTTCTTTTAAGAGCTGTTCAGCTTTGAGTTCACTTTGCGACGATTGATTAAACCGATAGCGATCGGTTGCTTGTTCAGCATCAAAAAGATGAGACTCAACTATTGGGAGTTTTTCTACTTCAATAACGTTTATATCTGTTATAACATTATCGGCCACTTCTTTGGATTGTCCAGTAATCATCATTTTGTCTAATGATAATAATTTTTCAGAAGGTATTTTCGTGTACTTTTCCTTTTTCGATTGATCGAGTTCATCGATTCTCTCATAGTGTTTCTTTCTTGTAAAATATGTAAAGGTATAAATTAATATAGCGAGTACAATAATACTTAAAATAATAATTAATTCAACTGACATGTTTTCGCCTCCAACACTTCATTGCCATTTATGGCTCACTTGTTCTTTAGTCTAGTATATCAAACTTAATTGAATTATGTTATACTAGCAAGCAAATTAAATAAATTTAATAGAGAAAGGATTAATATATGTTACACAAAGCCAAATATATGATAAATAAACAACTGGAAGCTATTATAAATCAAGAAACAAACATGATTGCAAACCTAAGTAATGCTTCTGCTTTAATATGGGAGCATTTCCCTGATATAAATTGGGCGGGTTTTTACCTTTGGGACCAAAAAGACAAAGAGTTAGTTCTAGGTCCATTTCAAGGTAAAGTCGCTTGTATAAGAATAGGGAATGGAGCAGGCGTTTGTGGAACTGCATTTAAAAATGAACGCTCTCTAATTGTAGATGATGTCAATCTGTTTTCAGGTCATATTGCCTGTGATGCAAATAGCCAATCAGAAATCGTTATTCCTTTAATAAAAGACGGAAAGAAGATAGGTGTTTTAGATATAGATGCACCTATTAAAAACCGTTTTACTAAGGAAGACCAGCTGATCTTGGAAGAATTTGTATCTGTACTATTAAGGCAGATACAGACTCCAGCATAAACATTCATTTAATATATATATAGAAAAAAGCTGAGATATTTAAATATCTCAGCTTTTTTTGATGATTATTATCTGTTGTAGTACTCAACGATAAATGCTTCTTCGATTTCAGCAGGCATTTCTTCACGTAATGGTAAACGTGTAAGTGTTCCTTCAAATTTTTCATCGTCGAATGAAACAAAATCAGGTCGTCCAAAGAGAGATTCCACTGATTCTTTGATTATTTTTAGATCTTTAGATTTTTCTCTTACGCCAACAACATCATTAACTGATACACGGAAAGATGGAATATCTACACGTTTACCGTTAACAGTGATGTGACCGTGGTTTACTAACTGACGCGCTTGACGTCGTGTAGTAGCTAGACCAAGTCTGTAAACAACATTGTCTAAACGTTGTTCAAGTAAGACCATGAAGTTAACACCGTGTTTACCTTCACGAATTTTTCCTGCTTCAATAAATAGATTAAAGAATTGACGTTCGTTTAATCCGTACATGTAACGTAATTTTTGTTTTTCTTTTAATTGAAGACCGTATTCTGATAATTTAACACGTGCAGTAGGTCCATGTTGACCTGGTGCATATGGGCGACGTGCGATTTCTTTACCAGTACCTGTTAAAGAAATACCTAAACGTCTTGATTTTTTCCATGATGGTCCTGTATATCTTGACATAATAAAATTCCTCCATTGTTATAATATATGGAGTAAAATAACGTGTGAAAGTTCAGCAATACGTGCAGTTTCTTTTCAATCTTCACCTTTGCAGCCGCTGGTTACACAATTGCGCTCATATTAAATGGCAAGGAACTGTTGACGCGGTTACCACTTCCTGCTGCGATATTTTACACAAAACATAGTATACTGGTATCTGTTCATTTAGTCAAGAAGAATCCATTTCTAATTAAAATAACCTCTTGAAACCCATAGGTGTTTCAGGTTTCAAGAGGTTATATTTATGTTTTAACTTAATTTAAATTATTTTAGAATCTAAGCGTCGCAGCTATTCCTGTATCTGAAGGCATGCTCGCTTTTTCAAGCACATACACTTTGCCATTCGTTTTTAAAACATTATGGACTAGCTGATTAACATAAATATTTGTTTCTGTCCCCTCATGGTATTGTCCGTTCTCATCGATACGTCCATGCACTTGATAGTGATTTTCAAGTAGTAATGTATCAATTTTCCCCTGAACACTTGCCATAGCTAAATCATTATACTGGGCACCCAATTTATATTCTGGCGTAGTCTCCTCATAACGTTCGACCAAACTTTTGTAACGTTTATTAACAATCTCATTTACAACTTTACTTGTCTTATCTTGTATATCATTATTTGAAAGTTGCGCGGGTGAAGCTTCAACTTTTGTCTCATCCAGAAATTCATTTTTGGATATTTTTTCAAAATCGGCGATGTTTTCCGGTAATGCAAAGAGAACAAGTGGTAACTCTGTCGGTTTAGAAAAATTCTCATGCACATACTTATCAACAATTCTAAAATAGTTCACTTGATCAATTTCGACCTCGTTACTTTTTTCGTTATGTCCATGGAACATACCTGTACCGGCTCCGCCTGCATAATCAGCAACGTTTAATTCTCCACCAGTTAACTCATCACCCAATGCATCAGTTAATGTTTTTGGTGCATCTTCTGGGAGGTCAATTTCTTGTGCTTTATCTCCACGACCATTAAATAATCTGAATTTATCATGATTCAAGCAAAGTAAGTGATAATAACTTACATATTGGAAATTAGATATTAGCGGTAAAATATAAGGTTGATCAGATACAACTGTGCCAGTGTTAATAGAAACACTCAATCTGTAGAAATATACATCCTGAGGAGTGATATATATAACAACACTCTCCGTTATTTTTCTCCAAAAGTCGGTGTTATTTCTTAACCCCTCAACTTTATCGAGCAATGTTTCGCAAAACTTCTCATCGTATTTCTCACAAAGTTTTTCTCTAGCCTCTTTTAATAAGTTCTGAAATTGAATCTGATTTGCTTCTGTATCAAAAGAATTTGATTCAGAATTTAGCGATATTGAAACAACAACCTCTTTTTCTTGCAGAAGTTCATCAGTTGGGAACGTAAACAGTTCTTTCATGTGCTTCACCTTCCATTCATTATTTCTTCTATCAAACTGATTCATTCATAACAGTTTTAGAAGAGTACTATACTTACATCATATCGAAATGAACAAAAATTGTCTAAGGATACGCTGATATACCTCTTTTTAGAGTTAAAAATAATGCTAAACTGTGTTCTTAATCAACCTCTATCGTTTTAATGATTTTGGCTGGTACGCCACCTACAACAACATTATCGGGAAATGATGATTTCACTACGGCTCCTGCTGCTACTACAACATTATCCCCTAAAGTTACCCCTCCAACGATTGTAGCCTGTGCACCTATCCAACAATTATCACCTATTGTTATTGGTCTCCCAAATTCATATCCCGAATTTCGTTCATTAGGTTTAATAGGGTGTTCTGCCGTAACTATATTTACACCAGGACCTAGCATTGCATTTCTTCCGATTGTTATTGAACAAACATCTAAGAAAACACAATTAAAATTAGCAAAAAAGTTATCTCCCACCTCGATATTGAAGCCATAATCAACCCTAAACGTTGGATTTATAGTAATATTTTCTCCGATTTTCCCAAGTAATTCATTGATGATTTTCTTTCTTTCTTTATCTGTTTCAGCCTGATTAAAACGATGTGCTAATAAGTGCGCTGACTTTCTTTTGTTAACCAAGACCTCATTATCGGCGTTGTATAATTCTCCAGCTATCATTTTTTCCATCTCAGTTTTCATTTTCTATCCATTATTTTACCTCCGTTACTTCTAAATCTTTAACTACGGCTACGTGCTTAGTCTCAACACCTGTGAAAGCTTTCCCTGCGTCAATACGTCTAATGTCTATAGTACCGATTAAGGAATTAGAAGCGAACGGGACAAACAAGTTATTCCTATAGAGTACCACGTCTGTAATATCTGGGGTAGCCTCTTCATCCACATAAAATTCATAGACTTTGTTATCTTCCCCGTACCACTTCCACTTAAGTGTTTCCTCACAGTCCTTTTCCCTCGTAACCCCGTCTATTTCAATAATACGTAGCTGCTCTTCTACAGACACGTCTTTCAATGCTACGTCCCCTACTAGTGCCATTGCCTTTTTACCCTTGCTTGTCGTAAGAAGTACTCGATCTTCAGATATATGGTATACAATGTATAGTGTCATGTTATTTTCCTCCTATCTGTTTTTCCTATGTTATATCTAGGGCGTAACGTATAAATTAAATAACTTTCATAAATGTCACGGTAGGTTATGTTATCTTCCCTGAAGAAAGCC
Source organism: Alkalibacterium gilvum (assembly GCF_900109085.1). Taxonomy (GTDB): domain Bacteria; phylum Bacillota; class Bacilli; order Lactobacillales; family Carnobacteriaceae_A; genus Alkalibacterium; species Alkalibacterium gilvum. The sequence continues at coordinate 4,004 of NZ_FNYW01000034.1, read as the reverse complement.
ACAGTAAGATCATCCTTAAGGTAATTAAAAATATCCTGACTGCCGTACCCTTTCTTATGAGAAGTTACCCTACGTGAGATATTATCCGTTATCCCTACATAGAGAACCTTATTATCACTGTCCTTAAATAGGTAGACACCCCCGTATTTATGTTCCTTTATACGAGGGCTTTCTACCGGTAGTTCAATAAAGTCTTTATGTAAATCTAATCGTTGTTGTTCTAATATGGCTTCTAGAGTAATCTTATCTGTACTCATACGTCATCCCTATTCTTATGGGACACCTTGCTAAGGTTATCTAACTGCTTAGTGTATTTTGAATGTAAGTAGTCAAGTATTTCTGCTGATACAGATAATTCTCTTTTAGGTGTGTTTCGTCTACTATGTGTACTTTGTATAGGGTATTCTGTTTGTGTAGTTTTATGAGGGTTACTGTCCTTTAGATCGTCTGCTAATACATAATCAGCTAACAGGGTAATTACATTATGATCGGGGATCTCACCTGTAACGTCTAAGTGCATATCTAGTAAATCATCTACCTCACTGTTTCTCGTATCAATATCAGGAAGGTCCGCACGTCCGATCTGGTTTAACTCCCGTACCTTATCCTCAAACTCTTCTTTGAATGTAATGATCTCTTCCGGACTATACTCTGTCTCGTTCATTTTTAACCTCCTTATCTTTCCACTTTGTTACTACTTCACTTAATTTAATGGAAAGTAGCTGAAGGTTAAATCGAACGGCTTGACGTGATACCCCTGGAATGTCAACACATTATTGAACAAAAATTATAAAGTGTAAATGATAATTAAGTTCACGTTCCTTTTGCCTCTCTCAACCGAATGGCGGAAGCTTTTCGTTCAATCGATCGGCTAATTAATGTAACAGTCTGTGTCCACGACTACAAGGGCAAGACCACCCTTTCCGTCCTGGTCCCATACTGTTTTGACTCAGTGGCCGACCGATAGACGAATGACTTAGATTTTCCATTTTCAGACTGTTCTTCTTCCCAAGTTTTACGATAGTCTATGGGAGATTCGTAGTTTAGTGCGCCATGCGGACGAAAATTATTCCACCAATGGACGTAGTCCATAAGTTGGACCTGCAGTTCATAGAGTGTATCGAATCGGTTGTCGTAGACAAATTCAAACTTAAACGATTTATATGTCGATTCCGCTACGGCATTATCATACGGGTTTCCTTTCCTACTTAACGAGCGTTCAATATCAAAGGTATCCAATAATTCATCAATCGTATGGTTATCAAATTCTTTTCCTCGATCGGTATGAAAAGTGTTCACCATATGTAGATCGCCCTTAACTGTCGCCATGGCCTGCATGACTAATTCAGCGGTCTTATGCGGTCCAGCGGAATAACCAATGATTTCACGATTAAATAAATCCAGGATGAAACACACATAAAACCAGCTGGTTGCGACTTTGACGTAGGTCAAATCTGTGACGATTACTTTCATCGGTTCTTCTTGAGAGAACTCACGGTTCAGGATGTTTTCTATTCTAGCTTGATTAACACCGGTTCTCTGGGGTTTGTACGAGGGGTGATTATATTTTGAGACGAGATGAAATTTTCTCATTATACGACCGATACGACGGCGAGAGACAGTAAATCCTCTCTTTTCAAGTACAGGCTTCAATTTTCGCGTGCCGAAGGCATTATTACTTCTTGCGAATTCTTCAATGATTGCTTGTTCGAGTTCTGACTCACTTTCTTTCTTTTTGGCTTCATAATAATAAGATCCTCTGTTGATTTTAAGGGCACGGCACATCGCTGATATAGAATACTTATGTTTATTTGCTTTAATTACTTCGACCTTCGCCCGAATATCAGCGCCGCTTGCTTTAAAATATCATTTTCCATTTCTAGTTGAGCATTTCGCTTCTTTAACTCTCTCAGTTCCTTTTGTTCAGGGGTCAAATTATCCTGTGCTTTGAAAGAACCAGAGTTAGTATTTTCGCGGACCCAGCGGTCAAAAGTGGAAGGAGTGAGTTCGTATTCTGAAATGATTTCATTTCTAGGTTTTCCTGCTTTGTGCAGGTCTACGATTTGATGTTTAAATTCATCTGAGTAATTGCGTCTCTTTCTACGCGTTGACATAATAGATTCCTCCAGTGTGTTTCTTTTAGTATACACACCTTATCTTTTCTGTCCAACTCAGTGTAACCTATCCACCCCTAAAATCTCACCGGCTTCAGTAAGCGTATACCCACGTCTCCAAACTAACTCAACGGCTTGTAATTGTGCTTCAGTAGGATCAGCTTTCTCTAAGGCTAGTTTACTGTCAGCTAACCTGATGATAGCGTTATAGTCCCCTTCTTCCCCTCTAGCGTAAAACTGTCCTTCATTACGTAAAACTGTCCTTCATTACGTAAACCTACTTCAATTTCTTTTAATGTGTACGGTTTATCTTTCACGGCTCAATTCTCCTTTTCCTAAAGTTTTCCACTTTGATAGGAAAGAAGTACGTCCTCTACAGTGTCATATAACTCTTCTAAGGTACTGTCATTGTTTATTACTATATCAGGCACTATCTGATCTATAGAAAGCTCAGTTCCATGGTTGAAGTCTTCCAGTGTGTAGTTATCATGGCTATCTGTTGCCCGTTGTATTCTTACGTCTTTATCGGCCACCACCTTTACAATAGTAAAGCCTAGGGATCTTAACGCCTCTGCTTCATTCGGCTGCCTTACGTCCCTCATAATGTAATGTGAGTTAGGGTAGAGCATTTCATTAACTTCGATTGTCTCTAACGCCTGTTCTATCCACACATCAGGGTTAAACCGTCTGAATGTCTGCCCTATAGCTTGATAGACTTCTCTAGGCTTACCGTCATTAAATACGCCAGGTAAATAATCTTCTAGTATTTGTGTAATACCGTCAGAAAAACCTAAAGTAAGGGTGCTATCGTTAGTGTAGTGTGTTGCTATTAGTTCCTGTAAATAGTTTGCTACAGTATCTTTACCGGATCTAATGCCTCCTACTAAACCAATTTTAACAAGGGGCCTTGCTTCACCTTCATCCATAACTTAAGTGCCTCCTTTTAAACTTCTTCCCAGACCAACTTAGTGTCCTCAGTACACGGGACGTTGGCTTTACCAATTTTAATACCTAGTTTCTTAGCAATGTCTTCAGCTTCTTCCCATGTAAACCTGGTTTTATAATGGGCAGTTTCCCGTTCAGAAGCAAACAGTATACTACCCGTGTCATTCCCATAATTCACATGATTGCTATTACTCATTAATTCTATATGTCGGATAGTTCCTTTAGGCTTTTCAACGTAGTTAAGTTTAATAACTTCAATAAGCTGCTCATATATCTCACGGTGCCTATCACCAAAGGGCTTACGCTTAACACGCTCTTCAAACTCTTCCAAAGACCCACTGAAACACCCTCGGATAATACGAAGGTCATTAGTGCCTATGTTACGTTGTACGTGTAACGTACCTCCTTCCGATCCTACTTTATCCACTTGCATTAATGTTTTATACCTAACGTTACTTTCATCCTTTGCTTTCTTTGGCACACTAAAGTGATGTTCAATCTCTGACCTACTCCAAATACCTGGGTACATAATAATTTCCTCCTATTATTTTTTAATTTAAAATATGTGGATCGTTTCCTCATACTTTTAACATTACTTCCCCTCCTAAAAATTCCTTACACTATATAGTTAGCTATGTGTAAAATTAATGTCGGAACAGAAAAATATCGGTCTGGACAAAAAGAAAGAAGACCCTTAATCTAGAGATAACGACAACGCTAGAGAAAGAGGTCTTCTTATGAATAAAATTATATCAAAAATCATCAAAATATTAAAGGAACAAGACACATTACTCGAAGCTGAATTAGCTTTAGAAATACTTTTCCAACAGATTGTCCAAGAACTACTCTGTGCAGCTTTTAAACAAATTGATTTAGAATTGATCCAAGAGTATAAAGATCAAGGCTACGAAATAGATAGTATCCAAAAACGTACCATTCAATGGA
>NZ_FNYW01000048.1 GCF_900109085.1 Alkalibacterium gilvum | reverse complement strand
TAAGATTTTTCTGTTAATAAAATCAGCTCAAAGAGTTGGTTAAGAAAGGTAAAAGCATTGTATAGTATTTTACACAAGATTATGGACTTGACTCTATTATTGCATCTTTTTTTATTATATTCAGAATACTTAATTAAACCTAAATAATCGCTATAATACTCGTTATGAAATACTTTATTATAATATGCATAACCATTTTCCAATATTTTTAAAGCTTCATCTTGTATGTAGACTTTAGGCCTGTGAAGTCCCCGACTACATAAATACATTTTATTATGACTTAATCTACGCTCATAGAGATCTTTGGTCATATACTTGACGAGATAAGCCCCGACATTGTCAACGGACTTATCTCCCTTTTTTTGGCCTTTTAAGGGCTTTATATTGACGAACCCATGTCTCCAGGTATTAGCTCCCAACTCTCTTTCGAGAGCACGGAGCGACTCTTTTTCGAGGGTTTCTGGATACTTCCAGTCGATCAGCAGATGATAATGTATGGCACCACGCTTTTGAAACTCGCGCACAGCTAAAAAATGGCTTTTTCGGTTATATTTATAATTGAATCGCTTCATAAAATTTTTAAACTCGTTATCAGCATAGGCAACATCTTGGATATTTTCAGCAAATGTTAAAGTCATAAAAGATTTTAAAGATAATAAAGATACACAGGATCAATTAACTCAAATTGATTTGAGTTCTCTTTTAAAAGAAAAGAACGAAGATAATGATCCGATTTTAATCGATCAATATATCCAACAGCAGGAGTTAAAACAAAAGTATGGAGAGAATCTTCTCAACGTCTTGAAAAATTATTCTAAAGGTGACTTTGATTTATTTAATCAGTTTATTCAAACACTCGATTATGCAATAAAATCGGCTGATAATGAAACTGGTAATAATATCAAATTAGCTCTATACGAAGTTTTGGACTATTCTGAAGAATTAAAAAAAGATTTAACCCGTACTATTTATAATGTTCTTTTAAAAATACGTTCAGATAAATACAATAAAATTAGAGATCCTAAATCATATTTATTTATGAGCATAAAAAAACAATTATATTTTGGTCAAGTCAAATGAGTTAATCTTTTATAAATAGTTACAAAAAAAACAAAAAGACTAACCGAAATAAATACTCGATTTAGTCTTTTTGTTATTAAATTAACTTAACTTCTTTTTCATATAGCGATAATAATTTATTTTTTCTAATTCTAAACTTAGTACCGTGATTATGGCCAGTTCTGGCATCAAAATCAACATATATGTATCCTTCTTCCAGACCATTAATGAATTCATCTTCACTAAAGCCCATAAAAAATTCAAATAAATCATATTTACAATACTCTATACCATTTTCTACCTTGGTAGTTGCATGTGCATAGCAGCAATTTGATAGTTTATTTCTAGTTATTGAAAATAGCGTATCAAAGCTCCATGACGGTTGCGGTGTTAACTCATCGAGTCCTACTCCATGTTTCACAAAATCATACCAATCTTGATGTCGTTCTTTATCTATATAGTTGCTATCGAATGATATAAGTACTTTTTCATTTGTTCTATCTATATCTACTTTAAAACCTCTATCGCTTCTACTAACGCTATTTATAGTTTGTCTAAAGCTCATCTCTGTTTCTGAATACTTCCTGCCTGCTTCTGAATGTCTCCAACCATATTTAGGGAGTAGTATTTGGGGAACAAAACGCGCTGATCTAGGATATGGTTCAGTATGAAACAAAGTTGTTAAAGCGTTTGAGTTGGTTTTATTACTTTTGAGCTCCCATCTGGATATATCTGGTAGGGGTAAATTATTTTCTGGAATTCCCAATATGTCCTCTAGCATATTCCCTACAGAACCATGATTGCCCACTCTCGTATTTTCTATCCACCCCATTGAAAGAATACTATTTAAATCATTAAAAAATCTTGCTTCTTCTGGGCCAATTGACATTGTCATATGAAAAAAACTCCTTTCAATTCTTATAAGTCCACCATTGATTCAATTTCTATAAATATTTCACTAGGTTTTACATCTAAAGCTTTACACAATTTGAATATTGTTGTTATAGTAGGTTGTCTTTTGCTACGTTCTAACAAGCCAATAAATGTTCTATCTACCTTACATGAATGGGCCAGGGCTTCTTGTGTATAATTTTTTTCTAATCTCTTTTTTCTCAGAACACTACCAAAGGCCTGTTCAAGTTTCATTGTTTACCCTCCTTGTATAATAAGTCTATACTCCTTCAATAGTGACTCCTAGTCCACGGACTATTGTCATCTTTTTTTAATGGAAAGCATGAGAATTCATTTACATGTCATCTTTAGATGTTATAATTATATTCAGGAAAGATTGGTTTAATGCGAATAGATATTTTAATAAATAAGTGATCAGATCTAACAGTAAGGATCACGTAATAGGATAAAATAATATTTGTTTTTAATATATGTTAATTAGCTAATGATGTTATCTCTTATAAGAAAGTGAATGTAGTGATATAAAAAAGGAGATTGAAAAAATGGATATTGAAAGAGATATAGTGGAGAACATAAACTGTTTAGAAATACCCAATAAATTACCCCAAAATAGTATCGATCTAATTGTAACGTCTCCACCATATTGGGCGAAAAGAATTTACAATGGGAGCGGAGAGCTTGGAAGTGAGGAAACTCCTGATTTATTTGTAAAAACTTTAGCAGATTTTTTTGATGCTTTTGAACCGCTTTTGAAAAAAGATGGTAATATGTTTATTAATATGGGAGATACTTTTTTCGGGTCTGGTGCTGGTGCTTGGAAAAAATATGTAGATAAAGAAGGTAATATTACTCAACACCAAAGAAATAGGAAAGAAAAGTTTTTTACTACAAAGCCATTACAACCCAAAATCAAACAAGATGGAAAACTTTATCAAAATAAACAGCTACTTTTAATTCCTTCTAGATTTGCTATTGAGATGCAACAAAGAGGATGGATACTTCGCGATGATATTATTTGGAGAAAGCCTAATAGAATACCTGCAAGCGTTAAAGATCGATTTAACAATACTTATGAACATATTTTTCATTTCGTTAAATCAAAAAAATATTATTTTGATTTAGATGCTGTTAAAGTGATGGGTGCTAATGGAAAACCCAAAAACCCGGGAGATGTTTGGGATATAAATACTCAACCACTTAGTGGCAGCCATACTGCGACATTCCCTGAAGAACTTGTTGAAAAATGTATTAAATCTGGATCGCCTGAAAACGGAGTTGTCTTTGATCCTTTCATGGGAACCGGAACTACCTGGATTGTCGCACACAGACTAAATCGTAAATTTATAGGAACCGAAATGAATAAAGATTTTTTTGAATTCGCGAAAGAACGTTTTAATAAATCTATACCAGTAGATAACCATAGTGAGAACCTGGATATAGAAACTAAGAAACAAATGAACCTTAAATTATTTGATGATTAAATTTATAAAATAATAAAATAAAACAGAAGTTAAGCAAAATGAAAAAATTGCTTTACCTCTGTTTTTTTAATTTTATGTGTTTAATTTATTTAGAACCGGACATAAATAATATTTAATCAGCTCAAAAACCATTGTTTTTGAGACTCAATAAAGAACCCCTTATTTATATTAATAAGGGGTTCTTTATTGTTTCAAAACCCGTCTCATTATCAAAATATCATAAAGGCACGTTTATGATATACTGACGTTAAATTTAAATTATGAGGTGATAGTATGAATAATTACATTTATGGGTATGCGAGAGTAAGCACAAAAAAACAAGATTTAAATAGACAAACTGATTTACTTGAAAAGAAGAAATGTAATGAAATAATAACAGAAAAAATAACTGGTACTAAATCTGATAGACCGCAATTGGAAAGATTAAAAGATAAAGTTAGACCTGGAGATACTGTTGTGATTGAAAGTTTTTCAAGACTGGGTCGAAGTACTAAAGACTTAATTGATTTAGTCAACTTTTTTGAAGGAAAAAATGTGCAATTAATAAGTCTAAAAGAAGACTTTGATACAACAACTCCACACGGAAAATTAATGTTGACTGTTTTTCAAGCGTTCAGTCAGTTTGAACGTGACTTAATAGTCGAAAGAACAAAAGAAGGTTTAAAAAGTGCCCGCGAAAGGGGAAGAAAAGGCGGTCGTCCTAGAGTTAGTGATTATAAAATAAAAAAAGCATTGAAACTATATGATAGTAAAGAATTTAGTATTAACGAAGTAGTTCACTTAACAGGAGTTAGTCGAGCAACTATATACCGTTATTTAAACAAACGGAAAAATGAATAAATCCCTTATAGAGTATATATGTACCCATATTTTTTGAAATCAAGTAAAAAAAGAAAACGTTTTAGCAATGAAAAACATCTTCTATAATGAATATATGCTTAGGAGGAAATCATATGAATAATAGTCATCTAAGCTTAATAAATCTCATCTATAAAAATGAGTATATAAAGCATAATGAAGTAATGAAAATTTTAGGTTGGTCAAGATATAAAATCAACAAAAAAATTGATGAAGCTAACGACTTTTTTGTTGAGAAGAATATAAATATAGAAATTTCTTATAAAGCCAGGATTGGATTATCAATTAAAGGAAATTCAGAAGAAGCAGAAAATATCTTAGAAAGACTAGAATATGAGATTAACGAAACAAAAGATCAAAGAATAGTACAAGTACTATCAATATTATTAGACGCAAAAGGATATATAAAAATACAACAGTTAGCGAACGCTCTATATGTCAGTAGAACTACAATAGAAAATGTGTTAGAGAATGTCCGAAAATTACTTGAAGAATATAATATTGAACTTATTGGATCTAAGAATGGTATTCGTCTTAATGTAAATGAAAGGCACAAGAGACAGTTGATAGCTGATGTAATTAATTCCTATAAAAGTAAATTAGTAGCATTAGAAAATCATAAAGAAAAATTCCAAATATCTCTAAACTTTTCAAATGATGTAAAAAAATTTATTAATTTTAACATTGTAAATGATGTGGTTGATATAGTTAGTGAATTTATAGCCGAAACTAACTTATATCTTACAGAATATGAATTTAATTCTATAACAATACACATTAGTATCATGTTGGATAGAATAAAAAAAGATTTTATTGTTTCTCCTGATGCATTAGAGACTGAACTGGAACCTAACACACAAATGTTGATATATAAAATAGAAACTATATTTGATATTAAACTGCCACAAAACGAAAAAGAGAATATCGATTTTTATATAAAACTAATTCAACAAAATAACTACAATAAAAGCGAATATGAGAATAAAAGAGAATACGATAAAAGTACCCAACTGAATGAATATAGAGAAGTAACAAAAATGATATTATCAGATATTTATCCAGATAATGAATTAATTGATGATCTATCAATACATTTAAAAAGTGCGATCAATAGGTTGAAAAACAATATGAGTATTCGTAATCCATATTTACATTTAATCAAAACACAATTTATCCAATCATTTGAAACTAGCAAACAAATTGTCGCAACCTTGGAAAGCAAAATGAATATAAGCTTTGATGAAGATGAAATAGCGTATATAGCGATACATATTCAATCATTTTTCGAAAGAAGAAAAAACTCTAATAACAATGATGTTATTTTAGTTTGTAGTAGTGGCTATGGAACATCAAAGTTATTAGAACAAAGATTAAAAAATGTCTTTAAGGAAAAAATTAATATAGTTGATGTGATTGGTATAAATAAACTGAATAATATGAATATAAAAGATCAATTGATAATAACCACTGTACCGATAAGATCAAATCAAAAAAATGTAGTCTATGTCAGCCCGTTATTGACAAACGAAGATATCGAGAGTATTGGAAACCTTATCATTAGTCAAAATAGCCACAAAAAACATTTTTTAAGATTACTCTCTAATAACTTATTTGATATTGATGAGTATGAACTAACTCAAGAAGAAGTAATAAAAAAACTAGTAAAAAAAACAAATGATAACAACTATACAAGTACAGGTGTGTATCAAAGTATTATGAATAGAGAAAAATTATCGTCAACTTCAATGGGACTCTTTGCAATGCCTCATGCAGAAATAAAATATATAAAAAAACCTGCGATATATGTGTACATTAATAAAGAAGGCGTACTTTGGGGAAATGAGAAAGTAAATATAGTCTTCTTGTTCTTAATTAATCAAGATATAAAAAATAATATTAATGATGTTTATAAAGTGTTTAACGAAATCATCGATTCAAAAGAATTGCTTTCAAAATTATCAGCAGCAAATGATTACGATGAATTTATTAGAATTATAACGAAAGAGGTATGACTATGCAGAATGAAAAAGTATCAATAGAAAAAGATAATATTTTATTTGATTTAGATGTAAAAGATTATAGAGAGGTAATCAGTACATTAAGTGATTTGCTGTATGAGAACCATGTTATTAATAGTAAAGAGGAATTTAATAATGCTGTTATAGAGCGTGAAAATGACATATCCACTAGCATAGGAAACGAGCTAGCTATACCTCATGGAAAAAGTGAAAGTGTATTACATTCATCAATTGCATTAGCAGTATTAAAAAATAAAATCAAGTGGGGCGGTGAGGGCAATGATGAGGTTAAATATGTATTTATGTTAGCCATCGAAGATAGAGATAAAGGGAATAAACACCTACAGGTGTTAGCAAATCTATCAAGTCATCTAATGGACGATGACTTTGTTAAAGAGTTTAAAAAAGCAGAGAGCAAAGATCAATTGTTTAAAATAGTTAATAAAATCAATTAGGAGGAAAAAGATGAAAATAGTTGCAGTAAGCGCATGTATTGCGGGGTTAGCTCACACTTATATGGCTAAAACCAAGTTAGAAAAAGAAGCGAGTAAAAGAGGGTATGATATTAAAGTAGAGACTCAAGGGGCTATGGGAATAGAAAATAAAATAAGTGAAGAAGAAGCTAAAAATGCTGATGTAGCTATATTTGCAGTAGATACTAACGTTTCTGAAAGAGATAGATTTTCAGGAAAGCCTGTATTAGAGGTAGGTACCAAAGAAGCAATAAAAAATATAGAAGATGTACTTAATCGTGCTGAAAAACTAATCTAAAAAGGAGTTTTTAAAATGAGTAGTAGAAATACTGGTAAAGAAATAGTAAAGCACTTTCAAAGTGGAGTATCTTATATTATTCCACTGGTAACCGCAGCAGGTCTTTTGACTTCTATCGCTGTAGTTTTTGGAGGATCCGATGTTTGGGACCAGACTGAAACTTTTTGGGGAGTTTTAAGACTAATAGGTCATTCAGGATTACAATTTATTGTTCCTATGATATCAGCTTATATTGCATACTCCATTGCAGACCGTCCAGGGTTAGCCCCGGCCTTTATTACAGGTATTATTGCTAATACTATGGGAACTGGATTTTTAGGAGGTATGATTACAGGTCTAGCAGTAGGATATCTTGTTCAAGCACTAAAAAAAGTAAGTTTCCCAGCAACGCTTCAATCTTTAAAAGCAATTATCATTATTCCATTTGTGGCTACAGCAGTTGTCGGATTAGCCATGTGGTATATTATAGGTCCTCCGATTGCAGGATTAACTGAGTTATTAACTGCTTGGTTAGAAGGAATGTCAGGAACTAATGCTGTATTATTATCTGCTTTACTTGGTGGTATGATGGCTGTCGATATGGGCGGACCAATTAATAAAATAGCATACGCCTTCGGCGTAGCGTCCTTTACCTCAGGAAGCTATGTAGCAAGTACAGCTATGCTGATGGGAATCGGATTACCTAATTTTGGTATGTGGCTAGCAACAGTTTTAAATAAAAAATTATATTCAAAAGAAGAAATTGAAAATGGTAAAACAGCTTTAATAATGGGAATAGTCGGTATCACAGAAGGAACCATACCTTTTGCTGTAGCCGATCCAGCAAGAGTTATTCCGAGTATTGTAGTCGGGACTGCTGTAGGAGCTGGTGTAAATGGATTATTTGGAGCTACTCACTCAACTATGCTAGCTACGTTTATGGCAATACCATTTACTGACAATATTATAGGGTATTTAATTGCAATTCTTGCAGGAGGATTTACTATAGCCCTAATGGTTAATGCTTTAAAATCAATGAAACGCAAACAAACAGCAAAGTCAGAAGTTTAAAGGAGAGATTATCATTAATAAGAAAAAAGTTCATGTAATCCCACATACACATTGGGATAGAGAATGGTATTTTAACACTTCTAGATCCACGATCTATCTGTTAAAACATATTAAAGAAGTGTTAGATGTTCTTGAAAATGATGATAATTACACATCATATATTTTAGATGCTCAAATTTCTCTAGTTGAAGATTACTTGAAATATTATCCAGAGGATTTATCAAGAATACAGTCTTTAGTAAAGAATAAAAGACTGTATGTGGGACCATGGTACACTCAAACAGATCAACTAGTAATCTCTCAAGAATCAATAGTCAGGAATTTATTATACGGGACAAATAAGGCGAAGGAAATTGGTCATTCATTTAACGTAGGGTATGTTCCTGATGCTTTTGGACAAGGAGGAAATATGCCACAAATCTATAATAGTTTTGGTATAGATACTGCTGTCTTTTGGAGAGGTGTGGCGGACAGCACCTTTAATGATACACAGTTTATTTGGGAGGGAACCGATGGTTCATCTGTAGTCGCAAATATAATGCGAAATGGATATCATTTTGGTGGTGAACATGGGATACCTGAACACGATAGGGACAAAACGAGATATATAGAAGACTTTATCGAGAAACTAGATAAGGAGTCAAATACTAATCATATTTATTTTGCTTATGGACATGACCAGGCTCCAATAAGAGAAAACCTTCCTAAGCTAATTAATGATTTTAATAATATTGACTCTAACAGAAATTATTTAATGAGCGATCCAGAAATCTTTTTTGATGAAATGATTGATGAAAATCATGGTGAACTAAGTGTATATAGCGGAGAATTGACGCAGGCTAAACATAGCCGAATACACAAAACGATTTTTTCTACTCGTGCAGATATGAAGCAATTAAACAATAAAGTTGAAAACTTTTTAGTCAATGTATTAGAACCAGTATTAGTTATTGGAGATAGTTTAGGGCTAGAATATCCTCATTCTCAATTAGATGAAATCTGGAAACTAATGTTTGAAAATGCTGCTCATGATAGTATTGGGGGATGTAATAGCGATTCTACAAATAAAGATATACTACATCGCTATAAAGTGGCCCAAGATTTGGCTTTAAATCTACTTGAAATTACAATGCGTACAATATCAAACAAAATAAAGTTCAATACAGATTTAAATATAATTGCGTTTAATACCTGGCCAAATGAATATGAAGGTGTAGTAGAAATTGAAGCTTACGTACCTAACCTTGATTTTTCTTTACACTCATCTAAAACTAATGAAGAATATCCATATGTGCTTACACATTCTGAAGAATTGACAGAATATGTACTCAAACAAACAATTCAAGTTAATCCTAGCAAAGATATCTATATTCCTGATAAAGTTTTCAAAGTTAAACTAAAAACAATGATGAAAAATATACCAGGGTTGGGGTATACATCATTCTATATTGATCCCAATAAAAAGGCTTCTAATTATAATAGATATGAGACCTCACCCGATCAATCAATTGAAAATTCCAAATATATGATTAGCTTAAACTCTAATAATAGCCTAAAAATCACTGATAAACATACCGGAAAAATATATGATCAACAAATGATATTTGTTGAGTCTGGTGATGACGGAGATTCCTATAATTATTCACCTCCGATAAAGGATTTACAGCTAACATCTTTAGACTCAAACAGAATTGATTCAAAAACATACAAAAGTAATATAAGTGAAAAACTTACATTTTCACTTAACATGATGGTTCCTTACGACTTATCAGAAAGAGCTCAAGGGATAACCTCAAGAGAATTAACAATTAATGTGAACGTTAATTTAGATAAAGAATCAGAAACAATTGACTTTAATGTTACAGTTAATAATAATGTATTGAGCCACAAATTATCAGTTCAATTTGACACTGATATTGCAAGTTCATTTTCGTATGCAGATCATTTATTTGGACCAATTAAAAGACCAGTTAAACTTAAAGAAGAAATGGTATGGGAAGAAGAAAAGTGGCAAGAAAAACCAATTGCTATAGAACCTATGCAAAGTTATGTAGCTTTGTCTTCAAAAGACAGATCTTTCTCCGTTATCACTGATGGAGTACGAGAATATGAAGTAGTTGGAAAAAATCATGAGATTATTCAACTTACATTATTTAGAACCTTTGGATACATGGGGAAAAATGACTTGGCTTATAGACCTGGGCGTTCATCGGGAGAAAGTATTGTCAAAACTCCTGACGCACAGTTACTTGGTCATATTTCTTGTGACTTTGGGGTGTATGTCAACTCTAGAAAATCAATTAATGATATAAATCTATCTAGAGTTGCAAAACGATATTTAACCGATATTCCCACATATCAAAATTCTGAATTTTTAAATGGGCGAATGATCTTTAGTCAGAAAAGAGAAAAGAAATATTTACCATTGGAAAAGAGTACTTTTAGTTTTAATGATGATCACATAGGAGTTAGCGCTATAAAAGCCTCTCGTGAAAACAATTCATATATTATAAGAATTTTCAATCCATATATGGATAAAAGTGTAACTGTACCAGAGGAACTGCAGAAATATAAATATGTTGAATTAGATGAAGTTACGGAGGCCAGCAAGCAAGATAAATTAACGACTAATAAATTTGTCACTCTTAATATTAATAAAAATTAAGTCCAAATTATTTAAAAATAAAGACACAAGACTTTGATTAAAATAAAGTCTTGTGTCTTTATTTTATGTAAATATTAGGGCTAACTATTATTGATAAAGTCCATATAATTGTGTAAAAGATAAAAGGCCATATAAAGCTCCTTTTACGGTACAATGTTTTTATCGACAAAAACATACCTAGGAGG
>NZ_FNYW01000083.1 GCF_900109085.1 Alkalibacterium gilvum | reverse complement strand
AAAGTCGCCGGGAAGCTCGTTCAAACAGGCAGGAGGGTCTATCGAAAACTGTCGAGTTATCATGTGTATCAAACCGAATTTTATAAGGTTTTCGAACGCCTACGGCGATCCAGACAATGTATTTAGAGGAGTTATCGCATAAAGTTTTAACTGATTATTTCAAGGGATCAGTCTGCCCTTAAATAGACAAAGGATTTTTAATAGGTCCTTCTTCCCTAAGAATCCTGTTCGAAAACACAATATTTTAGAAGAAAGTATCTTCCTAATATAAAAATAGGCAATTTATTCAAGAAAACAGCTTTAAATTAGAGCTATGAATTATTCAGGAATATATTAAAAGAGCACGTTTTTCTTTAAAGAAGAACGTGCTCTTTTAATATATTATACCATGATTTGTATTAGGTTATTTTCCAAAATTTCAAGTTTAAGTTAGCCACTTATCAAAATTAAATTTCATGTGATATTTGACGGTTATTATCTGTGTAGTGAGGGCTTGATAATGAGCTGAGACATGATAGTCTTTTGACAAGCTGGCTTCAGCCAGCTTTACAGCTTTAAAGTCATATCGAAGGAGGCTCGTTGTCAAGCCCTCACGGGTTAAGCCACTTGCTTTTCTAAGCGTAATGCATTGACGAAACACTCATGAGGTGTTTTATAGCCCAATATTTTTCTAGGATAATCGCTCATCCATTGTTGTATACGTAAGCATTGTGATTCTAAAACGTGACCCATCGGCTTTCCTTTCGGAATGAAGCGACGAATAAACTTATGCTGATTCTCACTCGTTCCTCGCTCAAATGATGCATAAGGATGGCTAAAATAAACATCCAGGGTATCCTTTAATGCTTCATGTAGACCTGCAAATTCAGAGCCATTATCTGAAGTAATCGTTTTAAACAAAGTAGAAAAGTCATCTCCAGCGCGTTCTTGAAGAGAATAAATGGCTTCGTTCACTGAATGTTGATCTTTACCGTTTACCTTCATAATAACTTCAAAACGGGTTTGTCGTTCAACTAAGGTTAGTAGTACGGCATCGGTCTTTTCCTTATTACCAACGACTGTGTCGATTTCCCAGTGACCAAACGTTTGACGAGCATCAATCTCTTTAGGGCGTTTGTCTATTGATTGCCCGAGAATACGTTTATTTGGGCGTTTCTTCTGAGAGGACGCTTTTGGTTTACGAGAGAGTTTTTCTAAAAGATCAAGGTTCTTTGTTCGCATGATTCCTTTATCTATCCAATTGTAAAGCGTTGTCGTACTAGGAATGATGGTACGATCAAACAGCTCATGTTCTAACGCAAAACCAGTCACGACATCAGGAGACCATTTATCAAGTAACATCTTATCATCGGCCCATTCTATAAAGGCATCTGTATCCGCCCATTTTGGCCGTCGGCCACAGTTTAAACGATGTTTGTCATAAGCTACTTGTCCAGCATCAGCGTCATACACTGTAGTATAGTAATCATAGATCTTTCCTTTTTGCTTTTGGCGCTTAAGTTGTGTGACCGTTCCGCGCTTCACCTCATTATTGATTGTTTGTGG